>NC_008321.1:1432000-1790000 GCF_000014685.1 Shewanella sp. MR-4
GGACAGACGTAATGGCCTAGAATTGTGGAGCAACTCTGAGCTGGCGAACCGTACACTCACGTCACCAGCCGTGTATCGCGACTATCTGGTTGTGGGCGATTTTGAAGGTTATCTGCACTTTATCGACCGCAGCACAGGCAGTATTGTCGGTCGTATCCAAGTGGACAGCTCTGGATTATTCAGCCAACCATTAGTGGTGGATGATAAAATCTACGTGCAAGGTCGCAGCGGAAAGTTAGCTGTTGTAACACTTCCTTAGTTAAAAGTGTTATCCTTGTAGAGCCCCTGGAAGTGTGTTCCGGGGGCTTTTTATTGAAAAGTTTTTTAGAGGCAAAATCATGATCCCTGTAGTGGCCCTTGTTGGTCGGCCGAACGTCGGTAAATCCACTTTATTTAACCGCCTTACGCGTACGCGTGATGCGCTGGTTGCTGACTTTCCTGGCCTAACACGTGACCGTAAATATGGTCGAGCATTCCTATCCGGCTATGAGTTTATCGTGGTGGATACCGGCGGTATCGACGGCACTGAAGAGGGGATCGAAACTAAGATGGCCGAGCAGTCCCTTGCCGCTATCGAAGAAGCCGATGTTGTCTTATTTATGACCGATGCGCGCGCGGGCTTAACCGCCGCGGATTTGTCTATCGCTCAGCACTTACGTAGCCGTCAAAAAACCACTTTCGTGGTGGCTAACAAGATTGACGGTATCGATGCCGATTCTGCCTGTGCCGAGTTTTGGTCGTTAGGTTTAGGTGAAGTCTACCAAATGGCTGCCGCCCAAGGTCGTGGCGTGACCAACATGATTGAGTACGCCTTAACGCCTTATGCCGAAGCGATGGGGATTGAACGCCAAGGTGAAGAGGAAGAAGTCGACGAGCGTCAATACACCGAAGAAGAAGCAGAAGCCGAGCAGAAACGTCTGCAGGATTTACCGATCAAGCTTGCGATTATCGGTAAGCCTAACGTAGGTAAATCGACGCTGACTAACCGTATCTTAGGTGAAGAGCGTGTGGTGGTTTACGACGAGCCGGGCACCACCCGCGACAGTATTTACATTCCGATGGAACGCGATGGCCGCGAATACGTGATTATCGATACTGCTGGTGTGCGTCGCCGCAGTAAAGTCCATGAAGTGATTGAAAAGTTCTCGGTGATCAAAACCCTAAAAGCGGTTGAAGATGCCAACGTTGTGCTGCTGATCATCGATGCCCGTGAAGGGATTGCCGAGCAGGATTTAGGTCTATTAGGTTTTGCCTTGAACGCGGGCCGCGCCTTAGTTATCGCCGTCAACAAGTGGGACGGTATCGATCAGGGCATTAAAGACCGGGTTAAGAGTGAACTCGACCGCCGTTTAGGCTTTATCGACTTTGCTCGTATTCACTTTATTTCGGCGCTACATGGTACGGGCGTTGGCCATCTGTTTGAGTCGATTGAAGAAGCTTACGACAGTGCGACTCGCCGCGTGAGCACCTCTATGCTGACCCGAATCATGCAAATGTCGCAGGATGACCATCAGCCGCCATTGGTGAACGGCCGTCGTGTGAAACTGAAATACGCCCACGCCGGTGGTTATAACCCGCCAATCGTGGTTATTCACGGTAACCAAGTCAGCAAGCTACCGGATTCTTACAAGCGCTACATGATGAACTACTTCCGTCGTTCATTAAAAGTGGTCGGTACGCCAATTCAGCTGCGTTTCCAAGAGGGTGATAACCCGTTTGAAAACAAGGTTGAAAAGCTGACCATGAGCCAAGAGCGTCGCCGTAAGCGCGCACTAAGCCATATTAAAGATCGCAAGACAAAGTAAATCTGCGCTATTGGCTTAAGCTGAATATAAAAAGGAACCCTAGGGTTCCTTTTTTTGTTGGCGCATTTTAGGGGCAATCATAAGTCTTGTATCAATAAAATGCTTTATGATTATGGGCTTAGACGTTGAGCTTAAGGCTATTGAGTCTTAGCTCTCATCGGTTATTTGCGTCACGGTCGACTGCACTTGTCCATGGCGTAGGCGAGTGTTTATCTTATCGCCCACACTCAGCTGGGCGGCATTGTCTATGACTTGATGATTTGCATCTGTGGTGATGCTGTAACCCCGGCTCAAGGTGGCTAATGGACTGACCGTTTCCAATTGATGGGCGGCATATTTGACCCGCTGCTCGCTTTGGTTGAGGGTATCCTGCATAGCGTCCTGCAAACGCGTCGCTAAATAGCTCAATCGATTGGTCTCGAGTGCGAGTTTGTGCTTTGGGGACTGCTGCTCGAGGCGGCTTGCCAGTTGCTGCTGACGGCGACTTAAGCCGTGCAATTTGTTAGACAATGCGGCTTCGAGCCGTAATTGCATTTCATCGAAACGCTGCTCAAATTGTTGCAAGGTGCGCTTAGGATCTAAGCGTTGCAGTCTGTGTTCGAGCAAACTTAAGCGTCTTTCTTGCTTGAGTTGATAGTGACTCGCGCTCTGTTTGAGGCGCGACAGTACTGTGGCTAAGCGTTGGCTCTTATTGTCGCTATCCTGAGACAGTAGCTCTGCGCCCGCAGAGGGCGTCGGGGCGCGAACGTCGGCCACATAGTCACTGATAGTGGTGTCGACTTCATGGCCTACGGCGCTGACAACGGGTAGGGCACTGTTGTAAATGGTATGGGCGAGCGCTTCACTATTAAAACACCATAAATCTTCGAGTGAGCCGCCGCCGCGGGTGAGCAGTAATACATCGACCTCGAGCCGTTGGTTGGCGATATTGATGGCTTGGCAGATATTAAGATCCGCGCTCTCGCCTTGTACCTGAGTGGGATAAATAATCACTTCGATGGAAGGGTCACGGCGGGCAAGCACATGCAACACATCACGGATAGCCGCGCCCGAGGGGGAGGTGATGACCCCAATACGTTGAATATTTTTCGGTAACTGACGTTTAGTGTCGGCGGCAAATAATCCCTGCGCCGCGAGCTTCATTTTGAGCGCTTCAAATTGCTGTGCCAGTAAGCCATCCCCTGCGGGGAGCATAGATTCAATCAATAATTGATAGTCGCCCCTAGGCTCGTACACGCTGATGGCGCCTTTTACTAGCACCTGCTGACCATTCACAGGTTTAAAGCTCACGCTTTGGTTGCGCCCCTTGAACATGGCGCAGCGAATTTGGGAATAATGATCCTTAAGGGTTAAATACCAATGTCCCGAACTGGGGGCCGAAAAGTTGGAAATTTCACCGTTTAGCCAGACTTTTCCCAGTTGTCCCTCGAGAATTTGCCTGACTTCACCATTAAGGCGTGAGACGGTATAAATATTATTTTTAGGGACTTGCATGTGTTTTCTCGTGCAAATGGGATTTTTTCACTATTTTCCATTTACCGCTCCCCAGATGCAAGGTATAATCCCGCCGCAATATTTCACCTCTAAAATCCTACTCAACTGGGGAGATGTTGCCTATGCTACGTTTAATTAAAGAAGCGCTAACCTTTGACGATGTGTTACTTGTTCCTGCGCATTCGACTGTACTCCCAAACACCGCCATCCTTAAAACTCGCCTGACTAACACCATTGAACTGAATATTCCGCTTGTGTCTGCCGCTATGGACACTGTGACCGAAGCGCGTCTTGCTATTGCCATGGCACAGGAAGGTGGCTTAGGTTTTATTCATAAAAACATGAGCATAGAAAAGCAGGCCGAAGAAGTTCGTAAAGTAAAAATTTACGAAGCGGGTGTGGTGCAACAACCTGTAACGGTAACGCCTTCAACTACGCTGGCGGATCTTAAAGTACTGACCGCGAAGAATGGTTTTGCGGGTTACCCTGTGGTAAACGAAGCCAATGAATTGGTCGGTATCATCACTGGCCGTGACGTTCGTTTCGTGACTGACTGGAGCAAAACCGTAGAAGAAGTGATGACGCCAAAAGCGCGTTTAGTCACTGTTGCGGAAGGCACTAAGTTAGATGAAGTGCAAAAATTAATGCACTCAAACCGTATCGAAAAAGTGTTAGTTGTCGACGATAACTTCAAGCTGAAAGGCTTAATCACTGTAAAAGACTTCGAAAAAGCTGAGCGTAAACCTAATGCTTGTAAAGACGAATTAGGTCGTTTACGTGTGGGCGCCGCCGTAGGTGCCGGTGCGGGTAACGAAGAGCGTGTCGATGCGCTGGTGAAAGCCGGTGTTGACGTGCTGCTGATCGATTCTTCCCACGGCCACTCTGAAGGCGTGTTGCAACGTATCCGTGAAACCCGCGCTAAATACCCAGATTTACAAATCATCGGTGGTAACGTGGCAACAGCTGAAGGCGCATTAGCCCTAGTTGAAGCCGGCGTTAACGCGGTTAAAGTGGGTATTGGCCCTGGTTCTATTTGTACCACACGTATCGTGACGGGTGTGGGCGTGCCACAAATTACCGCGGTGTCTGACGCTGCCGAAGCTGTAAAAGGTTTAGGGATCCCAGTTATCGCCGACGGCGGTGTACGTTTCTCCGGTGACTTAGCCAAAGCCTTAGCCGCAGGTGCATCATGCATCATGGCGGGTTCAATGTTCGCGGGTACCGACGAAGCGCCGGGCGAAACCGAACTCTACCAAGGCCGTGCCTATAAGTCATACCGCGGTATGGGTTCTTTAGGCGCCATGTCTCAAGGTTCTTCTGACCGTTATTTCCAATCTGACAATGCTGCCGACAAGCTAGTGCCGGAAGGCATCGAAGGTCGTGTACCTTACAAAGGCAAGCTTAAGGAAATCATTCATCAACATATGGGCGGTCTGCGCTCATGCATGGGTTTAACAGGCTGTGCCACGATCCAAGAACTGAACGAAAAAGCGCAGTTTGTGAAAGTGACGTCTGCGGGCATGGGCGAGTCCCACGTTCACGATGTGACCATCACTAAAGAAGCGCCAAACTACCGTTCAGGTGCGTAAACGTTTGTGATAATGGGGCGGCGATAAGCCGCCCCGTTATTAAGATTTGTATGCCCTCAAGATTGAACCTCGTAGTCTTGAGCTAAGTTAAAACAATAGATGAGATAAAGGTTATCCATGAGCGATATTCATGAGCATAAGATACTGATCCTCGACTTTGGATCTCAGTACACCCAGCTAATTGCCCGTCGTATCCGTGAAATTGGTGTTTACTGTGAGTTATGGGCGTGGGATGTGACCGAAGCCCAAATCCGTGAGTTTGCCCCTAACGGGATTATCCTCGCTGGCGGCCCAGAAAGTGTGACTGCCGACAACTCTCCCCGCGCACCAGAATATGTGTTCAATGCTGGCGTACCCGTTCTAGGGATCTGCTACGGCATGCAAACCATGTCTGAGCAGCTGGGCGGCAAAGTAATTCAAGGCGTGGGTGAAGGCGAGTTCGGCTACGCTCAAATCGAAATGTTAGCGCAATCGGCTCTGTTTAAAGATATCGAAGACGCAGTGAGTGCCGATGGCAAATCTCTGCTCGATGTGTGGATGAGCCATGGCGATAAAGTTTCGGCTATCCCAGAAGGTTTCGTGGCCGTTGCTAAAACCGATACTTGCCCATTTGCGGCCATGTCTTGTGAGGAAAAACGTTTCTACGGCGTACAGTTCCACCCTGAAGTAACCCATACCCGTCAAGGTATGCGTATGCTGTCGCACTTTGCCTTAGATATCTGTGGTTGTGCCGCAAACTGGAAGCCGTCATCCATTATCGAAGACGCCATCGAGCGCTTGAAAAAGCAAGTTGGCGACGATGAAGTGATTTTAGGTCTGTCTGGTGGTGTGGATTCATCTGTCGTGGCCATGCTGCTACACCGCGCAATTGGTAAGAAGCTGACCTGCGTATTTGTTGATAACGGCTTACTGCGTTTAAACGAAGCGAAGCAAGTGATGGAAATGTTTGGCGACCACTTCGGTCTCAATATTGTCCATGTGGATGCGGAAAACCGCTTCCTCGATGCGCTGAAAGGCGAAGCCGATCCAGAAGCGAAACGTAAAATCATCGGCCGTGTATTCGTTGAAATCTTCGACGAAGAAGCCAAGAAATGCGTTAACGCGAAATGGTTAGCCCAAGGCACTATCTATCCAGACGTGATTGAATCTGCAGGTAGCGCTACTGGTAAAGCACACGTGATCAAATCGCACCATAACGTTGGCGGTTTGCCAGATGATATGGAGCTAGGTCTGGTTGAGCCACTGCGTGAACTCTTTAAAGATGAAGTGCGTAAGATTGGTCTCGAGTTAGGTCTGCCATACAACATGCTTTACCGCCACCCGTTCCCAGGCCCAGGTTTAGGTGTACGAGTACTTGGCGAAGTGAAGAAAGAATACTGTGATTTGCTGCGCCGCGCTGATGCGATTTTCATCGAAGAGCTGCACAAGGCTGATCTTTATAACAAAGTCAGCCAAGCCTTTACCGTGTTCTTACCGGTTCGCTCTGTCGGTGTAATGGGCGATGGCCGTAAATACGATTGGGTGGTGTCACTGCGTGCCGTTGAAACCATTGATTTTATGACCGCGCACTGGGCACATTTGCCATATGATTTCCTTGGCCGCGTATCAAACCGCATCATCAATGAAATCGACGGTATTTCCCGCGTAGTTTACGATATTTCAGGTAAGCCACCTGCAACTATCGAGTGGGAATAATTCTCTGTTTTGATGACATGATGCATTAACGAAAAGGCGCCAAGTGCGCCTTTTTTGTTGGTTATGGGTATAATTGCCCACATTGTTGATAAAAGAGAATCCTTAAGTGGAGCAGACAAAACTGAACCCAAAAACCTTGCATGCGAAGACGCTCAGCTCTGATGAACTTGGCGCTGATGAACTTGGCGCTGATGAACTTGGCTCTGTTGAACTTGGCTCTGTTGAACTTGGCTCTGTTGAACTTGGCTCTGTTGAACTTGGCGCTGATGAACTTGGTTGTGATGAAGCTAGTGGTAATGTGTTAATTGGCGAGCAACCTTGTCTCAATCAAGCGAGTCTCAATCAAGTGGATGTTGAACAACCTCGAGTCGATGAACATTGGATGCGTGTCGCAATGGCCATGGCTGAAAAGGCTGAGGCTGCGGGTGAAGTACCTGTGGGGGCGGTTTTAGTCAAAGAGGGTCAGCAAATCGCCACTGGATACAACTTGTCTATCAGTGAGCACGACCCGTGCGCCCATGCTGAAATTCAGTGTTTGCGAGCAGCGGGACAGACGATTGAAAACTATCGACTCCTCGATACCACTCTTTACGTTACCCTCGAGCCTTGTGCAATGTGCGCCGGTGCTATGGTGCATAGCCGGATTGCCCGCGTGGTATTTGGGGCAAAGGATGAGAAGACGGGCGCTGCAGGAACCGTGCTTAACCTCTTGCAGCATCCAGCCTTTAATCATCAAGTTGAGATTACATCTGGGGTGTTAGCGCAGGACTGTGCTGACCAATTGAGCCGCTTTTTTAAACGTCGCAGGGAGGAAAAGAAGGCTTTAAAACAGGCTCAAAAGGCGCAGCAGGGGACGCTATCCTAAGGAGTTTGGGGACTCGCTTAAGCGTTAGTCTTGGGCTTGGAGAAACGTAAAAAACAGTTTGTGGCGATTCAGCACCCGGCGATGGCGAATTTTCAATGTGGTGCGACGGCGTGATGCGCTGTTATTGATGGTTTTTCTTCTCATATAGACCCCGTTTTCAATCTTGTTATTGTCTAGGTTAAGGCTATTTTGCTTTGGTTAACGGCTATGGGTTAACGCGCAATGATGATTATATTGACCTGTAACTATGACAGTATCAGCAGAGATCTCAGGCGGCAATCCCCCTCGATGCATCTGCTCTATAAAGCAGCGTTTTTAGCCGAAAGCTAGCTCACTTTAGCCTGTGTTGGCTTAATCAAAGATTAAAATCGTGGTTTGATGGCCGCAAAAAAGCAAGGCTGCGGCGCAAGTCAAGTGATTGAGGGGGAAGCGGTTAGGGCTATTTCGGCTTATCTGGGCTGAGGGTGCCGGGCACTGGCGCTGGGCCATCTTCCGAGGCGAGGTCGCTCGGTTCTTCCTCATCGCTATTTTGTTGTTTAGATTGATTATCGACCCAGACTAAGGTGTCGTAATAGCGGCGAATGCTGTCGACGTAATGCACGGCTTCGCTACCACGGGCATAGCCATAACGGGTCTTTTGGTAATATTTACGCTTTTGCAGCAGTGGCAATACCTTTTTAAGATCCCGCCAGGCGTTGGGATTAAGCTCCATGGACTCGGCGAGCTTACGCGCATCTTCCACATGGGCATAACCGATATTGTAAGAGGCCAGCGCAAACCACATGCGTTGACTCTCGGGGATAGACTCGGGCAGACGGTTGATCATATCCCGTAAATAAGCGGCGCCGCCGCGAATACTCTCTTCCGCATCGAGGCGGTTCGTAATGCCAATTTCTTTGGCGGTTGGCTGTGTAAGCATCATCATGCCGCGCACCCCAGTCGGCGAGCGGGCATTAGGATTCCAATGGGATTCTTGATAACTGGTCGCCGCTAATTTTCGCCAATCTAAGTCTCCGGCGTGGGTTTCGAAAAGCTGACGATAACGCGGCAGCACAGTTTCGATGGCACGTAGGAAGGCGCGGGTATCGATATAGTCGAAACGCTTAACGTGGCCAAAGTACTTTTCGTTTAAGTGATCGAGTGTGCCGGCGAGTTTTTCTTGGTGCCAAAACGCCAATAACTGACTCATCAAACCGTCACTGTGTGTGGGGGGAAGTAACCAAACCACATCGAGCTTTTCTTCTAGCACGAGCCCTGAACGCAGATCCGGTAAGTAACGGCGGTTAATCTGCACGCTGCTCGAGTCGGCGATGGTGTAGTCGATTTCCTTGTTGGCGATCATCGCTAGCAGCTCTTCGCTGTCTTTATCTGTGACTTGATCCCACACCAGCGTCGGATGGCGTTTCTGTAATTGCGTCAAGGTTTCCACAAAAGAAGAGTCGGCAATTACGGTAATTTTGCCTTTTAAATCTGTGATGTCTTTGGGTGTTGGCATGCCTTCACGGTAAACCAGTACTTGATTGACGCGATACAGCGGCGGGCCTAAACGGAATTGTTCGCGCCGCGCAGGGGTTTCTGTCATCCCCGCGGCAATGATATCAATCTCGTTTTTTTTCAATGCTTCATAGAGTTCGGCGCGGTTGGTGTAGGGCACCATTTTTAAGGGCACATCGAGATACTCGGCAAAGAGCACCGCCATATCGTAATCGAAGCCGCTGTTACCTTGGCCCGAGGTCATATAAATTTGCGGGCCATAAAGGGTGCCGACCCTTAATTCGGTGAGTTTATGGGGAACATATTCTGTTTCTTCCACGGTCACTTGCTGACACGCCGTCAGTAAGAAACCTAAGATAATCGCGAACAGAAATCGAGTCATTAAACACACTTTATTAAATAAAATCAAAATGATGAACAGTAGAAGGTCAGTGAGGTAACAAGGATAAACTGGCTGACATTGCTGTGATTATATCCGTTTGTCGCCAATTACGTAAAAAAATCGTACCGCATGGAATACGAAGGAGGGGAAAAGGGCCGCTTTTTATCTTAATAGGAAACACTGTTTTACGTAAGGTCACAGGTGATTTGTGACAGACATTTCCTTATAATAGCGCCATCTCTGACCCCTGCAATTATAAATATAAGGTGAATTGACGTGATGGAGATCATCCGCGGAGCCCCAGCACTCTCGACGTTTAGAGTGCAAAAGCTAATGGAGGCCTGCGTAAACGCTGCGCTTCCGGTACGCCAAATCTATGCTGAGTATGTTCATTTAGCGGATTTGAGCGAGTTGCTTGAGACCAATGAGCGTGAGCAACTTGAAAAAATTCTCACCTATGGACCTGCTATCGAAGCCCATACCCCCCAAGGTTCACTCCTGTTTGTTACTCCCCGCCCCGGCACAATTTCCCCATGGTCTTCTAAAGCCACTGATATCGCCCACAATTGTGGTTTAGGTAAAGTGAAGCGCTTAGAGCGTGGTGTTGCCTATTATGTGGAATCAGACACTTTGACTGTCGAGCAACAGCAAACCCTCAAAGGGTTATTGCACGACCGTATGGTTGAAGTGGTTCTGGACGATTTTGCTAAGGCCGATGTGCTGTTTAAGCGCACAGAACCTGCGCCTTTCAAGAGTGTGAACGTGTTGGCTGAAGGTCGCCGCGCACTTGAAGTGGCCAACGTCGAAATGGGTCTGGCGCTCGCCGAAGATGAAATCGATTATTTAGTCGAAAACTTTGTGCGTTTGAACCGCAATCCAAACGATATTGAACTGATGATGTTTGCTCAGGCCAACTCTGAGCACTGCCGTCACAAGATTTTTAACGCAGATTGGACAATTGATGGCGAGGCGCAGCCTAAGTCTCTGTTCAAGATGATTAAAAACACCTTTGAAACCACACCAGACCACGTGTTATCTGCCTATAAAGATAACGCCGCTGTGATGGAAGGTTCGGTTGCGGGACGTTTCTTCCCCGATCCAAACGGTGTTTACAGCTATCACACTGAACCAATGCACGTACTGATGAAAGTGGAAACCCACAACCATCCTACGGCAATCAGTCCATACCCAGGTGCGGCGACGGGTTCAGGTGGTGAGATCCGCGACGAAGGTGCAACCGGTCGTGGCTCTAAACCTAAAGCGGGTTTAACTGGCTTTAGCGTATCGAATTTAAAAATCCCAGGGTTTGTACAACCATGGGAAGGTAGCTACGGTAAGCCTGATCGTATCGTCAGCGCGCTGGATATCATGACCGAAGGCCCATTGGGTGGCGCGGCGTTTAACAACGAGTTTGGTCGTCCAGCCCTGTTAGGTTACTTCCGTACCTATGAGCAAGAAGTCTCTAGCCACAACGGCGTAGAAGTCCGTGGTTATCACAAGCCCATCATGTTAGCCGGTGGTTTAGGTAACATCCGCGAAGAGCACGTACAAAAAGGCGAAATCACCGTGGGTGCTAAGCTGATCGTACTCGGTGGCCCTGCGATGAACATCGGTCTTGGCGGCGGCGCAGCCTCTTCTATGGCGTCGGGTCAATCGAGCGAAGATTTAGACTTTGCATCGGTACAGCGTGAAAACCCAGAAATGGAGCGTCGCTGTCAGGAAGTGATCGACCGCTGCTGGCAATTAGGCGATAAAAACCCAATCCAATTTATCCACGACGTTGGCGCGGGTGGTTTATCTAACGCTTTCCCTGAGTTAGTTAACGATGGCGGCCGTGGTGGTATCTTCAATCTGCGCAACGTGCCATCGGACGAGCCGGGCATGAGCCCGCTGGAGATCTGGTGTAACGAATCGCAGGAGCGTTATGTGCTTTCGGTTGCTGCCGAAGACTTGCCTTTATTTACTGCAATTTGTGAGCGTGAACGCGCACCGTTTGCGGTAGTGGGCGAGGCGACGCAAGAGCAGCATTTAACCCTAGCCGACAGCCATTTCGATAACAATCCTATCGATTTACCACTCGAGGTGTTATTAGGTAAAGCACCTAAGATGAGCCGTAATGTGGTATCCGCTAAGGCGGTTTCACCTGCACTTGAGCAAAGCAACATCGATGTGAAAGAAGCGGTCAAACGTATTCTTAGCCTGCCAACCGTGGCGGACAAAACCTTCCTTATCACCATTGGTGACCGCACGGTAACGGGCCTAGTGAACCGTGACCAAATGGTTGGCCCATGGCAAGTACCCGTGGCTGATTGCGCGGTAACGGCGGCAAGCTTTGATACCTATGCCGGTGAAGCCATGTCTATGGGTGAACGTACGCCGCTGGCACTGCTCGATTTTGGCGCCTCTGCCCGTATGGCAGTTGCCGAATCGATTATGAACATCGCGGGTGCGGATATTGGTTCGTTCAAACGTATCAAACTGTCGGCTAACTGGATGTCTGCCGCGGGTCACCCTGGCGAAGATGCGGGTCTTTATGAAGCAGTTAAGGCTGTGGGTGAAGAGCTGTGTCCAGAGCTGAGCCTGACCATTCCTGTCGGTAAAGACTCCATGTCGATGAAAACCGCATGGCAGCAAGACGGCGCGAACAAAACCGTGACGGCACCTATGTCGCTGGTCATTTCTGCCTTCGGTGTGGTGCAGGATATCCGTAACACGGTAACGCCTGAACTTCGCAGTGATAAAGGCGAAACCTCGCTGTTATTAGTTGACTTAGGCGCTGGCAAAAATCGTTTAGGCGGTTCTTGTTTGGCACAGGTTTACGGTGAGTTAGGCGATATCGCGCCAGACTTAGACGATGCAGCTCTGTTGCGTGGTTTCTTCGAAACCATGCAAAAGCTGGTGGCGAAGAAGTCAGTTATTGCATATCACGATCGCAGTGACGGTGGTTTATTCACAACGTTAGTGGAAATGGCCTTTGCGGGTAACACGGGTCTGTCTATCGACTTAAGTGCACTGCAAGGTACTGACGTTGAACGTCTATTCAATGAAGAACTTGGTGGCGTACTGCAAGTGAGCCGCGCTGATGCCGAGCTTATCGCTGCGCAATTTGCCCAAGCAGGCGTACCTTGCCACATGATTGGTACTCTGGCGAATGACCAACGCGTAACCATTAAAGATGGTGCGCGTGAAGTGTTCAGCGAGACACGTGTTGCACTGCGTACTTTATGGTCTGAAACCACTTACCGTATGCAAGCGCTGCGTGATAACCCAGCCTGTGCATTAGAAGAGTTTAAGCTCAAACAGGATGAAACAGACTTAGGTTTAACGGTTAACTTAAGCTTCGATCCAAGTGAAGATGTTGCTGCGCCGTACATCCTCAAAGGTGCTGCACCTAAGATGGCTATTTTGCGTGAGCAGGGCGTTAACTCTCATGTGGAAATGGCGGCCGCGTTTGACCGCGCAGGTTTTGAGAGCCTTGACGTGCATATGTCTGACATTCTGTCAGGCCGCATTAGCCTCGAAGAGTTCCAAGGTCTGGTGGCCTGTGGTGGCTTCTCCTACGGTGACGTATTAGGTGCGGGTGAAGGTTGGGCTAAGTCTATCCTGTTCAACGAGCGTGCTCGCGATGAGTTCTCACGCTTCTTCGAGCGCGACTCAAGCTTTGCCCTCGGTGTGTGTAACGGTTGCCAAATGCTGTCTAACTTGAAGGAAATCATCCCTGGTAGCGAGCACTGGCCACGTTTCGTGCGTAACCGCTCTGAGCGTTTCGAAGCGCGTTTCAGCTTAGTAGAAGTGCAGCAAAGTCCTTCACTGTTCTTCCAAGGTATGGCGGGTTCACGTATGCCTATCGCCGTGTCCCACGGTGAAGGACATGCAGAGTTTGCGAGTGCGCAAGCACTGGCCTTAGCTGAGGCTTCTGGCACTATCGCGCTGCGTTTTGTGAATGGTAATGGTGAAATTGCCACCCAATACCCACAAAACCCGAACGGTTCGCCAAACGGTTTAACCGGTATCTGTACTACCGATGGCCGTGTGACGCTGATGATGCCACATCCTGAGCGTGTATTTAGAACGGTTGCGAACTCTTGGCACCCAGATAACTGGGGTGAAGACAGCCCATGGATGCGTATGTTCCGTAATGCGCGAGTCAACTTAGGCTAAGGTTTTTATTGAGAAAACCAGGACTTAAGTGAGCAAAAAAAGGAGCGAAATTTTTCGCTCCTTTTTTATATATAAAACGCATCTTTAAAAAAGATAAGGTATTTTAAGATCTTAGTCTTATATTTGTTAAATCTAATAAAATGAAGTTCAAAAATATCAATCTTAAAGACTAAATACCCCTTAATAAGTAGTTCACACAAGTGAAACAAAACTGACTCGCCTTAATTTAGTTGCTGTACTTGCCCGTATTCTCGAGACATAAAAGCAAAAAGCCCCCAACTCATCGAGAAGGGGGCTCGTTTTGCGCTAACAAAACTTCAAATCAAATCAGTATTATTTCAGAGTAAGCGGTGAACGATTACAGCTCACGAGCTGTATAAAGTTCAACAAAAACACGCTTATAGCTGTTAACCAGACGTTCAAATAAGTTTGTCATATCTCTTTCTCCACACCAAAGTTATACCTATGTGCGCGGAGTTTGGCTTGCCTGGGGCACTTCACCAGTCACATCAAACCGTCTCCTTAACACAGGAGATATATTAACCAGTCCAAGTCGTCTTCTCAAACGAAAAAAAATACATTTTATCATTAGTAAAACTAATTAATTTAAGTTTTGAAATATTCTGGATTTTATATTTAACTATATTAAAAATGTTTATTTTGAATGGTTTAATATTTTTTGTGGTAATGAAATAGATAATGTTTTATTAGTGTAAATGTTGTTTTAAATTTGTTTTTAGTGATTTTTGGTGTTTATGCATTAAATTTGCGTTCAAGTTGGTGAAAACTGGCTTTTTAATTCAGCTTAGTATGTTCTCTACCCCATAATTATGACTATGTCAACAGTGGGTAAAAGTGAAGTGTGTGCCCCGTTGCAAAACCCATCTAAAGCCCTGAGTTTGATTGATTTGAATCAAAGGCGGGTGGTATAAAATACTCACAAATGAAAGCGATTAAATATCTTAACTATCTGATATTTATATCGATGGGATCATTTGTAGGATTGGGTGGTGAGGTGAAAGTCTCAAAGCCGAGCGATAGTGTGACTAGGGTCTCAGTATGCGAGGAAAAAGGGGATTTTTAAGCCTTGCTGCTTCGATGTAATGAAAAAGATGAAATTTAACGGTTTATACTGGATTCAGCTATAAACACAAAATGAAAACTCACTATCCTACAAAGGCACTTGCTACGAATGGCTCAAGTAGTCGTAGCAATTGGACGCACCACGTAAGGAGTCACCGATGATTGTTGAAGAGGTTGTTGAGCTATCACGGTTGCAGTTTGCGCTGACAGCCATGTATCACTTCCTGTTTGTTCCCTTAACCTTGGGGTTGGCATTTTTGCTGGCTATCATGGAATCACTCTATGTGATGACAGATAAACAAATTTATAAAGATATGACTAAGTTCTGGGGTAAGTTGTTTGGTATCAACTTTGCCTTGGGTGTTTCAACGGGTTTAGCGATGGAATTCCAGTTTGGTACTAACTGGTCTTATTATTCGCACTATGTGGGTGACATCTTTGGTGCACCACTGGCCATTGAAGGATTAATGGCGTTCTTCTTAGAATCGACCTTCGTGGGTATGTTCTTCTTCGGTTGGGATCGTTTCTCCAAGCGTCAACACTTAGCGACAACCTGGTTGGTGGCCTTTGGTTCCAACTTCTCCGCATTGTGGATTCTGGTGGCAAACGGTTGGATGCAAAACCCTGTGGGTAGCGTGTTCAATTACGAAACCATGCGTATGGAAATGACCAGCTTTGCTGATGTTATCTTCAACCCTGTTGCACAGGTGAAGTTTGTTCACACTGTGGCTTCTGGCTATGTGACTGGCGCAATGTTCGTATTAGCGATCAGCTCTTACTACATTCTGAAGAAACGTGACTTACCTTTTGCACGTCGTTCATTTGCGATTGCAGCCAGCTTTGGTATGGCGTCTATCCTGTCTGTTATCGTTCTGGGTGACGAATCGGGCTATAAAGTGGGTGAAGCGCAGCGCGTTAAGTTAGCGGCAATTGAAGCTGAGTGGCACACAGAGCCAGCTCCTGCAGCCTTTACTGCAGTCGGTTTCCCAAATCAAGAAACCATGCACACCGATTTTGCGGTTAAGATCCCTTACGCTATGGGTATCGTGGCAACACGTTCTTTAGATGAAGAAGTGACTGGTTTACGTGACTTAGTGGCTGAACACGAAGTGCGTATTCGCAACGGTATGAAAGCTTACGATATGCTGGTGAAACTGCGCGCTGGTGATAAGTCTCCAGAGTTACGTGACGCGTTCGAAGCGGCGAAAGTTGACTTAGGTTACGGCTTACTGCTGAAGCGTTACACCGACAATGTTGTAGATGCGACAGAAGAGCAAATCAAAGCGGCAGCGAAGGATTCTATCCCGAATGTGGCACCGATTTTCTGGAGCTTCCGTGTGATGGTTGGCTTAGGCTTTGTGATGTTGTTTGTGTTCGCGGCAGCCTTCTGGCAAAGCACACGTCATCAGATCGAAGAGAAGAAATGGGTACTTAAAGCAGCACTCTTTAGCTTGCCATTACCTTGGATTGCGATCGAGTGTGGTTGGTTTGTGGCTGAATATGGCCGTCAACCTTGGACCATCTCTGAGGTGCTGCCGACCTTTATGTCTGCTTCGAGTTTAACGACTGGGGATCTGTGGTTCAGTATTATTTCGATTTCACTGTTCTACACTGTGCTGCTGGTGATCGAAATATTCTTGATGCTTAAGTTTGCCCGTCTTGGCCCTAGCAGTTTAAAGACTGGTCGTTATCACTTCGAGAAACTAGAAGCCTAAGCAGAGGATTTCATTATGTTTGATTATGAAATATTGAGAGTTATCTGGTGGGCTCTGATCGGCGTACTGTTCATCGGATTTGCGGTCACTGACGGTTTTGACATGGGCGTGGGTGCACTTTTACCGATTATCGGTAAAGACGATACTGAGCGCCGTATTATGGTCAACACCATTGCTCCCCATTGGGACGGTAACCAAGTATGGTTAATCACCGCAGGTGGTGCCTTGTTTGCGGCATGGCCTATGGTGTATGCAGTGTCTTTCTCTGGCTTCTATGTGGCCATGATGTTAGTGCTGTTTGCCTTGTACACTCGTCCTGTCGGATTTGACTATCGCTCTAAGATTGAAAATCCAAAATGGCGTAAGTCGTGGGACTGGGCATTGTTCTGTGGTGGCTTTATTCCACCGCTGATCATCGGTGTGGCCTTCGGTAACTTACTCCAAGGTGTACCATTCAATTTCGATGAGTTCCTGCGTGCGACTTATCACGGTGGTTTATTTGGCCTGTTGAACCCATTCGGTTTACTGGCGGGCTTAGTGAGCGTGAGCATGTTTATGATGCAAGGCGCTGCTTGGTTACAAATGAAGACCGACGGTGAGCTGCGTGTACGTGCCGCGAATGCGACTCAGCTATGTGCACTGTTAGTGGCAGTATTATTTGCCGCTGCGGGTGTGTGGTTAGCCAATGGTATTGATGGTTATGTTATCACTTCAACCCTTGACCACCATGCACTGTCTAACCCAACGCTGAAAACCGTTGCGGTTGAATCTGGCGCTTGGTTAGCCAACTACGATAAGTATCCTATTACTATGCTGTTCCCAGTATTAGGTGTGGCATTACCACTGCTGGTTATCCTAGTGAGCCGCTTAAATCGTTCAGGTTTTGCGTTCTTATTTAGCTCGCTGACAGTGGCTATGGTGATCTTAACTTGTGGTGCAGCAATGTTCCCATTCGTTATGCCATCTTCATTAGATCCTAACGTGAGCTTAACCATGTGGGATGCGACTGCGAGTGAAATGACATTAACTGTGATGACTTGGGCGGCGATTATCTTCGTTCCAATCGTGTTAAGTTACACTGTATGGACTTACTTCAAGATGTTTGGCCGCTTAAACCGCAAACATATTGAAGATAACAAAGCCTCACTCTATTAGAATTAAGGAGCATCTACTATGTGGTATTTCACGTGGATATTAGGGGTTTTGTTAGCCTGTTCTTTTGGTGTGATCAACGCCCTGTGGCTTGAAAACACGGAGAACATGGACCGCTCAAGCGATGACGCTGAGTAATAGCTAACCTCCTATAGCTGAACCCTTTAAAACCCCGCAACAGCGGGGTTTTTTATTACCACGTGATTAAGCTTAAGGGATTCGCTAAGGTGGCTTGGTTTGCTGAGATATGTTGTGCCACAACAAGCAAGAAGTTAGCTACGGGTTTCCATAAGAAACACGGCTCAATTTGATTTTGCTGCGCTGCATCGATATGCCTCACAGCTTATTAAAGCGTTAGTTCAAGCCTATCTGTAATCTTATGCTGAATTGCCAAAGCCAAAGCCAAAGCCAAAGCCAAAGCCAAAGCCAAAGCCAAAGCCAAAGCCAAAGCCAAAGCCAAAGCCAAAGCCAAAGCCAAAGCCAAAGCCAAAGCAAAAGCCAAAGCCAAAGCTAGCAGGTTGCTCGAGCATGAAGCAGCACTAATGTGATAGGCGTTTCGCGTGGTTTACCTTAAAGTTTTGCTGAATGAATTTAGCAATGTGGACTTAACTGAATAGATGTAACTTAAGTAGAAAGTCAAAAAAATACCGCCCAAGTGGGCGGTATCTTAGTAAAGAAATGATTTGATTTAGGCTTTAAATTGGCTGATTTGCTGTTTAAGCGCGACGGCGAGGGAGGATAGATCATTCGCCGAGTTCACTGTTTCGGCCGCTCTGTGCTCACCTTCATTAGCCAGTTCGCTTATCTGATGCAGATTATGGGTGATCTCTTGGGCAACGCTGCTCTGCTGCTCAGTGGCCGAGGCAATATTGCGTGAGCTAATCGCCAGTTCGCCAATTCTGCGGGTGATTTCCTCCAGCTGCTTGCCGGTTTCTTCCCCTTGATTAGCCGAGGCGATACCCAGCTGGTGGCTCTGCGCCATTTGGCTGGTGGTCGTTTTCACTTGAGATTGTAGCTTATCAATGGTTTGCGAAATCTCTAGAATAGAGGATTGTGTCCGCTGGGCTAAGGTTCGCACCTCATCGGCGACCACGGCAAAGCCTCGGCCCTGTTCTCCTGCGCGGGCCGCTTCAATGGCCGCGTTGAGTGCGAGCAGGTTGGTTTGTTCGGCAATGCTGTTAATCACCTCGGTGACTTTACTGATGGCCTCACTCTCTTGACTGACTTTTTCGACGGCCTGATGGCTACTACTGAGCTGTTGGCTCAGTTTCAACAGATCTTGCACCACTTGGGTTTGTTGCTGTTGGCCTTCTTTGGCGGCGAGATCCACTTGTTGGCTCTGGTTCGCGCCATCTTGAGCATGGTTGGCAACATCGCGGATAGAGGTGGACATTTCTTCAATCGCGGTGGCGATTTGATCCGTTTGTTGCATCAATGCCTGGGCTTCTTCACCGTTTTGCTTAGCAATCCGCTGCGCCTTAGAGGCTTGCTGTTCAATGCTTTGCACCGAGGCTTGTAGTGCACTGATTAATTGTCGCAATTCAGATGACATGGTCGACACGCTGGTGGTGATCTTATCGACCTCGTTTTGACTATCACTGGCCGATGGTGGAAGTGGATGACTAAAGTCCCCCGTGCCGAGGATTTCCATATGGCGTTGGAGTGTATGTAATGGCTTGAGTGAACGTATCAGCACTAGGGACAAGAGTACGGTAATAAGCACTATACCCGTGACCGCCACTATGGCGTTGATAGTGAGTAGCAGTAGGCTCTCTTCATTTAACTCGTTTGCATTGACTTGGCCAATCAGCATCCAATTCCAACCATTCACCGTTTGGGTGTAGGCAAACATAGGTTGGTTTTTACCGTTGGTGTAGCGCCATTCCGCTTGGTCCTGTGTGGCTTGGCTAAGGGTTAATCCATCGAGCATGGACTCAGTTACTGGCTCACCCGCATTAAATTTAGGGTTTGCGACTAGTACATTGTCGGCTTTGCGCATTAACAAGAAACTACCAGTTTCTTCTAGGATGATTTTATTTACCGCGGCTTGTAACTGGGTGAGGGACTGAGTGATTTCAAACCCTATGTATAAGATCCCTATCACTTGGCCTTGAGTGTCTTTAATCGGACGGTAGACTGTCATGTAGTCTTTGCCAAAGAGCTTGGCGTAGCCTTCATAAACCTCACCTTTGATAAGTGTTGGATAACCGGGATGGGTTTTACCGAGGAAGGTACCGAGGGCACGGCTACCATCGGCCTTTTTTAACGAGGTCGCAATCCGGACAAAATCATCCCCATCGCGTACAAACACTGTGGCGGTTCCGCCAGTGAGGTTGGCAAAGCGATCCACCTTACTCTTTGAGGAGTTAATTTGTTCTTTTTCATGCAGTAACGCTGGGGTGCTTACTCCAAGCACATTCACGGTTTTATCTGGACGACTAAATTGGCCGGGGTACATTTCCTTAAACACATCGGCATTGCGTCTTGCCAGTTGCAGCAAGCTGTCGTATTGCAGTTCCAGCATATCGGAGACAGCGTGCATCTCGGCTTTCATGGCGCTGATGCCTTTATCTTCGAGCACGTTTGATGCGGATTTATAGGATAGGGTACTCAGTATGCAGAAAATGATCAGGGTAAGGACAAAAGCGAGGGCACCGATCTGTTTTGCAATAGGCCAATTTTTATAATTCATTGTGTGATCCTATAGGGTAAAGGTTAATGCTAATGTAACCTAAGTTTTACGCCATGGTCTTGATATGGGTCTAAGATTTCCTATTATTTATAGATAGTTCGCTCACACAATACCAGTTAGACCAGTCATTACTTTAGTCGGAAGGAATAGATATCTGAGTAGTAGTAAGGAGACTAACACAAGAGTTGAGGGGCTAAACGGAAGTATCCCTGTGGTTTACTGCGGTTAAGTCGATACCAGAAACAAGGAGTGACACTATGCTAGGCGAAAATCACGCATTGGTTTATGAATTTCCCGATTTTGTCGACCATATTCAAAAGCTAAAAACAAGCAACAGCGTTTTTGCCACAATGGCTGAGCGTTACCATGAGTTAGACCATAAGATCCGTGCCCTTGAATTAACTAAAGTGCCCACCGATGATGAGCACTTTGTTGCTTTAAAATTAGAACGACTCCATCTTAAAGATAAATTGTATCAATACCTTGTTCATGACGCGATTTGAGACGATAACGCCGGTGTCGGAGCCGTACGGCGCGTTTTCATCAGCAGCAGATACATGGTCGGTACCCAAACGAGTGAGAGCAGCGTCGTCAGTAAGGTCCCTCCGGCAATCGCGATGGCAAAGGGGGGCCAGAATCCTCCGCCCGCAATAATAAGCGGAATAAACCCGCCGACCGTGGTGATAGTGGTCGAAGTGATATGCCGACCACAACCGCTGACAGTCGTGATAATCACCTCTTTATCACCCGCTCTGGCATTGTCGGTATCTTCCAGTTCGGCCAAAATCACAATCGCAGCGTTGATCGCAAGCCCCATTAGGCCGAGTAGGGCAATGATGACTGGAAAGCCAAAGGGATAACCAAACACATAGACTGCAAGCAACCCAAGCCCCGCCGACTGTAATGCGCTCAGTAAAATAATCGCTGTAAGCCTAAAGGAGTTAAAGGACAGGACGACCGTGGCCAGCAGCAGGGTAACGACCAAAATCAGATTGGAGAGAAGGTTGCCGATCGCCTCATTACGTTTTGCGCTTTCACCGCCAATTTCAATTCGATAACCCGCTGGGAGCGAAATCCCGGCGACTTTATCTTTCACATCGTTTAATACTTGAGCGGGCAATACACCGCTGACGATATAGGCTTCAATCGTGTTGACGCGTTGGCCATTACGCCTAGGGATCGCCCCGCGACTGACTTGCACCTCATTGTGGGATAGCGCAGATAAGGGCACGGCTGTGCCAGAGGGCGTGACTAGTTGAATTTCAGAGAGGCGACTGGCTTGCTCGCGACTGGTGTCGCCCAAACGCACACGAATTGGCAAAGACTCGGTCTGTTCGAGCACACTGCCGCCGATAACGCCCGTCGTCGCCATTTGAACTTGTCTGGCGATATCCGTCAGGGTTAATCCACTGATCAAACTCGCATCTTCGTTCACTTGTAGCCACACCTTAGGAGCGCCGGCGCTTAAAGTGGCGCGGGTATGAAGCACATCGGGCGTGGCGGCTAAGATATTGCGCACTTCATCGCCGAGTGAGCGTAAGGTCTCAAGGTTAGGGCCAAATATCATTAACTCGACTGGCGCATTAAAAGGCGGGCCTTGCTCAAGTTTACGCACTAACACCTGCGCTTCGGGAAATGCCTTATCTAAGGTTTGCTGTAACTCAGGGATGAGGGCGTTAGCCCGCTCAAAGTCACTGGCTTTCACCATGGCCTGAGCATAGTTGGTGGCTCCCTGTTGGCGCTGAGTCAAGTTGTAATAAAACGAAGGGGTATTGCCCCCCACAACCCAATCGACTTGAGTGATGCCCTCGATTTGATGCAATTGCTTATCCATCAACTGTACTTGGTTTAAGGTGTTTTCGAGGCTGACATGGGGCGCGAGATACAGCTCAATTTGGAACATATCCCGATCCGACGGCGGAAAAAACTGCTCAGTCATTTTGCCGGAAGCATAAAACCCTAGCAGGGGAATTATCCCGATAAAGGTAGCACTCAGTAATGGGCGATTTAACGCAAATCTTAGGCTTGCTTGAAAGTAACCACTTACTAAAGGCACATTGATGCCATGTTGGTACCAGACAGGATGTTTACCTTCGAGGCTAAAGCGTCCCGCAAGGCCTGCGATCAAGGTATGGGAAATTACATAGGAACCCAGCAGGGCAAACATCACCGACATGGCGATACCCCCGACAAATTCCCCCGCAGCACCCGGCATCAACACGATAGGAGCAAAGGCTAAAATGGTGGTGATGGTTGATCCCGCCAAGGGTAGCCAGAGGTGATGTAAGGTCTCACTTACCGCGCGTAAGCGGCTCATTCCTTGTTGGCGACGCTGGGCGATGGCATCGACGATCACAATGGCATTGTCCACCATGATCCCAAGTGCAACGACTAGACCCGTAACCGACATTTGATGAATGGGTAGGCCGATATATTTCATACAGGCCAAGGTGAAGAGGGCGGTCAAGGGGAGTGACAGGGCGACGATAATCGCGTTTCTTAAGCCCAAGGTAAGCAGCAAGACCGCCAGAATAATCACAAATCCTTGTAGTAGGTTGATGATTAATCCGCCGAGGCGGTCACTGGTATAGCTGTTCTGCTCAAATAACCATTGTACTTTGATGTTAGCAGGCAGTTCTTGATTGAATTCATCGACCAGCTGTTTGACTTGACCCTGCCAGATATCAACGCGGGTATTGTTGAGCATACGCGCCGCGACAAACACGCCCTGCTCGCCATCAACAAGGGCGATGCTGTCAGCGGGGGTTTTAGGTTGGCGGCTGATGTGGGCGATATCGCCCAAACGAATAATTTGTCCCTGAGTATCGACTTTCAATGGTACTTGGCGAATGCGGCTCTGGGAGTCGAGTTCACCAGAGACTTCAACAAAGGCGCGAAAATTGTTGTTATTGATCTCACCCGCGGCAATTTTACTGTCGGCGCTGCTTAAGATTTTCGCTATGGTTCCCGGCGTTAATTGCAATTGGCTCATCTTATAGCCATCGAGCTGCACCAGAATTTCTTCCTCGGGCGCGCCGTAGAGTTTGACGAAGTCGGTGCCGGATAAGAGTCTCAGCCTGCTTTGTAATTCCTTGGCGTAGCGGTTGAGCATATCCACCCGAGGTTGACTGCTATTGTTCCACACTAGGCTTAAAATGGCGGTATAGGCGTAGCCGACTTGATCGTCTAAAGTTGATGTCTGTACGCCATCGGGGAGGGTGTTTCTGGCATCGGCTAACAGATCCCGCGCCCTAGACCAGACGGGATCTGTATCCTTGACTGTATCTTTTAGCTCTAATTGGATCACCGATATGCCGGGTCTTGAGGTGGATTGAATGAGCTTGATTTCCTCGAGGCGACGCAACTGATTCTCTAATACTTCGGTGACAAGTGCCTCGACTCGCTCGGCGGAGGCGCCGGGATAAGGGGTGATTACCGACGCAAATCGGTTAGTGATGTGCGGATCTTCAGTGCGTGGCAAACTGGATATCGCACCAAATCCAGCGACCAGCAGTAGGGCGATCACTAGGCTGACTAAGCGGCCATTTTCAACGAAGGCTTTAATCATGATTACCTCGTCGACGCGATGGAAGAAACGGCTTGGCCCACCACTAACTTATGCAAGCCTTGAGTCACATATTGTTCATCGGCCTTAATCGCGCCTTGGATATAGGCCATATCTTGAGTGGTGTAGAGGATATCAACATCGCGACGCTCTATCTGAGTTGAAGCGCTATCGGAAGTTGAATGTGAAGGCGGCGTAGTTACATAGATATTCCAGCGGCCGCGGATCCCATCGATAAGTGCCGATACTGGCACCCAATAGCCCGCTTGCTCGACGGTTTGTTGTTGATGCAAATAGGCGATTTCACCGTTGATCACATTGGCATGTTCCGGCAGGCTGATCCGCAGCTGCAGGGTGCGACTAATGGGGTTAACCTCGGCACTGATCCCGGCAATCTTGGCGGTAAATTGCTGATTATGGACGCTCACGGTCACATTCTGCCCATTGACGAATTGCTGTGCGACCGCGACCGGGACACCGATATAGGCTTCGGTATTCACACTGCCAACTAAAATGAACACTGGACTACCTGCTTCGACCACTTCCCCTAGGTTGTGTTGCCGCTGGCTGATGATGCCATTGAAGGGCGCGAGTAGCTGTGATTTGTCGCGTTTAAGCTGGTTTGCCTGTAGAGAGGCCAATAATCGCTTTTTGCCAGCTTCTAGGCTTGCCAGTTGTGTGCGGTTCTCGTCGAGCAACTGCTCTGAGACATAACCAGACTTTTTAAGCTCAAGATTTCGGTTGAGGGTGCTGGTGGCAAGGTCAACATCGGCTTGGGTTTGCGCCAGACTGGCTTGGATTTCCTGATGTTCGGCATCGAGCAAGCGGGTATCGAGCTTGGCCAATACTTGCCCTTGGGTCACCCTAGCGCCGCTATCGACAGTTAACTCGCTGAGCTTACCCGATAATTCGAAGCCTACGCCCGTGGTATTACCCGCGCGGATCGTGCCAGTGAATACTTGCTCACTCTGATAGCTAGTCGACAAGCGCAGTGGTGCCGTCGTCACAGTTTGCAATTGCGCAGCATTGGCATGTTCTGTCACTTCCTTTTGACAGGCCGTTAAGGTGGAGACGGCAATCACGCAAACGTAAAATGCACGCCAAAAACGTCGGGCAGCTAGGTCCATTTAAATCCTTCCATGTAACCTTTAGGTTAAGTTTATGTAACTAGACTTGCTAGTCTAGTTGTGCGGAACTAGACTGTCTAGTCTATTTTGTGCTTAACTAATACGAATTAATTATGTTGCTACCTTGAGTGAAGATATGACTCAGTCCTTCGATATCCCGATGAGCCGCAGTGAACAAAAGAAACAGCAAGTGCTGGTGGCGGCCATTGATTTGTTTTGTCGCCAAGGATTTCCCCACACCAGCATGGATGAAGTGGCGAAACAGGCGGGCGTGTCCAAACAAACGGTGTACTCCCACTACGGCAGTAAAGATGATTTGTTTGTGGCGGCGATTGAATCCAAATGCGTTGGCCATAACTTAAATGCCGACTTACTCAGTGACCCAAGCCAACCCGAAGCGACCCTCACCGAATTTGCGCTGCAATTTGGCGAAATGATCGTTAGCCCTGAGGCGATTACCGTATTTAAAGCCTGTGTGGCGCAATCTGAGAGCCACCCTGAAGTTTCAAGGTTGTTTTTTGAGGCGGGGCCACAGCATATGCTTGCGATGCTGACAAAATATTTAGGGGCGGTTGAAGCGCTTGGAGTGTATCGCTTTTCACAACCGCATCACTGCGCGGTACGTTTGTGTTTAATGTTGTTTGGTGAGTTGAAACTCAGGTTAGAGCTGGGACTGGAGACGGAGAGCTTATTGGGGGAGCGTGAGCAGTATATTCGGGGTTGTGCCGAGATGTTCTTAAAAGCTTATCGGGTGTAACAACATTAAGCGGTTGGTATCAGTTTGTATCTTCTTCGAAAAGAGTGAACTTTTGTTTGAAATCGAGCGTATTATCCGCAACAAATGACTTAACAGTAACGCAAGGAGCAGGCGTGACTAAATCACTTGATTCTCGAGTTAGCATAAAACATAGCCTAGTTTGCATGGGAGTGAGTTTAATACCGCTTTTAAGCTTTTGTGCATCAGCGGCAGAAGCACCTAAGCAATATAAACCCTTTAAGTTGAGCGTATCGCAGATTAGTACCCAGAGAGCCTCGGTTGCCAATGGCGATACCGAGTTGCAGCGGGACAGTTTATTACTCAACGCCAGCGTCAATATTCCACTGGATAAACAATGGTCTATTGGAATGCGTGTCGGTTACGACAGACTCGACTACGATTGGCGCAATATCCGTTTAACGGGGGCGAATAACGCCGCAGGCCTGTTTAGTGATGCGGGTGAAACCTGGGAAAATATCGACCGTTACCGCGCGGGCCTATCCCTTAGCTATCGGATGGATAAGCATTGGTCCTTTATGTTGTCGCCACAACTTCAATATGCCTATGCTGATACTGCGTCAGCTAGCAATGCACAGAGTTATGGTGTGGTTGCGTCGGCCATGTATGCCTTCGAGTCGGGCAATATGCTCGGTTTTGGCGTTGCGTATTTAAACGATATCGATGAAGTGCGCACTATGCCTTATCTGGCGGTGAGTTGGCAGATTAATGATTGTTGGCGGTTAGCTAACCCCTTCCAAGCGGGATTTAGTGGCCCTGCGGGTTTGGAGTTGAGTTATCAAGTGAGCCCTGCATGGAATGTTGGCTTTGGTAATTCACGCCGCACCGAGCGATTTTTAGTCGCCGATAAAGATACCGTGGTGGAGACTAACGAGTGGGTGAGTTATCTGCGTGCTGGTTGGCAAGCTACGCCGGCCATTGCGCTGAATCTTTACGCGGGTTACTACTTCAATGGTGAGTTGGAAGTTACTCATCAAGCGGCGCTCGACATCGATAACCAAGGCGCTGCGGCCTTGGATCTCGAGTTCCGATTTTAATTACTGGCCCAGCATGGCCTCTTTGAGGCTCTTCTGGGCTGGTTTTTCTCCTAGCCAAATTTTAAGTAAGGCCTGGCGGAACATTTCCCCTTCAATTGTGGTTTGTTCTTGACCATTTTTATAGGCGGTAACGCCACGGCTTTTGTTGGCGATCAAGGTGAATTGGTCGCCTTCTTTGATTTCATCCTTAAATAGCGCCATAAAGGCGTCAATTTGTGGCTGAATGTCGGTCGTATTATCGGCGGTTGCGTGCTCAAAACCTTCGGTTATCGCATCACGCATTTTCTCGGACGTAATCATTCCAGACGTAATATTAAGGCGAATCGCCGCAACCGGGGCATTGATCACCTCGGTCATGGTTTTGCTCGGGGTGGGGACATACAGGCTACCCACATACAAATCCATAAAGAATTTGCTGCGAACACCAACGCCATTCAATTGCAGCGTCTGAGCGTTGAGCGTGATGCTGTCGGCGACTTGGACACCAGAGACTTCTTTAGCTTGGGTGAATAGCGGTAAAAGCAAAGCGGTAGTTAGCGTCAGGGTTGAGAGTAACTTCATCATACACCTCATATTTTTTTAGTTATGGTCGCTGAGCGTATCCATGGGATTGACGGCTCAAACGAAGATTAATCTGTTGATTGCCAAGCGATACTAATCGATACCAAAGGGGAGCGATAGCCTAATCTGTGCAGGCTATCGCCGGAGATTTTAACTAGACCGCGCAGCTTTATTTGTCGAGTATTAAGAAAGCGATAGGTGGGTATAATAGCGCGCTTCGTTTAGTTTATGTGGTTAGCCACGAATCCCTAACTTATATTGGCCGTTTTGCTCAAACATAACCGCTTGTTTTTGCTTTGGTGAGATCAGGATTGGGCCATCATCGAAAAACAGAAAGCACTTCCAATTGCGGACAAAGACATCCCAACGAGTCTCTATCACTTGATATTTTTCGTAGCAAAAAAAGACCTGAGTATCGTCTGGCCACTGGATAAACTCGGCCAACATCTCGGGTAGGCTATTATCTTCACTGTCCCACGCACTCTGCCAATGATCCGTTTTGACCCATGCGTTGGCTTTAGCGGCCCAATCCCCTTTAGTAAACTGCTCGGCGCGGCTACTTTTATTGCTAATCCACTGATTCCAAACCAGCATGGCGCTTTTGTCCGTCAGCGGCAGAATGCCAGTCTTGTCATCATCGCTCACAGGCAAGTCTTTGTGGTTAAAAATCCACTTACGGCGATAGGTATCTAAAGGTATATAGGTATGAGCCAAAAAAGCTGTCCTCGGTATATTACGGATTATTCAGGATGAGTGGGTTACGCGAGGTAAGTATACTTTTTTGAGAAAAATTAGGAAATGAAGCTATTAAATCTAAATCTAGTTTCACACTATCTGGTCTCTCCACAGGGACTCGAACCCCGATCGGCCGCTTAGGAGGCGGCTGCTCTATCCTGTTGAGCTATGAAGAGACGCCAGTGATTATACTGGTTTTATCTTTGATTAAAAGGCTTATGATTTAGTTGGTTAAATCTTAAGCGCTATGTCGTTTATCTGTACATTGTAAGCCGCATTTTGGTCAACGAGGACCGCGGTTGCACTCTCTTCGCTGACTTGTTCGATTTTTACCGTTGCCCGGCTCTTGGTGGCGACGGCACGCATTTCGTTGAGCCTATCAGGCAAGTTTTGTTGTAGCACGACCTGAAATTTATCGCCAACTCGAATGCCGTGTTTGCGACCTAAGTTAAGGATAATTCTATCGCCCTGACGGCTGACGACTTGCCCCAACAGTGGTCTGCAATTGAGCGTGTTGTCTATATCTCGAGTTGCTTCTTGCATGATTTGGCTGATATTTCTGCCATAGGATGAACGCCAAAATCGATCACTATTAGGGGCTATTATGGCCTGTTCTTCAAACTCCCACGGGGCAGAGGTACTGTAGGTTTTGCTCCACACTTCCTCGCCGCTAATGCCGTGATAGAGACTGAGCTTAAATTGGAATTGTCTGAGTGGCGCTTCATCCCACCACCCCATAAAGGTTGATTGCACAGGCTCTGTCGATATATCGATGATTTGTGGCAATAAAATATATTGGCTATCGGTGATTTCACTCAACCAGCTTGGGAGTCGATAGCCGCGGATATCGACAAGTTCCTGTGCGATATCAAGCCGCTCTTTGGCATGGATATGGCTAAAACCAGTAGATGAGAAGCCATCAATACTATTACCCAGTTTCTCGGAGATGACTTCTTCAAATCCCGATAATTGTCCGTAGCGTAACTGTGCTCGATCTTTTATTTGCGCTTGGGGAATTAAGATGGCTGCCTTTAATTGGCCTGCAGGACATTGCTGGGTTGGGTCATCATTGAGATCGAGCCTAAGGGAAACATAGATTTTGTTGCCTTGAATACGCTCGCTCACCAATTGAATGCTAATCGCCTGGGCATAACGATTAATTGCAAAGCTGTTTTGCGTTAAGTTGCCATTAGTCGTTTGCTGTTCGCTGGTGATCTGGATACCGGTACTGAGCGTGGCATAACTCACCGCTTGATTGATGGCTTCTTCACGTGCTTGGGCGATATTGCCATTGGTGATCACCGCTTCTCCACTGGCCTCGACCCATTCGGCGTTTGCCTGTGCAGCAAATAGCAGTAGGCTGCTGATTATGAGCAAGTTCTTTCTTAGTATGTTCATCAATAAGCCCTTAACTAAAATTGCTGGGATGAGTCAGTTTACTGGCAGTGCTTTATGGCTCTAAGCAAATTGCATGCCTGATTTATCGTGGTAAAGGGATAAAGTTATCAATAGATTTGTCGATAATCTGAAGAGTTCATGAAGCGCAATATTTTGACTTGGTCTAATACTTGCTTGCTTTATGGCAAAGATTGCGGCTCCCTCTGGGCCACATTGATACTGATGACGAGGTTACTCCTATGCTTAAGCGTGCATTCATTCCTCTGGCACTGTTAGTGCTGGTTGGGTGTGCGACTAAACCCGTGGCACCGCCCAAACCTAGCTTAGCTGACGGCAATGGTTTGCCGCCTACGGCGACAATTAATCATCTAGCACAGCGCATTGTGACTGAGTTAGTCAAGCAGAATGATGCCTTGCGTCCCGACCAACCTATCGTTGTTGCCACGCCTGTGTTAGTGGGGGACTTGAGTAGCACCAATGCGCTGGCGCAGCAGCTCCAGCAAGGGCTAATGACGTCTTTGCATAGCTTTATGTTTAATGTGGTGGATTTGAATTTAGGTAATGGGTTGAGTGTGACGGCTGATGGCGATTTTATTTTGACGCGCGATTGGCAAAAGCTTTCAACCAACTTACCCGTTGACCATGTTGTGGTATCGACGATGAGTCCCACGACCAATGGCATGGCAATCAACACTCGGATTGTCACCCTGAGTAATAACCGCGTAGTGTCAGCCTCTCAAACCTATGTAACCCAAAAAGAGTTGAGCAATTACATGCAGCCTTCAGAGCAAGTTATCTCTCAGGATGGGATTTTATATCGCCAGTCGAGCCCTGGTATGAATGAAGTGCGAGTGCTAGGAGATGGAAAATGAAACGCTACCTATTCATTGTTGCGGCGCTCCTACTGACAGGGTGTGCTGCCAAAGATAAATATGTTCAGTGGGAAGATGTGCCGCCAAGCAGTTTTCCTAAGCTGACGGCCATAGGTTATGCCCCGCTAGAGACTCAACCGGCTAAAGAGCAGTCCCAACGAGTATTGATGGCGATGCAGGCCTCAAAAATCGTGGCTTATCGTGAGCTGGCTGAACAAGTGTATGGACAGAAGATCACTGCCAATAGCAGTGTCAGTGATTGGATGCTGACAGATGACAATGTTAAAGCTTCTGTGACTGGGGTGATCCGCGGCGCGAGAGTGGTAAAAAGTTATCCGGCAGGGGATCACTATGTGACCGAGTTGGAACTTGATTTTGCCAAGGTATGGCAAATTTACCAACAGCAGAGCCGCCCACAAAGAATTAAAGACGTTACCTATTTTTAGCACTAGGTAGGTTTTAGCGCTAGTGCAGGTGCTGCTAGTCCTTGCTGTACCGATAAACAAAAGCCGCACTCAGTTTTAGCGCGGCTTTTGTTTATATCCCGTTTACTATTTATTGCTCGACTTATGCTTTTAAATCATTGCCTAAGCTAGAAAGGGTCGAGGTTCTGCCTTTATCGTTATAGGTTAGAGTAGTCGCGTTTCGGCTCGCCTGTAAGGCTTGGGCAAAACGGTTTAGACTCGCCAAATTCATCTCGATGAGACTGGCATTTTGAGCGTTAAGATCCTTACATTCGGCAAGGGCCTCTTTTACGGCGGCCATTTTATGGGATAGTTCTACTTGCGAGGTGAGTAAGGATTTATCGCTGTGATTGGCCAGTAAGTCATCGTTGGCCTTGAGTTCTTGCAGGCATGTTGATTTTTGCTCCGCAAGCGATAAAAGCAAATCGGCGTTTTGGTCAACCAAAGCGCCTTTTTCCTTGAGAATAATCTGTTTAAGAACAGCCAAATGGGCGTGTTGTTGATCTACCAGTTTAGCTATTTCTGTCATAGTTACTCTTTATTGAGGTCATTCAATTCAGCTTCGAAGCTGGCAATGTTGGCCGCCAACTTTTCGGGATCAATTTTATAGCGACCTTCGGCAATAGCTTGCTTGATTTCAGCTACTTTCTTTTGGTCGACTTCTGGAAGACTGGCCATTTTGGTTTGAGCTCCTTGTAGCTGTTGAGCTTGAGCCGTAATGACAACTGAGTCACCTTTTTGTTGAGTCGATTTAGCCGCAACCTGAGTCGATTGCTCGCTTTCGCTGCTCTTTTTAGTACTGTTTGAACGGACTTGCGCGGCCGCTCCGGCGTTAAATTTGCTAATATCAATTGCCATTTTAGGCTCCAGCGTCGTGTATACGGGATTTCTTAACTGGGGTATCGGCAGCCCATCGAAAAGCTTTAGCTTATTTTACATTCTAACTTCGACTTCGCCAATGGCTGTGACTATAGCATCTAGTTCCTTGTTTGAGCTGCTATTTTTGACCCTAATTTGGTCACCAATATTACCATCTTGCAATGCTTCACCCACGGTTTTTAGCACAAAATTACTGGAACGAACATAAATCGATACTGAATCATTCTTACAAACAAAACAAAGATTGTTAGCAAAAATGGGGAAGTGTTTGGCGACACGGCGTTTAACCCTTACACCTGAAATTTGGTTTGTATCGCTAAATTGCATACCGCGTAAACTGTTTTGATCGACATAACGAATTTCAACCTGACTTGGGTTGATTAATTCACCCGGTGCCAATGTTTCGCTGGCGACCACAACAGGGAACAGGATATCGACGCGAACTGACATAAAAATTTGCCAAGGATAGGCTAAGTCGGGTGTATCACAGCTGACTTTTACCGTGTTGTTGCGGCTGATTTCCCGATCAGATGCCAGCTCAACTTTGATGGGAGAAGCACATTGTGCTGGCAGTGTTCGTTTATCTATGGGTTGTGGAGCAATTTCCACTTTGGCATTCGATGGTACTGAAATCTTTTCATTAATAAGGGCTTTAGCGAGCTCGGATATCGCCGATACGCTAGGTACCACAGGCGCTGCATTGGCGGCCGTGGCGAGAAATAATGCGAGAACACACAAAAAATAGACTAAATTTACTTTCATAATGAAGAGACTAGCTTGTAACGCCAGAATACACCTATACTTTTATCAAACGTGAAACTGTTCTGTGTCGCTAAGGCCAAAATTTCGTGTCAGAAGTTTGACTCAGTTTCAACTATGGTTATGGATGACAAGACGCAAGCAATTAATATGCCTATACTCAAACGAGTTTTAGGGCCGTACATAAACAGAACAACAAGGCAGAGTTATGTCGAGTATTCTTGATTCAGTCAACAAACGCACCCAGCTCGTAGGTCAAAACCGACTAGAATTATTGCTATTTAAGTTAAATGGTCGTCAGCGATTTGGGATTAACGTATTCAAAGTAAAAGAGGTTCTGCAGTGCCCGCCATTAACGGCTTTACCTAAGCTTAACCCCTACGTTAAGGGGGTTGCCCATATTCGCGGAACGACTATCTCAGTCATCGATTTGAGCGCTGCAACTGGCGGACGTCCGTTAGCGAGTACCGAAAATTGCTTTATCATCATTTCAGAATATAACCGCAGCGTACAAGGTTTCTTGGTCAGTTCAGTTGAGCGTATTATCAATATGAATTGGGAAGCCATTATGCCGCCACCGCAAGGTGCTGGCCGTTATTCTTATTTAACAGCAGTGACTGAAATTGAAGGAGAATTAGTCGAAATCCTTGATGTTGAAAAGATTTTAGATGAAATTTCCCCGGTGAAAACCGCGATCAGTGAAGAAGTAAATGAGCAACTCACAATCGATAGAAGTCAACATTATCACATTATGGTGATTGATGATTCTGCGGTTGCTCGTAAGCAAATTATTCGCGCACTTGAGTCGTTAAACTTACAGATTGATACGGCAAAAGATGGCCGCGAAGCATTGGATAAGTTGAAGACTATCGCTGCCGAAATGAACAATGTTGCCGAAGAAATTCCATTGATTATTTCTGATATTGAAATGCCGGAAATGGATGGTTATACCTTAACGGCAGAGATCCGTGACGATCCAAAGCTTAAACATATCAAGGTCGTTTTGCACACTTCATTAAGCGGCGTCTTCAACCAAGCTATGGTACAAAAAGTGGGCGCCAACGACTTTATCGCCAAATTCAATCCCGATGAATTAGCAGCGGCAGTGAACAAGCATTTAAGTTTGTAGTGAAAGTGTGGGTTAGTGCCTAATAGCGTATTACGCTATAATCTAGCCCTTATTACATGATTGTTGGCACTTATTTGGGTGCTTGCTATAGGATCTAGGACGTGAATGTGCCTGACAAATCACTCGCTGAAGCCGAATATAATCAATTTAGGTTGTTCCTAGAACAACACAGCGGCATCGTACTAGGGGAAAATAAACAATACCTAGTGCGCAGTCGCCTTGCTCCTTTGATGGGCAAATATAATCTGCCTTCGTTATCCGATGTAGTAAAACATTCGATGAAGCCAACGGAGCGAGCCTTACGGGCTGAAGTGATCGACGCTATGACAACCAATGAAACCTTATGGTTTCGTGACCGTTATCCCTTTGAGTTGCTGAATAATGTTTTGTTACCTGAATACAGTAAGTTGGGGCGTCCATTAAAGATATGGTCTGCGGCTTGCTCGTCCGGCCAAGAGCCTTATTCGTTGGCAATGACCATATTAGAATATCAGCAGAAGAAACCGGGAGCTTTACCTGGGGGAGCCGCAATTCAGGCGACCGATCTCTCGCCTTCTATGTTGGAGCGTTGCAAAAATGCCGAGTACGACAGTTTAGCATTGGCACGCGGATTATCTGAGGAACGTAAGCGCCAGTTTTTTGATGCTTTGCCCTCTGGCAACATGCGTGTAAAAGATAATGTTAAGCGTTTAGTCAATTTTCGCGCCCATAACTTACTTGAGAGTTACACCTTACTCGGCAAGTTCGACATCATTTTCTGCCGAAATGTACTGATTTATTTTGCCCCGGAGGCAAAAGCAAAAATTTTGCGGCAATTCGCTGCCGCTTTGAACCCGAAGGGCATACTTTTCCTCGGTGCGTCAGAATCGATAGCGGGTCTGACCGATGAGTTTGATATGGTACGTTGCAACCCTGGCATCTATTACCAGAAAAAGACTTAATTTAATGATATTAAATAAAAATTACCGACAATAGTCGGTAATTTTTTACCCCGAAATACCTCGTTTATACACATTTCTATTTGTTACCACTTTTTGGCACATGAATTGCTTTGTTCCCGTGAGAGTCACGATGGAGGCAATTTTATGGCGATTAATTTTGATAAGGCACTCGGTGTGCATCAATTCACTTTGGGGATACGTGCAGAGCGTGCCGAAGTGATTTCAAGCAATATCGCAAATGCCGATACGCCACATTATAAAGCCCGTGACGTCGATTTTTCTGCGGCCTTAAATGTTGCTAAAACTCAGCAACAGCAACGCAATAGCCTGGAGATGACAGGCGATGAGCAGCAGCACTTTGGCCTTGCACAATTAACGGGACAATATGTGAAGTTTCGTGTGCCGAATCAGCCTGACACTGGGGATGGCAATACTGTGGATATTCAACAGGAACAGTCGGCATTTATGCAAAATGCCCTTGAATATCAAATGTCTCTGGGATTTTTAGACAGTAAGTTTAGCGGCATGAAAAAAGCGCTGAGAGGGGATTAATCATGAGTTTATTTAGCATTTTTGATGTGGCTGGCTCTGGTATGTCAGCCCAGTCCGTCAGGCTCAATACCACAGCGAGTAACATCGCTAACGCCGATTCTGTTTCTAGCAGTATTGATAAAACTTACCGCTCTCGTCATCCGATTTTTGAAGCTGAAATGGCCAAGGCGCAGAGTCAGCAACAAGCCTCTCAAGGTGTTGCGGTGAAGGGTATCGTTGAGAGTGATAAACCCCTATTAAAAGAGTATTCGCCGGATCACCCCATGGCGGATGCGGATGGTTTTATTTATAAGCCGAATGTGAATGTCATGGAAGAAATGGCGGATATGATCTCTGCCTCTCGCTCATATCAGATGAATGTTCAAGTCGCTGAAGCCGCAAAATCAATGCTGCAACAAACACTTGGGATGGGTAAATAAGATGCGTTATTTAGGAGGTAAGCTGTGAGCCTCATTAATCAACTTAGCCAGACCTCGGCTCAGCCGACTCAAACTAAGACTCAATCGAATACGGTGGCAACCAATACCACGAGCACTTCAACGGGTAATCCCTTTTTAGATGGGATCCGTTTGCCTGGGAATTCCGTTGTTCCTGAAGCCAAGAGTCAACAGCTGACACAAGAAGATTTTTTCTCGCTACTCAGTCAGCAATTGTCGATGCAGGATCCCTTTAAGCCTGTCGACAACGACCAAATGATTGCGCAAATGGCATCCTTTTCTACCGTGGATGGTATTTCTAAACTTAACGATGAAATTGTTAATTTAAACAGTGTGATGACATCGAGTCAGGCACTGCAAGCATCGGGATTAGTTGGACGTAAGGTGTTGATCCCAACCGATACCGGCAATGTGTCTGTCGAAAGCCCCACCCTGAGTGGCGTGGTGAGTACGCCGGATAAAATCCCTGTTATCAACGTGCGTGTGTTGGATGATAAAGGCCAAGTGGTAAGCACCTTTAACATCGATGGCAGTGATGGCGGCAACATCCCTGTGACATGGGATGGTCTGAATGAAAATGGTGAGCCTGTCAGTGCCGGTAATTACACCATTAAGGCCAGTGGTATTGTCGATGGAGAATCTCAAGAGCTTGCTGTGTCGACCTATGCCCATGTGACAAGCGTTTCGTTAGGTACTGCAAGTACTGGGGCGATTCTCAATCTTCGCGGTGGTGCAGGCATTAAGCTCTCTGATGTACTTGCTGTATCCGAAACCTAATTTGTCAGTATTAAGTTGGACTTGGGTCCTTAATTGAATTGAGTGAAATGTAGAGGTGAATTATGTCGTTTAACATTGCATTGAGTGGCATTTCTGCTGCACAGAAAGACTTAAACACTACAGCGAACAACATCGCGAATGCTAACACCATTGGCTTTAAAGAATCGCGTGCTGAATTTGCGGATGTTTACGCTAATTCAATTTTCTCTAACTCTAAAACCGCCGTCGGTGGTGGTGTGGCAACGAGCCAAGTGGCGCAGCAATTCCACCAAGGTAGTTTGCAGCTGACCAATAACTCATTAGATCTAGCGATTAAAGGGGGCGGTTTTTTTGTGACCGCTTCTGAGATTGGTACCTTAGATCATCAATTTACCCGAGCCGGTGCATTTAAAGTCGATAAAAATAATTATATGGTTGATTCAGCTGGTAATTATTTACAAACTTTCCCTGTCGACAAGGACGGTAACTCGACTTCTGTGAGTTTAACCACCGCTAAACCAGTGCAAATTCCGGATACTGCAGGTAGCCCAGTTCAGACTGAAAACGTGACCCTGCAGATGAACCTTAATGCGAAAGAAGGTTCACTTGACCCTGCAGCCTTTGATCCGCTGGACTCTAAAACCTACAACAGTGTGACCTCAATGACGATTTACGACTCACTCGGTGAGCCGCATATCATGACCACCTATTTTGTGAAGCCAAACAACGGCTCTTACAACGGTGAAAACAACTGGGTTGCCTATTACGCAATTGATGGTAAGCAAGTGGATGTGTCTGGCCCAGCCGGAACTTACCAGACTGATACCAATGGCGATGGTACGGCTGATGGTACAGGGACAGCCCAAACCACAGGCGGTTGGAAAGGTTCGGTGTTGAAGTTTAACTCGGTCGGTGTGTATACCGGAAGCGATCCTGCGGTCGTGACAACTGAAGCATTGGGCGTGGGTGGTGCTGGTGTGTTAGGCCCTGGTGCCGATGGTACTCAAGATGTGACCATTAAGTTCAATGCACCGACTCAGTATTCGGCTCCGTTTGCGGCAACCGAATTAACGCAGGATGGTACCACTGTGGGTCGTTTAACCAACGTCGAAATCGGTGAAGATGGTTTGATCACCGCCAGCTACTCCAACGGTTCAACCGTGCCATTATCCCGGGTTGCCTTGGTTCGTTTTGCCAACGAGCAAGGTTTAACTCAAGTGGGCAACACTTCATGGAAGGCCAGCCTTGAGTCGGGTCCAGCGCTCGCGGGTGAACCAAACAGTGGTACATTCGGTAGCATTAGTTCTTCGGCATTAGAGCAGTCCAACATCGACTTAACGACTGAACTAGTGGATTTGATTTCGGCACAACGTAACTTCCAGGCCAACTCGCGTACCCTCGAAGTGAACAACACACTGCAACAAACTGTACTGCAAATTCGTTAAGCTGGTTTCTCCCTTTTCTAAGTGTTGCCGCTGGCGGCAACACTTAGCCTCTTTTAGCGCTATATTCATTTCTTTATTATCTTCTTCTATTTTATCAGTTAATTAGCTCAAAATTTTATTGGCATGATGCTTGCTTTGCTATTGTCAGGTTGAAAATTTGACGGAGCAGTCTGTGGACAAATTCCTCTACATATCCATGAGCGGTGCTAAGCAAAACATGAATGAGTTGGCTTTGCGTGCCAACAACTTAGCTAACGCCAATACCGATGGATTTAAGTCTGATATGGCGCAGGCCAGATCGATGCAAGCCTTTGGTGAAGGATTGCCATCGAGGGTATTTGCCATGGTCGAAACACCCTCCGCCAATTTTCGTGCAGGTCCGATTAAAACCACTGGGCGGGATCTTGACGTTGCCATTAAAGGTGATGGTTGGTTCGCCGTACAGGCAAAGGATGGTAGTGAGGCTTACACCCGTTCAGGCAGCTTAAGTTTTGACTCGACAGGGTTATTGCATAACGACCGTGGTAATCCAGTGATGGGTGATGCGGGGCCGATAGTGTTACCGCTGCCGATTGAAAAAGTCACCATCTCACAGGATGGCATTATCTCTGTACGTCCTCAGGGCGCGACAACGGAGGTGATCGAAGAGGTGGGCCGGTTAAAGCTAGTTAATCCAGGTAACGCACAAATGATGCGCGGCGAGGATGGACTGTTCCGTTTGGTGTCGGGAGATCCTGCGCCAGCCGATCCGAATGTGTTTGTTGAAAGTGGTGCTGTAGAGGGCAGTAACGTCAATCCAGTGGATGAGATGGTGTCCTTAATCGACCTACAGCGACAATTTGAATTGCAAGTGAAGATGATGAAAACCGCGGAAGAAAATGACCGAGCTTCATCTTCATTAATGCGGATTAGTTAGGAGATAAATTATGCATCCAGCGTTATGGATTAGTAAAACTGGCTTAGACGCACAGCAAACCGATATTGCGGTGATTTCAAACAACGTCGCGAACGCCAGCACCGTCGGCTACAAAAAGAGCCGCGCAGTCTTTGAAGACTTACTCTATCAAACCGTTAACCAAGCGGGGGGCATTAGTGCCTCGAATACTAAATTACCCAATGGGTTAAATATTGGTGCGGGTACCAAAGTGGTGGCCACTCAAAAAATGTTTACCCAAGGCAATATGTTGACCACGGATAACTCACTCGATCTGATGATTGAAGGCCCAGGCTTTTTCGAAGTACAGCTACCCGATGGCACCACTGCCTATACCCGTAATGGTCAATTTACCTTAGATGATACTGGGCAAATTGTAACGCCAGGTTCGGGTTACGTTCTGCAACCTGCAATCACGATTCCCGATGATGCGACCAGCATTACCGTGTCTGCCGAGGGGGAAGTCTCGGTGAAAACACCGGGCACGGCGGAAAACCAAGTCGTGGGGCAGCTCAGCATGTCCGACTTTATTAACCCATCGGGTTTAGATCCTATGGGACAAAACCTGTACACCGAAACAGGTGCCAGTGGTACGCCTATCCAAGGCACTGCATCACTCGATGGTATGGGGGCGATTCGTCAAGGCGCGTTAGAAACCTCTAACGTGAATGTGACCGAAGAGCTAGTGAATCTTATTGAAAGTCAGCGGATCTACGAGATGAACTCCAAAGTGATTTCGGCGGTGGATCAGATGCTGGCTTATGTGAATCAGAATTTATAGAGGCACATTATCATGGCTAGATATTTTATATTGGCCGCTGCGCTCTTGCTTACGGCATGTAGCTCCACCTCCAAGAAACCGATTGCAGATGATCCTTTCTATGCACCGGTTTACCCCGAAGCGCCGCCAACCAAAATTGCTGCTACGGGATCCATTTACCAAGACAGCCAAGCGGCCAGTCTCTATTCGGATATTCGCGCCCATAAAGTGGGTGACATCATCACTATCGTGTTGAAGGAAGCGACTCAGGCGAAAAAGAGTGCGGGTAATCAGATCAAAAAAGGCTCTGATCTGTCGCTCGACCCTATTTATGCCGGTGGTAGCAATGTGTCGATTGGCGGGGTTCCCCTCGATCTGCGTTACAAAGACAGCATGAACACTAAGCGGGAATCCGATGCCGATCAAAGCAATAGCTTAGATGGCAGTATTTCCGCCAACGTGATGCAAGTACTCAATAACGGCAACTTAGTGGTGCGTGGCGAGAAATGGATTTCCATTAATAACGGCGATGAGTTTATCCGAGTGACCGGCATAGTACGTTCACAGGATATCAAGCCTGACAACACTATCGATTCAACCCGTATGGCCAATGCGCGTATTCAATACAGCGGTACTGGTACCTTCGCCGATGCGCAAAAGGTGGGCTGGTTAAGCCAGTTCTTTATGAGCGATTGGTGGCCCTTCTAAGGAGTCGTATCATGAAATTGAAACTGATTTTAGCGGTTGCCATGCTGGCATTTTCACTTCCTAGCCAAGCAGAGCGCATTAAAGATATTGCCAATGTTCAAGGGGTTCGTAGTAACCAATTGATTGGTTACGGCTTAGTCGTCGGTTTACCGGGCACGGGTGAGAAGACCCGTTATACCGAGCAGACCTTTACCACCATGCTGAAAAACTTTGGGATTAACTTGCCCGATAATTTCAGACCCAAAATTAAGAACGTGGCCGTGGTGGCAGTGCATGCGGACATGCCAGCCTTTATCAAACCTGGTCAAGAATTGGATGTCACAGTATCAAGCCTAGGTGAAGCGAAAAGCTTACGTGGCGGTACCTTACTACAAACTTTCCTTAAAGGGGTTGATGGGAATGTGTATGCGATTGCGCAGGGCAGTTTAGTGGTCAGCGGCTTTAGCGCCGATGGTTTGGATGGTTCTAAAGTCATTCAAAATACGCCAACCGTGGGTCGTATTCCTAACGGCGCGATCGTTGAACGCAGCGTAGCAACGCCATTTTCGACTGGCGATTATTTGACGTTTAACCTACGCCGCTCGGACTTTTCGACCGCGCAGCGTATGGCCGATGCAATCAATGACTTGCTTGGCCCCGATATGGCGCGGCCATTGGATGCGACCTCTGTGCAGGTCAGTGCTCCAAGGGATGTGTCACAACGGGTGTCCTTTTTAGCCACACTCGAGAATATCGAAGTGGAGCCTGCTGATGAGTCTGCCAAAGTGATCGTGAACTCCCGTACGGGTACGATTGTGGTTGGGCAGAACGTCAAGTTATTGCCAGCCGCGGTGACACATGGTGGCTTGACTGTGACTATTGCCGAAGCGACTCAGGTGTCTCAACCTAATGCGTTAGCGAATGGTCAAACGACGGTGACCAGCAATAGCACAATCAATGCGAGCGAAAGTAATCGCCGTATGTTTATGTTCAATCCTGGCACGACCTTAGATGAGTTAGTGCGAGCCGTAAACTTGGTGGGCGCGGCCCCTTCAGATGTACTTGCTATCCTCGAAGCGTTAAAAGTGGCAGGTGCTTTGCATGGTGAACTTATCATCATCTAATTTCTGTCGGGAAAATCATGGAAAAGCTTTCAAGTTCATCACATTTTCTTGATCTGGGCGGGCTCGACTCCCTGCGCGCCCAGGCTCAGAAAGATGAGAAGGGCGCCTTGAAAAAAGTCGCCCAACAATTTGAAGGCGTTTTCGTGCAAATGCTGATGAAGAGCATGCGTGACGCCAACGCAGTGTTTGAATCCGACAGCCCACTCAACAGCCAATACACTAAATTTTATGAGCAAATGCGGGACCAGCAGTTATCCGTCGATTTATCGGATAAAGGTGTGCTGGGCCTTGCAGACATGATGGTGCAGCAATTATCCCCCGAGTCGAGTCAGTTTACGCCCGCATCCGTGCTGCGTAATGACGGTGGTATGAAGCTGCAACATGATGCGAAAGCCTTCAATATTCCAGCTCAAGCAACCTCGGCAGCTGAAACTCAAACTGCGGCTGCGCCAGTCGTTGCCGCGCAAGGTGTTCCGGCATCGATTGCACGCCCAAGTGCTAACGTGGATAACGGCGATGGCGTGACGTCCTCCTTAGATATTGATAGACCTGAGCGTTTGCTGGCCATAGATACGCCAAAGCCCGCTTGGTCAGAGCAACCCTTATCGCCAATCGAACCTGTGATCAGTGGCCAAATCTTGCCGACGGCGGCATTTAGGGAAACACAAAAGACCCTCAAATTTGGTAGTCGGGAAGAGTTTTTGGCGACCCTCTATCCTCATGCAGAAAAAGCCGCCAAAGCCCTTGGCACTCAACCCGAAGTGCTCTTGGCACAGTCAGCCCTTGAGACGGGCTGGGGTCAAAAAATTGTCCGTGGCAATAATGGCGCGCCAAGCCATAACCTGTTCAATATTAAAGCCGATCGTCGCTGGCAAGGTGATAAGGCTAACGTGAGTACCTTGGAATTTGAGCAGGGTATTGCCGTTAGACAAAAAGCCGATTTTAGGGTGTATGCCGATTTCGAGCACAGTTTTAACGATTTTGTTTCCTTTATTGCTGAGGGTGAGCGTTATCAGGCGGCGAAGAAAGTCGCGGCGTCACCAACTCAGTTTATTCGAGCATTACAGGATGCTGGTTATGCCACCGATCCTAAATATGCTGAAAAAGTCATTAAAGTTATGCAGTCCATCAGCGAAGAGCTGAAATCGATACTGCCAGGAGAAGACAAATGATCATTCTTCATAGGATGTTAGTGTTGGGGAGTATCGGCTAATGGCTATCGATCTATTAAATATTGCCCGTACAGGCGTACTCGCATCCCAGTCACAACTGGGAGTGACCAGTAATAACATCGCCAATGCCAACACCGCGGGTTATCACAGACAAGTGGCGACGCAAACCACGTTAGATTCACAACGTCTTGGTAATAGCTTCTATGGCACAGGTACGTATGTCTCTGATGTTAAGCGTATTTACAATGACTATGCTGCACGCGAATTGCGGATTGGCCAAACCACGCTGAGTGCGGCCGAAGCGAGCTACGGCAAGTTGAGCGAGCTTGATCAAGTCTTCTCGCAAATCGGCAAAATAGTGCCACAGAGCTTGAACGATTTGTTTTCAGGGCTAAATAGTTTGGCGGACTTGCCTGCAGACTTAGGCATTCGTAGCTCGACCTTAAACGATGCCAAACAATTGGCGAACAGTTTGAACCAGATGCAGTCGACGCTGAACGGACAGCTGACTCAAACCAATGATCAAATCACGGGTATGACGAAGCGTATCAATGAGATCAGCACTGAACTTGCTAATCTAAACCTAGAGTTGATGAAGTCGCCAAACCAAGACGCCATGTTACTGGACAAGCAAGATGCATTGGTACAGGAGCTGAGTCAGTACGCGCAGGTGAATGTGATCCCCTTAGAAAACGGGGCCAAAAGCATCATGCTCGGCGGCGCAATTATGCTGGTTTCGGGGGAAGTCCCCATGTCGATCAGCACTGCGACGGGTGACCCTTTCCCGAATGAACTGCAGTTGATGTCGACCATTGGCTCCCAAAGTGTACGTGTCGATCCTACCAAGTTAGGCGGCCAGCTCGGTGCCTTGTTTGAGTATCGTGAACAAACTCTAGTGCCAGCGGGGTTAGAACTCGACCAACTGGCGCTTGGGGTTGCCGATAACTTTAACAAGTTACAGGCGGAAGGATTCGATCTTAACGGCCAAGTGGGCGCCGATATCTTTAAGGATATCAACGATCCTCTAATGTCTATCGGTCGTGTGGCTGGATTTTCCGGTAACACAGGTAATGCGACCTTAGGTGTCAATATTGACGATACGAGCGCTTTATCGGGTGGCTCCTACGAGCTGTCTTTTACGGCGCCAGCCACCTATGAACTCAGAGACACACAAACCGGCACTATCACACCGCTCACCTTAAATGGCACTAAGCTCGAAGGTGGCGCGGGATTCTCTATTGATATTAAAGCCGGCGCCATGGCTTCTGGGGATAGATTCGCGATTCGTCCCACCGCGGGAGCGGCGAATGGTATTGAAGTGGTGATGACAGATCCCAAAGGCATTGCCGCCGCTGCGCCCAAAATCACCCCAGATGCAGCGAACTCAGGCAATACTCAAGTGAAGGTAACGCAAATTACCAACCGCAGTGCGGCAAACTTCCCGACAACGGGTAGCGAGCTCACCATTCAATTGAATACCACGGCTGTGCCGCCAACCTTTGAAGCCTTCGATGCCAATGGTACATCCCTTGGCGCTCCAGCGGCATATACGCCACCCAGCATTAGTGCGTTTGGCTTTACCTTTGAAGTTGATAGCAGTGCGGCGGCCGCAGGCGACAAATTCACCTTCGATTTATCCTTTTCCGAAGGGGATAACACTAATGCCTTGGCAATGGCTAAACTCAGTGAAACCAAAGTGATGAATGGCGGCAAATCGACGCTTGCCGATGTGTTTGAGCAGACCAAGCAAGATATCGGCAGTCAAACCAAAGCGGCCGAAGTTCGAGTTGGGGCGGCTGATGCGATTTATCAACAGGCTTACGCCAGAGTAGAGAGCGAATCAGGGGTGAACTTAGATGAAGAAGCTGCAAACCTGATGCGTTTCCAACAGGCCTACCAAGCGTCTGCGCGGATCATGTCAACCGCCCAGCAAATTTTTGACACCCTACTGACCTCAGTGCGTTAGGAGAAGTGACGATGAGACTATCAAGTGCGCAGCTCTTTAATCAAAGCATTAGTAGTGTGCTGCAAAAACAAACGGCTACGAGCAAGATTTTGGATCAGCTCAGCAGTGGCAAAAAGGTCAATACCTCAGGGGATGACCCGGTTGCGGCTTTAGGTATCGATAACCTGAATCAACGCAATGCCTTAGTCGATCAATTTATGAAGAATATCGACTATGCCACCAATCATCTTCAACAAACAGAGAGTCAGTTAGGCCAAGCAGATACCTTAATATCCAGTATGAAAGATTTGATGTTACAGGGTTCAAACGGCAGCCAAACATCTGAGGAGCGGCAAACTATTGCCGATGATTTGCGCAAGAGCCTTGACCAGTTATTGACGATTGCGAATACCAAAGATGAATCGGGCAATTATTTGTTTGCGGGTAATAAGACTGATACTTTGCCATTCCAATTTGATGCCAATGGCAAAATTGTCTATCAAGGTGATTCTGGTGTCCACAGTGCCATAATCGCATCAGGTATACAGCTTAATACCAATGTCGCTGGTGATACCGCATTCATCAAATCCCCCAATGCCATGGGCGATTATAGCGTCAATTATTTGCCATCCCAGCAAGGGGAGTTCAGTGTTACCAGTGCAAAGCTTGACGGTGTAACGCCTTCACTTTCCGACTATAAGATTAATTTTTTAGATGATGGTGCGGGTGGTATTAATGTGGAAGTCACTGATACTGCTACCCCTGCGAATGTGATTTCAGCCGCAGCACCTTTTGATCCCTCAGCATCAATCAATTTTGACGGCGTTAAGCTAAGCATTGAAGGTGAGCCAAAGATTGGTGACAGCTTCACCCTTCACCAAGAAGCTGAAGTGAGTATTTTCGACACCTTTAGTAAGGCTATCGACCTATTTGAAAATGGTGAACAAGTACAAACTCCTTCAGGTCAATCAGAATTGGCACAGTTATTGAATAATGTTCAGAGTGGTGTCAAACAAATCAGTCAGCAACAAGGCTTAGCAGGCAACAGTTTAAAAGTACTGGAAAAATATACTGATAAGCATACTGATGAAAAGTTGATCAACACCTCGGCGTTATCCAAGTTGGAGGATGTCGACTATGCCACTGCGATTACTGAATTTGAAAAGCAACAACTTGCGCTCAATGCGGTATCCAGTGTGTTTAGTAAAGTGGGCTCAGTATCGTTGTTTGACTATATCTAGAGCCCGCCTCGCCCAAAACAACAGAGTGCGCCACTTTTGTAAAAGTGTCTCTGAGTTTAATAGGGCAGGTTTTAGATAGAAATAGGCTATTGGGTTGATGATTGAGCAACTAATAGCGAGTCAATGATTAACCAATATTTAAGCATGTTAAGTAACGTTACTTGTTCGCTAAGTGAATACGAGTGTTCCTAGGTGAAGTAACAAGATTTAGCCAGGCTTCCACGTCTTGGCACCCAACTTAGAAGAGGAATGTAATATGGCTATTTCAGTAAACACCAACGTCACATCGATGAAGGCGCAAAACCAGTTAAATGGTGCTAACAATAGACTATCTACCTCGATGGAGCGCTTATCCTCAGGTTTGCGGATTAACAGCGCTAAAGATGATGCCGCTGGTTTACAAATTTCTAACCGTATGACTAGTCAAATCAATGGTATCGGCGTAGCCATGCGTAATGCCAACGATGGTATCTCCATTGCTCAAACCGCCGAAGGCGCGATGCAAGAATCAACCAATATTCTGCAGCGGATGCGTGATTTATCTTTACAATCTGCAAACGGTTCTAACTCTTCAGAAGATAGAGCTGCAATGCAGAAAGAACTAAATGCGTTACAGTCTGAACTGACTCGAATTGCAGATACCACTTCTTTTGGTGGACAAAAGCTATTGGATGGCTCTTATGGAACACAATCATTTCAGGTCGGCGCACAAGCAAATGAGACTATTTCAGTTTCTTTAAAATCAGTTGCTGCAGCGGATATTGGTGCTTATAAGAGTGACGCGGCAGGTTCTAAATTTGGCGGGGATTTAGTTACAGCGGTTGCTGGCTCCAACGGTTCAGCTGGTGGCAATTTATCAATAACACAAGGTACTAAAACCACTACATTTGCAACTGCTGCTAATGATACCGCTGCCGAGGTTGCTGGTAAAATCAATAAAGCAGGCACAGGTGTGACTGCCACGGCTCAAACAACTATTGAAGCTAACTTGACTGAGGCTTTCGATAAAGGTTTGACCATGAAAGTTGATGATGGAAATAGTACCTCCTCATTAGATTTGACCGGTATTGGTAATAATGATGACTTAGCTAAAGCCATAAATAACGTATCAGGTGAAACAGGTGTTAGTGCAAAACTGGAAAACGGTGTACTAACCATTACTAGCTCCAAAGGTGCTGATATTAGCTTTAGTGATACAGCTACCGCAGGTACAGGTACGTTAACACTGAAAAATATTTCAGCGGATGGCACCTCAAGTGCAGTATCAACAATAGACGGTACAGATACGACGGTTGACAATGCAACAGCAGTGGGTTCAGTGTCATTAACTGCTTCTTCAGCCTATTCAATTAGCGGAGGTATTGCAGCCGAATTGACAACTGAGGTGGCTGGAGTATTTGCTGGTGTGAATAGCGTGGATATTTCATCGGCAGCAGGCTCTCAGTCCGCGCTAGCCATTATTGATGGTGCGATCGCAAGCATTGATAGTTCTCGGTCTGATTTAGGTGCAGTACAAAACCGTATGAGTTTTACGATTAATAACTTAAGCAATATTCAATCTAACGTAACCGATGCTCGTAGCCGTATTCAAGATGTGGATTTTGCCTCAGAAACTGCGCAGTTAACCAAACAGCAGATTCTGTCACAAACCTCATCTGCAATGCTGGCACAGGCTAATCAGCTCCCGCAAACAGCATTATCCCTATTGGGTTAATGTAGAGTGGTATTCCTTTGTCTCGTCCTGAAATAAGTTGACACTTATTTCCACCTAAAACGCCTGATGCACCTCATCGGGCGTTTTGTATTTTAAGGCCAAATGTGGCCGTCGTTGATTATAGATGGCAACCGCTTCTGCCACCCTCCAGCGTTGCGGGTTTATGTGTTAAAAATTCCTGCTTCAATATGCCGTTTACTCACTCTGCTAAGGCATTTTGATAGCAGTCATATCCGTCTGTCATTGAGCATCTCACGCCATGTTGTGCGTGAACCGCTTGATACGCTTTTGAGCAGTATTGTATCCCTCGGTCTCAGCGGTTTACTTTTATCTTGTCGCTGCTTCAGAGCCCGTTTGTAGGCTGTTAGCCCCCGTTTGTTTTAATACGCCTGGTGACTGATTTCTAAGGTAGCGACAGCATTGAGTGACGCGGTAATCTACGTCCGTTTTTTCCTGGAGCGTTTCGCGTGTGGCTTTTTTACGACGGGTATACCGTAGTCAGTTCTGAGTTTTCGACAATGGCTTCGAAGAATGCGACCTTCATACGGGTATCTTCAAGTTCGGCGTCGAGGGCTTTTATCTTTTGCTCGGGAGTGAGTGTGGTGGGTTTTGTTATCAACTGTCCTCGCATTGATGTAGACGGTGTTCCTTGGGACCAATCCAGTTTGCCATTTTTGCGTAACCAAACTAACACGATAGAACAACCTTGAATACCGTACTTGTCTTGAGCCTGCTTATAGGTCAGCTCGCCTTTTTCCTCTTGGTCGACAACCGCCAATTTAAACGCGAGGGAATAATCACGTTGAGTTCGTTTAATTGTTGAAGTCATTACACTCTCCAAAATCAGTTAGAAAAGTGTCAACGCTATTTAGGACGGGTCACTTACATAATAAAGATCGGAACCTATGATTATGTTTTTTTTAATATTTTTTTTAAAGCTGAAAATTTTTAAATTATTTACTAAAGGTCTTTTATCCCTTGCCGTTAAAGTGAGTGTAGAAAATAAACCTTGCCTGACAGTACTGACAGGCACTATTCAAGTTAGGTAGAGGGCAATAATCATGGCTATTTCAGTAAACACCAACGTCACCTCAATGCGTGCGCAAAACCAATTAAATGGTGCCAATTCAAAACTATCCACCTCGATGGAGCGTTTATCCTCTGGTCTGCGAATCAACAGTGCTAAAGATGATGCTGCAGGTCTGCAAATCTCTAACCGTATGACCAGCCAAGTGAATGGTATCGGGGTGGCTATGCGCAATGCCAACGATGGTATCTCCATTGCCCAAACCGCCGAAGGCGCGATGCAAGAATCAACCAATATTCTGCAGCGGATGCGTGATTTATCTTTACAATCTGCAAACGGTTCTAACTCTTCAGAAGATAGAGCTGCAATGCAGAAAGAAGTTAATGCGTTGCAGTCAGAGCTCACTCGAATTTCAGAGACTACATCATTTGGTGGCCAAAAGTTACTGGATGGCTCTTATGGAACACAATCATTTCAGGTCGGCGCACAAGCAAATGAGACTATTTCAGTTTCTTTAAAATCAGTTGCTGCAGCGGATATTGGTGCTTATAAGAGTGACGCGGCAGGTTCTAAATTTGGCGGGGATTTAGTTACAGCGGTTGCTGGCTCCAACGGTTCAGCTGGTGGCAATTTATCAATAACACAAGGTACTAAAACCACTACATTTGCAACTGCTGCTAATGATACCGCTGCCGAGGTTGCTGGTAAAATCAATAAAGCAGGCACAGGTGTGACTGCCACGGCTCAAACAACTATTGAAGCTAACTTGACTGAGGCTTTCGATAAAGGTTTGACCATGAAAGTTGATGATGGAAATAGTACCTCCTCATTAGATTTGACCGGTATTGGTAATAATGATGACTTAGCTAAAGCCATAAATAACGTATCAGGTGAAACAGGTGTTAGTGCAAAACTGGAAAACGGTGTACTAACCATTACTAGCTCCAAAGGTGCTGATATTAGCTTTAGTGATACAGCTACCGCAGGTACAGGTACGTTAACACTGAAAAATATTTCAGCGGATGGCACCTCAAGTGCAGTATCAACAATAGACGGTACAGATACGACGGTTGACAATGCAACAGCAGTGGGTTCAGTGTCATTAACTGCTTCTTCAGCCTATTCAATTAGCGGAGGTATTGCAGCCGAATTGACAACTGAGGTGGCTGGAGTATTTGCTGGTGTGAATAGCGTGGATTTATCAACTGCTTCAGGTTCTCAGTCCGCGCTGGCTATTATTGATGGTGCCATTGCAGGAATTGATAGCCAACGTGCCGATTTAGGTGCGGTGCAAAACCGGATGAACTTTACTATCAATAACCTAAGCAATATTCAATCTAACGTAACCGATGCTCGTAGCCGTATTCAAGATGTGGACTTTGCCTCAGAAACTGCGCAGTTAACTAAGCAGCAAATTTTGTCACAAACCTCATCTGCTATGTTGGCTCAGGCTAACCAATTACCACAAACTGCGCTTTCTTTACTCTAATAGCATTGCGGCGTTAGTATAGTGGAGTAGATTAGGGAGAGTCGGTCACGATTCTCCCTTTTATCTTTAAAAGTGCTAGGTATTAGATATCAATTAATCTATCAATGGTGTAATGCCTATATCAATCATGGATTATATTGGTCTAATTTTTGCCTTAGTTAATAAGCAGAGGTGAACCATGGATGTTATTACAGCAAATGCACCTCATCCTATGTTGAGTAGAGATAGTCAGTTACGACCACCCTCTCAACTTAATGATGAAGGCAATCCTAAAGTTCAACGTGACACAATTATCTCTCCCACGGATGCCGTTCAAGCGGCAGAGGATGTAAAAGCCTCTGAAAATAAGGAAATTGAGCTGCAGCAGGCAGTGGACGATATTGCAACTAGCATGGACTTTATTCAAAAGGGCTTGGCCTTTAAGATTGATAAAGAGCTGGGCGAACCTGTTGTGAGGGTGATTGATATCTCAACAGGAGATTTAATTCGGCAAATTCCTAATGAGGAAGCGCTCGAAATTGCTAAAAAGTTAAATGAGGTCACTGGACTGTTGATGAAAACAGAGGTGTAGGGTGGCTTGAGTTATGGATTTAAAATAAGTTGAGGTTTTTATGGGCTTAACATCGGTTGGTATTGGTTCTGGCATGGATATCGGTGGCATAGTCACAGCGTTAGTGAATGCTGAAAGTGCCGGTAAAATTGCTAAGTTTGATGTCAATGAAGGTAAGCTTAATGCGCAAATTTCGGGTATTGGCGCATTAAAAAGTGCCATGTCTGAATTTAACGATAAATTAAAAACGCTCGCTAAGGCCGAAACCTTTGGTAGTCAAAAGGTTGTGACTTCCTCAAAAGATTATCTCTCTGCCACTGTAGATAAAACCGCGGTTTCTGGCACTTATCAAATTAAAGTCGAGCAATTGGCTCAAAGCCAGAAAGTCGGCACAGCTGTAGCTACAGATACAACCTCACCGATAGGTGAAGGAGCTTTATCCATTAAGGTGGGAAGTGGAACAGCTTTTAATATTGATGTCTCCGCTACTGACTCCCTAACCGATATTATGAATAAGATTAATAAATCTGATGATAATACCGATGTTACTGCCACCATAGTAAATGGGGAGCTGGGGCCTCAGCTGGTGTTAGGTTCCAAGAAGACTGGTGAGGATAACCAGATTTCAGTAACTGCAACGGATAGCGGAGCGGGTACTGGTTTGTCAGATACCTTTACGATGAGTGAAGTCACGCCCGCCAAAAACGCAATAGTGTATGTCGATGGCGTAAAGGTGGTTTCAGACTCCAATACACTTGATAAGGCCATTACTGGCGTTTCATTAACCTTAACCGCCGCCGATGTAGATAAAACGACAACAATGACCGTGAGTAAAGATACGGCGAAAACGAAAACTGCGATAGAGGGGTTTGTTGAGTCCTATAACAGTTTGATGACCACAATTCAGAACCTCACTAAATATGATGCCGATACAAAGCAGGCTGGGATATTACAAGGTGATGCCTTACCCCGTAGCATTCAGAGCCAATTACGTACTATGGTTTCAAGCGAGTTTGATACTTCAGACGGAAAACAGGTGCTCGCAAATTTAGGGATAAAAACGACTCGTGAAGGATTGTTGGAAATTGATTCGACTAAATTAACTGAGTCATTGAAAAATGACAAGGGGACAATTAGCGAGTTATTTACCTCTGAGAATACGGGACTTTCGGCGAAAATGTCTGGTTTGGTAGATACTTATATAAAATCTGGCGGTATTATCGATGGGCGGGATAATTCCCTTGATGAACAACTCGCCCGTATTGCCGATAGTCGAGAGCAGCTAAGCACTCGGATGGCCGCTTACAGCGATCGCTTATATAAGCAATTTAATGCTATGGATTTGGTTGTGGCAAATCTGAACTCTCAATCCAGCATGTTGTTATCACGTTTAGATTCATTGCCTGGTGTTGTTCGACAGAATAAATAGGATAAGACAGAATCTTGGCAGTTCATCCGTTTGTGAATGAGAAGGCAGAGAAATAGCGTGAATAATCTTATTTTGCAAATAGCAGATGTTAACGATAATCTATTGTTAGTATTGGATAAAATTGGATTTGAAAAAGCGGAGAGTGAGAGTTTTTATATTTTGGTATCAGAATTGCAGAGTCTTGTTGAAAAGCGTGAAGTATATTTGAAAACCTTGGTCGCAAATAATGACTTTAAAGACCAACAGTACTTAGTTGAGCAACTCAATTTGAGCCAAACTTTTACTGAACGGGCAATGAGAGTAATGGAGGATTGTCGTGCTCTTATTCAGGTGGATAATAATGCTAAGCGTTATATAAAGGCATATAAAGCAATAGAATCAAATAGGTAGGTATTTATGCGTGGTTCAATGCAATCATATCGAAAAGTCTCAGTGGAAAGCGATCTAGGCGTTGCTTCTCCTCATCGCATTATTCAAATGTTATTTGCGGGTGCATTGGAACGTTTAGCTCAAGCAAAATGCGCTATTGAACAGGGTAATATTGCTCAACGTGGTCTTTTTCTCGGTAAAGCCATCGGTATTGTCTCCGGGTTAAACAGCAGCTTAAATATGGATGCTGAAGGTGACGTTGCTACAAACTTAACAAGATTGTATGACTATATGCTGCGAAGAATGTCTGAGGCGAACATCAACAATGATGTGCAGGCGATTGATGAAGTTGTGGCTATTTTAAAGACCATCAAAGAAGGTTGGGATGCTATTCCTGCGGATAAACACAATATCACATCTCATACATAAGCTCGTTAATTGTGTTATAGATCAACAGGAAAAAGGACGCACCGAGTGCGTCTTTTTTTTGGCTTTCGTCAATTTATTGACATAATTAACTAGAATCATGGGATAAATGAACTAAAATCAATTCAGTTTGGCATAATCCGCATTCGAAGCTTGCTTCTCGACTGCTGATAATACAATATTCATCACAGTAGTGATGGTGGCACAGATTGTTACATTGAATTTGTTAAGCTTTTACAGCAACTAATCATAAATAATTAATGCGAATTGATACCTAATTAGCGCTTTACGGCCTACTGAATGATGCAAACAGATCAACGAATTTTACTTGTCGGAACCCCATCAGAGCGCTTAAGTCGCCTGTGTTGCATTTTTGAATTTTTAGGTGAGCAGATTGAAATCATCTCCACCGAAAAGTTGAGCTCTTGTCTCCAAGATACCCGTTATCGTGCCTTAGTGCTGACAACTGACAATATGTCTGTTGAGGCATTGAAATCACTCGCTAATCAGTACCCGTGGCAACCTATTTTATTGTTTGGCAACGTCGGTGATCTGCAAGTATCGAATGTGCTTGGTCAAATCGAAGAGCCATTAAACTATCCGCAACTCACTGAACTGCTGCATTTTTGCCAAGTGTATGGCCAGGTTAAACGTCCTCAAGTGCCAACCAGTGCGAATCAAACCAAACTATTCCGTAGTTTAGTGGGCCGCAGTGAAGGTATTGCCAATGTTCGCCATTTGATTAGCCAGGTTGCGACCTCTGATGCGACAGTATTAGTGCTAGGGCAGTCGGGTACAGGTAAGGAAGTCGTCGCTCGTAACATTCATTATTTGTCTGAACGCCGTGATGGTCCTTTTATTCCGGTTAACTGTGGTGCGATCCCGCCAGAACTACTCGAAAGCGAATTATTTGGTCATGAGAAGGGCTCTTTTACAGGCGCCATTAGCTCGCGTAAGGGCCGTTTTGAGCTCGCAGAAGGTGGCACACTGTTTCTCGATGAAATCGGCGATATGCCTTTGCAGATGCAGGTAAAATTGCTGCGTGTGCTGCAGGAGCGCGTATTCGAGCGTGTCGGTGGCACTAAGACTATCAATGCTGATGTGCGTGTTGTCGCTGCAACCCACAGAGATCTCGAAAGCATGATCACCAGCAACGAGTTCCGTGAAGATCTTTACTATCGCCTCAACGTTTTTCCGATTGAGATGCCTGCGCTAAGCGACCGCAAGGATGACGTTCCTCTACTGTTGCAAGAGCTGGTAAGCCGAGTCTATAACGAAGGACGTGGCAAAGTTCGCTTTACCCAACGTGCTATTGAATCGTTAAAAGAACACGCTTGGTCGGGTAACGTGCGTGAACTGTCGAACTTGGTTGAGCGCTTAACGATTTTATATCCTGGCGGTTTAGTCGATGTGAATGACTTGCCTATCAAGTATCGCCATATTGATGTGCCCGAATACAGCATCGAACTCAGTGAGGAACAACAGGAACGTGATGCGTTAGCATCCATCTTCACTAGTGAAGAGCCGGTTGAAATTCCTGAAACCCGTTTCCCGAGTGAATTACCGCCAGAAGGGGTCAACCTTAAGGATCTGCTGGCTGAGCTTGAAATCGATATGATTCGCCAAGCGTTAGAGCAGCAGGATAACGTCGTTGCGCGTGCGGCAGAAATGCTCGGTATTCGTCGTACTACTTTGGTTGAGAAAATGCGTAAGTACGGAATGACGAAAGAATAGTCATATTCCTGTTGTTTATCCTATTGTTTTACCTATCTAAATTCATTTCTTAATTTGGCATAGAATCTGCAAACACTCCGTCAGAAGCAATTTTTTGACGGAGTGACTATGTCAGCCCATCCACTAGCGCAACTTGAAACATTCAAGCACACTAGCAAACAATGGAACCAACTGCGTGAGGCCGCCAATATGTCCAATCGGATGGAGCATATTTTACAGGCTATGCCCTCTGGCGTGGTGATTTTGAACGGTGACGGTATTGTCACCGATGCAAACCCTGTTGCCGTGGAATTGCTGGAGCAGCCGTTATGCGGCGCCCGCTGGATTGATGTGATCCATACGGCGTTTGCGCCACAGGATGATGATGGTCATGAAGTCTCATTACGCAATGGCCGCCGAGTCAAATTTGCGATTACCCCATTAACGCCAGAACCGGGCCAATTAATTGTGCTGACGGATCTAACAGAAACCCGTCTACTGCAAAAGAATCTTTCCCATCTGCAGCGCCTATCTGCCCTCGGTAAAATGGTCGCGACGCTGGCGCATCAGGTGCGTACGCCACTGTCGGCGGCACTGCTCTATGCTGCGAATCTGGCCAGTCCCAAATTATCGGAATCAGCTAAGGCAAAATTTCAGCAGAAGTTAGTGGATAGACTCAATGAGCTTGAACGCCAAGTTAACGATATGCTGTTGATGGCCAAAGGGCGGCAGGATGAATTGGGTGAGTTAGTTAACCTTGATGAGGTGATCAATACTGTCATGGCGAACTGTGAGCCGATTGTGGCTCAGCGCGGCGCAGCATTGACTGTCACCAATGCGTCCAACGGTTTAATGCTGGCGAATGTGAACGCGCTCAGTTCAGCCGTGAATAATCTGGTGATGAATAGCCTTGAAGCTGGGGCAACGCAGATCCAAATCGTTGCCAATGATATCGGCGAGCAGTTAGCCCTCAATGTGGTCGACAATGGCAAAGGACTGGATGCTAAGATGCAACAAAAAGTGTTGGAGCCTTTCTTTACCACCAAAGCGCAAGGAACGGGTCTAGGCTTAGCCGTTGTGCAGTCCGTGGTTCGCAATCATGGCGGCCAAATCCAATTGAGTTGTATGCCCAATAAAGGTTGTACTGTGTCGCTAACCTTCCCGCAGGCGAAATCGGCTGCAGTATTGCCGCTGGAGAAACCCTATGTCTGAAGCCAAATTACTCTTAGTCGAAGACGATGCGTCCCTGCGTGAGGCTTTGCTCGATACCTTAATGTTGGCGCAATACGACTGCATCGATGTGGCCTCCGGCGAGGAAGCCATTATCGCATTGAAGCAACATCAGTTTGACTTAGTGATCAGCGATGTGCAGATGCAGGGCATTGGCGGCTTAGGATTATTAAATTACTTACAGCAGCATCACCCCAAGCTGCCAGTGTTATTGATGACGGCGTATGCCACCATTGGCAGTGCGGTCAGTGCAATTAAATTGGGCGCCGTCGATTATTTGGCAAAACCCTTTGCGCCAGAGGTATTGCTCAACCAAGTTTCCCGCTATTTGCCGCTCAAACAAAGTAGCGATCAACCCGTGGTTGCCGATGAAAAGAGCCTCGCGCTGCTATCACTGGCACAGCGTGTGGCGGCATCCGATGCTTCTGTGATGATCCTTGGACCAAGCGGCTCGGGTAAAGAAGTGTTAGCCCGTTATATTCATCAACATAGTAGCCGTGCCAACCAAGCGTTTGTGGCCATCAACTGTGCGGCCATCCCCGAGAATATGCTCGAGGCGACCTTATTCGGTTATGAAAAAGGGGCTTTTACCGGCGCTTATCAGGCATGCCCTGGTAAATTTGAACAGGCACAAGGCGGCACCTTATTACTCGATGAAATATCTGAGATGGATTTGGGACTTCAGGCCAAACTGCTGCGTGTGCTGCAAGAGCGCGAAGTGGAGCGTTTAGGCGGTCGTAAAACCATTAAGTTAGATGTTCGGGTGCTTGCCACTTCGAATCGGGATTTAAAGGCCGTGGTTGCCGCTGGGCAATTCCGAGAAGATCTCTATTATCGCATTAACGTGTTTCCACTGACGTGGCCTGCACTGAATCAACGCCCTGCGGATATTTTGCCACTAGCTCGGCATTTACTTGCGAAACACGCAAAGGCGCTAAATGTGCTTGATTTACCTGAGTTTGATGAGGCAGCTTGTCGTCGTTTACTCAGTCACCGCTGGCCAGGTAATGTGCGCGAGTTGGATAACGTGGTGCAACGCGCGTTAATTTTACGTGCTGGGGCTGTGATTACCGCCAACGATATTATTATCGATGCCCAAGATGTGCCTCTGTTATCCGATGACGCCGAATATGTCAATGAGCCGGAAGGTTTAGGTGAGGAGTTGAAGGCGCAGGAACATGTGATCATTCTCGAAACTTTAGCGCAATGCCAAGGTAGTCGTAAGTTGGTTGCCGAAAAACTTGGGATCAGTGCGCGCACCTTAAGATATAAGATGGCCAGAATGCGCGATATGGGGATTCAATTGCCCAACTAATTTGTGTTTTGTACCTTGTCTAAAGCCATTGCCACTGGGTTACCCTGTGGCAATTTCATGTCTGACGATTTCTTCACTTCTTTTTAGCACGGCAAAGTGAAAACTTGGCCATGCTTTTGCATATCCTGTTTATCTAGAGAGTTTAATCGTCAATAACTCGACGATGGGGAGCACGACATGCAAATTGGCACAAATTCATTACTGCAAGAAATGCAGTCACTTAAAGGTGAAATCGCACCTTCTTTTGGGATTTCACCCAATAACATTGTGCAGCAAGTGAATAACACCAGCGGTGCTGACTTTGGACAACTCCTCTCCCAAGCCATTGGCAATGTCAGTGGTTTGCAGTCAACCTCATCGAATCTCGCGACCCGACTCGAAATGGGTGACACGACAGTGAGCCTTTCTGATACTGTTATCGCCCGCGAAAAGGCCAGTGTCGCCTTTGAAGCCACTGTCCAAGTGCGCAATAAGCTCGTTGAAGCTTATAAAGAAATAATGAGCATGCCTGTTTAGGCCTTGAATAACGCAATTAGCAGGTACTAATCGTGAGCACAGAAATGATTGTCGGATCAAACGCCGGCGCAGTGGACCAAGGGGTCCAACAGGAAAATAAATCCGGCGTGCTGGGAAGTCTCGGTGGCGTCGATATGATGCGTCAAATCACCATGATTTTAGCCCTCGCCATTTGTTTGGCGTTAGCCGTGTTCGTCATGATCTGGGCACAGGAGCCTGAGTACCGTCCATTGGGTAAAATGGAAACTCAGGAAATGGTGCAAGTGCTCGACGTACTTGATAAAAATAAGATCAAGTATCAAATCGATGTTGACGTCGTTAAGGTACCCGAAGACAAATATCAAGAAGTTAAAATGATGCTGAGCCGTGCGGGTATTGATAGTGCCGCGGCCTCAAGCAAAGATTTTCTCACCCAAGACAGTGGTTTTGGCGTGAGCCAAAGAATGGAACAGGCTCGCCTCAAGCACAGCCAAGAAGAAAACCTCGCCCGCGCAATTGAACAACTGCAAAGTGTTAGCCGCGCCAAAGTGATTTTAGCCCTACCCAAAGAAAACGTGTTTGCTCGCAACACTGCGCAGCCAAGTGCGACCGTTGTGATCAACACTCGCCGTGGTGGTTTAGGCCAAGGCGAGGTCGATGCTATTGTGGATATCGTCGCTTCCGCCGTTCAGGGCTTAGAGCCATCTCGCGTGACAGTTACAGATTCTAACGGCCGTTTACTGAACTCGGGTAGCCAAGATGGCGTATCTGCTAGGGCGCGTCGTGAGCTTGAGTTAGTTCAACAGAAAGAAGCCGAATACCGCACTAAAATTGACTCTATTTTATCGCCCATTCTCGGGCCTGATAACTTCACTTCTCAAGTAGATGTGAGCATGGATTTCACTGCGGTCGAGCAAACCGCTAAGCGCTTCAACCCCGACTTACCGTCGCTGCGTAGCGAAATGACGGTCGAGAATAATTCGACTGGCGGTTCAACTGGCGGCATTCCTGGTGCCTTATCGAATCAACCCCCAATGGAATCTAATATTCCGCAGGAAGCAGATAAAGCGACGGAAAGTGTTACTGCTGGTAACTCCCACCGCGAAGCGACCCGTAATTTTGAACTCGATACCACCATCAGCCATACCCGTCAGCAAATTGGCGTGGTGCGCCGCGTGAGTGTGTCGGTTGCGGTGGACTTTAAACCGGGGGCGGCTGGGGAAAATGGCCAAGTGGCGCGCGTTGCCCGTACCGAGCAGGAGCTAACCAATATTCGCCGTTTACTGGAAGGCGCGGTAGGCTTTAGCGCGCAGCGTGGTGATGTGCTGGAGGTGGTTACTGTTCCCTTTATGGATCAATTGGTTGAAGATGTACCTGCGCCTGAGCTTTGGGAGCAACCTTGGTTCTGGCGTGCGGTGAAGTTAGGCGTTGGCGCTTTGGTTATCTTAGTGCTGATCCTTGCTGTAGTACGTCCAATGCTGAAACGCTTAATCTACCCAGATAATGTGAACATGCCAGAGGATTCAAGACTCGGTAATGAGTTGGCGGAGATTGAAGATCAATACGCCGCCGATACCTTAGGGATGCTCAATACCAAAGAAGCAGAGTATAGTTATGCCGACGATGGCTCAATTCTTATCCCTAATCTGCATAAAGATGATGATATGATTAAAGCTATCCGTGCGCTTGTGGCCAATGAGCCCGAGCTTTCTACCCAAGTCGTGAAAAACTGGTTACAAGACAATGGCTGAGAATAAATCAAAAGACGCCGCTGAAGCCCCAAGCTTCAATATTAAGGATCTCAGTGGCATCGAAAAAACGGCGATTTTACTGTTAAGTTTGAGTGAAGCCGATGCCGCCTCTATTTTAAAGCACTTAGAACCTAAACAAGTGCAAAAGGTCGGTATGGCGATGGCGGCCATGGAAGACTTTGGGCAGGAAAAAGTCATCGGGGTGCACAAGCTATTTCTCGACGATATTCAAAAGTATTCTTCTATTGGTTTTAATAGTGAAGAGTTCGTCCGCAAGGCGTTAACCGCGGCTCTAGGTGAAGACAAAGCCGGTAATTTGATTGAACAAATTATCATGGGCAGCGGCGCCAAGGGCTTGGATTCTCTTAAATGGATGGATGCCCGCCAAGTGGCCACTATTATCCAGAACGAGCATCCACAGATCCAAACCATTGTTTTATCGTATCTAGAACCAGATCAAGCGGCGGAAATTTTCGGCCAGTTCCCTGAGAATACCCGCTTAGACTTAATGATGCGTATTGCTAATCTTGAAGAGGTTCAACCTGCGGCATTGCAGGAGTTAAACGACATCATGGAGAAACAATTCGCCGGCCAAGGCGGTGCGCAGGCGGCGAAGATGGGCGGCCTAAAGGCGGCGGCCAACATTATGAACTACCTCGATACGGGGGTCGAAAGTCAGTTGATGGAAACCATGCGCGAAACCGACGAGGAAATGGCGCAGCAAATCCAAGACTTAATGTTCGTATTCGAAAACCTTATCGATGTGGACGACCGTGGTATTCAAACCTTGCTGCGTGAAGTGCAGCAGGATGTATTGATGAAGGCACTCAAAGGCACCGACGATCAGCTCAAAGACAAAATTTTGGGCAATATGTCAAAACGGGCCGCCGAGTTACTGCGTGACGATTTAGAGGCCATGGGCCCAATCCGGATCAGCGAAGTGGAAATCGCTCAAAAAGAAATTCTGTCAATTGCGCGTCGTTTAAGTGACAGCGGTGAAATCATGTTAGGCGGCGGTGGCGGCGATGAGTTCCTCTAATCGGAGTGACAATAGCGACAATAAATTGTCCCATAGGGTGGTGAGTGACTCTGAAATTGAGTTCAGCCATTGGCAATTACCCGATGTCACTGAAACCGAAGAGGCGAGTATTTCTAACCTGTTTGGTTATTCTGCCCAGCAGCATGCGCCCAAGGCGGTGGCAGCCGAAACTATTGCGCCACCCACCATGGCGGAAATTGAAGATATTCGCGCCCAGGCTGAAGAAGAAGGCTTTAACGAAGGTAAGACGCAAGGTTATGCCGAAGGGCTAGAGCAGGGCAGACTCGAGGGGCTGGAGCAAGGTCATACCGAGGGCCTAGTCCAAGGCCATGAGCAAGGGCTCGAGGCAGGGCTTGCCGAAGCTAAAACCTTAATCCAACGCTTTGAAGGGCTGTTAAGTCAATTTGAAAAGCCTTTGCAATTACTCGATGGCGATATTGAACATTCCTTAATGACACTCACTATGGCGCTGGCTAAATCTGTGATTGGTCATGAACTTAAAACTCATCCTGAACAAATCCTGTCGGCGCTACGTTTAGGGGTTGAATCTCTGCCAATCAAGGAGCAAAGCGTCAGTATTCGCATGCATCCCGATGATGTTGCCTTGGTGGAACAGTTATATACCAGTACTCAATTGAACCGTAACCAATGGCAATTAGAGGCCGAACCTAGCTTAAATCCGGGGGATTGTATTATCAGCAGCCAACGTTCGTTGGTGGATTTAACTCTTTCCTCACGCATCGATACTGTGTTTGAGTCATTACGTAATCAACAATCCCATTTAAGTCATCAGCAGCAACAGCGTCAAGCGGTCCTCGACGAGGAGAATGCCGCTAAAATCGTCTCAGCCGCAGAACTTGCTGAAGCGGCGCAAAGTCCCCAACCCCAAGATGATGGAGAGCAAGATGCTAAATCGCCGCCATCAACTGCTGAATAAACTGAATCACTGCATCGACAAAGTCCCGCCGTTTCGAGCTATCGCCAGTGGTCAATTGGTGCGCGTGGTTGGTTTAACCTTAGAGGCGAGTGGTTGTCGCGCCCCCGTGGGCAGTTTGTGCTCAATCGAAACCATGGCAGGAGAGTTGATTGCCGAAGTCGTCGGTTTTGACGATGAACTGCTGTATCTTATGCCGATTGAGGAATTACGCGGCGTGTTACCCGGTGCCCGTGTCGTCCCACTCGGTGAGCAGGCGGGACTGAGTGTTGGCTTATCCCTATTGGGACGTGTGCTCGATGGTAACGGTGTGCCATTAGACGGTCTTGGCGCGTTATCGACCGAACAGCAGGCGCCAAGGCACAGTAACGCCATCAACCCACTTTCTCGCCGAGCGATCACCGAACCACTCGATGTGGGTGTGCGCGCCATCAATGCCATGCTAACCGTTGGTAAGGGTCAACGCATGGGCCTATTTGCGGGCTCGGGTGTGGGCAAGAGTGTGCTGTTAGGGATGATGACCCGGGGCACGACAGCTGACATCATTGTGGTGGGACTCGTCGGGGAGCGTGGCCGTGAAGTGAAAGAATTTATTGAAGAAATCCTCGGTGAAAAGGGCAGAGCACGCTCTGTTGTGGTGGCGGCGCCCGCCGATACCTCACCCTTGATGCGCCTTCGTGCCTGTGAAACCTCGACTCGTATCGCTGAGTATTTTCGTGATTTAGGCTATAACGTATTGTTATTAATGGATAGTCTGACTCGTTACGCCCAAGCGCAGCGTGAGATTGCTCTGGCCGTAGGTGAACCGCCGGCAACTAAAGGTTATCCGCCTTCGGTATTTGCTAAATTGCCGCGTTTGGTTGAACGGGCGGGTAATGGTGGACCAGGACAAGGTTCTATCACCGCATTTTATACTGTGTTGACTGAGGGCGACGATCAACAGGATCCGATTGCCGATGCTTCACGGGCGATCCTAGACGGCCATATTGTGCTATCTCGCTCGCTGGCGGATTCTGGGCATTATCCTGCAATAGATATTGAGGCTTCGATCAGCCGTGTGGCCCCAATGGTGATTTCGAACGAGCACTTAGAAGCCATGCGCCGCGTCAAGCAGACTTATTCCCTCTATCAACAGAATAAGGATCTGATTTCGATTGGCGCCTATGCCCAAGGTAGCGACCCGCGAATCGATAACGCGATACGCCTGCAACCTGCGATGAATGCCTTCTTACGGCAGACGATGCGTGATGCCTTTAGTTTTGCCGATAGCCAAGTCATGCTTGGGCAACTCGCGGCGCAATGTAAATAATCGAGACTGTTATGGCGAATGCCGATCCCCTCTTACTGGTATTGAAATTAGCCCTCGATGCAGAGGAGCAGGCCGCACTGCTGCTAAAGTCGGCGCAACTAGAGTGTCAAAAGCGCCAAAATCAATTGGATGCACTCAACAATTACCGCTTGGACTACATGAAGCAGATGCAGTCTCAGCAGGGGCAAGCCATCAGCGCCAGCCATTATCACCAATTCCACCGTTTTATTCGGCAAATCGATGAGGCCATTGCCCAACAAAATCGTGTGGTCGCCGATGGTGAGAAGCAGAAAAACTATCGTCAGCAGCATTGGCTCGACAAGCAAAAGAAACGTAAGGCGGTTGAATTGCTCTTAGATAATAAAGAGAAAAAACGCCAAGCACTTGAGTTGAAAAAAGAGCAAAAGATGACCGATGAATTTGCTTCTCAGCAGTTCTTTCGCCGTAAGAACTCATAATCCTATCTAACTGCTACTTGAATTAGCCATTTCTATTTATTGGCACTTTATTTGCTTACTTTATGTCAGAGATGGTCAAAGCCGCATAAATTGACGTTTGCCCTACTTTTTTATGTCTTCGGGCGAATGTTTAGGAGCTGATATGCAACAAATGAACAATATCCTATTAGCGTCAAGTGCGAAAAATAGCGCTAGCTCAAGTAAAGCATTGACTCAAGATACTAATAGTGAAGACTTTTCTGCAGCGTTGGCTTCAGTCACATCCGTATCATCCCCCTCGACTAAAACCCCATTGTCTCAGGATGTGGCCGTCAAAACAGTCAAAGCGGAAGCCAGCACTGACGATACCAATACCGATGATGACGCCGATATCAACTTGATTTTCGCCCAGATTGGTATGGCAAATGAGATGAAGAAAGCGGCAGCGCCGGGCGAGTCTTTGCCGCTTGAGGCTGATATCACGGCAACGGAAGACGTAGACTCTGCATCCTCCGCCGTATTGGCCGATGACCTTTCTAAAGCAGAAGACCTTACTGTGGTTGGCACTTTTTCCGGTGAGCTGGCTCAGTTTGCTCAGTCCAATACAATGAGCCTTAGCAATTCAAAGCTTGATGGCGGTGCTGATTCGGCAGAAACAGAGCTATTAACTCAAACTCAAGCCGGACAAAGTGTTGCAAAAATTTCGGCACAGAGCTCAGCGCAGATCGCCCAACAGCAAGCCTCACAATCGAAGGCTGGCGATGTTTATGCCGTTGATGACAGTGTGGAACAATTGCTTCCTGCAGATCTTGATACGTTTACTGCGGCAGCTACTGTGGAAGATGCGGATACTCAAGGCGCCTCTGTGGATGATTCGCGTCCTATTGCAGATGCATCCTTACTTACTGGCCTGCGGTCCGAAAAGTTCGTTAAACCGCCCGAAAATCATATTTTACCCATTGAGGGTGAATCTATTTTAGATGCCAAAGAGCTTGGTACCACAGACATTGGCGCTAAGGCGATAAATGTGTCGACGCAGCCAGCAGATAAAGCTCTTGCACCCCAAAGCATGGTATCCCAAGCCGTTGATAATCAAACATCAGTCAAAGCGACCAATGCCTCTGCGAGTGATGTATTAACGACGAATGCGGCCACAGCCGCGAAAACTGACGATCTTAATACCTTAGGCACTAATGCTTCAGCGGCTAATGTATCAGGTGTTACAGTCATCGATCCGAGTCTTACTGCTGACAACCCATCCCGCACCGAAATCTCTGCTGGTTTATTGCTAAAAGACGCTAAGTTAGCGGTCACACTCGATGCGCAGCAAGATAGTCGTATCTCTTCTTTAAGCTCTGGCAGTGAAGAGGTGAGCACAGAGTTCAAGCCAGTGGATTTCAAACCAGTATCTTCTTCTGTGCATTCTTTGGCAGCGCAAGCTGCTCATCGTCAAGATGCGCCTCAAGTGCAGCTTTCATTACGTCAAGGCGTTGAATCTCAAAACCAAATGCAGGAAATGATCCAGCGCTTCTCGCCCGTGATGAAACAACAACTGGTGACTATGGTAAGTCAGGGGATCCAGCAGGCGGAAATCCGTTTAGATCCGCCAGAACTTGGGCATATGTTGGTTAAAGTACAAGTGCATGGCGACCAGACACAAGTGCAGTTCCATGTGACGCAAGCCCAGACCCGCGATGTTGTTGAACAAGCGATCCCGCGTTTACGTGAATTATTACAGGAACAAGGCTTGCAACTAGCCGACAGCCATGTTTCCCAGGGGGACCAAGGCCAACGTCGCGAGGGTGGATTTGGTGAAGCTGGCGGTTCGAGCGGTGGAAATGTGGATGATTTCTCGGCAGAAGAGCTAGATTTAGGTTTAAATCAAGCAACTAGTTTAAATTCAGGTATAGATTATTACGCTTAAGAAGGTAACCTATAGTGATAAAGTGGATTATGCGCTAAGCCCTGATCCCATTCCCGAATTTAGCCAATTAAAGAGTACAGAAAATGGCCAAGGAAGAATCATTAGAACTTGAAAGTACCGAAGCGCCAAAGAGTAAAAAGAAGCTATTTATTTTTGTCGGTGCAGGCGTGTTTGCAGCCCTGCTAATCGGTGGCGCATTGTGGTTTTTCCTCGGTAGTAGTGATGAGGTGCCTGAAGCCGCCGCCGAAGGTGCTGCGCCGACGGAGACGACAACGCCAGCCGCCGATGCGGCAATGGCGGCCTATGTGCCAATGCCACGCCCATTTTTATTTAATCTCCCTGGGCCAGATCGTGCTCGTCTCGTTGAAATTAAAGTGCAACTGATGGTCAGAGGCCAAGACGATGATGTATTGACCCAAAAGCACATTCCGTTGATTGAGGATGCGCTGTTAACCACATTCAGTGGCGCCGATGTGCAAAAGCTGAGCACTCAGGCGGGTAAGGATGAATTACGGCAATTAGCCTTGCTGAGCGTACAAAATACCTTGCAATCCGTGACCGGACGTAAAGTGGTTGAGAAAGTGCTCTTCACCGGTTTTGTAATGCAATGATCTTTTATCTTCAGCACCTTAAAGAGGCGAAGACAATACTGTGAGTGATTTATTAAGCCAAGACGAAATTGATGCGCTCTTACACGGAGTCGATGACGTCGAAGAGGATAATGAGCTTGATGCCGCCGGGCTAGAAGCTCGCTCCTACGACTTTTCCTCCCAAGACCGTATTGTGCGTGGCCGTATGCCCACGCTCGAGATTGTGAATGAGCGTTTTGCCCGTCACCTGCGGATCAGTATGTTCAACATGATGCGTCGAGCGGCCGAAGTGTCGATTAACGGCGTGCAAATGCTGAAATTTGGTGAGTACGTACACACCTTATTCGTCCCAACTAGCTTGAATATGGTGCGCTTTCATCCCTTAAAAGGCACGGCACTGATCACCATGGAAGCGCGTTTAGTGTTTATTCTGGTGGACAACTTTTTTGGCGGCGATGGCCGGTTCCATGCCAAGATTGAAGGGCGGGAATTTACCCCAACTGAACGTCGCATCGTGCAGTTATTGCTTAAGATTATCTTTGAAGACTATAAAGATGCTTGGGCACCGGTGATGGACGTGGAGTTTGATTATTTAGACTCCGAAGTAAACCCTGCGATGGCGAACATCGTCAGTCCAACCGAAGTGGTGGTGATTAACTCCTTCCATATCGAAGTGGATGGCGGTGGCGGTGATTTCCATATCACTATGCCTTATTCGATGATTGAACCTATCCGTGAACTGCTCGATGCGGGTGTGCAGAGTGATAAACAAGATACGGACATGCGTTGGTCACAGGCGCTGCATGACGAGATTATGGACGTTAAGGTCGGCTTTGATGCCACAGTCGTTGAGCATGAACTTACACTCAAAGACGTCATGAACTTTAAGGCTGGGGATATTATTCCTATCGAGCTGCCTGAGTATATTATGATGAAAATCGAAGACTTACCGACGTATCGCTGTAAAATGGGGCGTTCACGCGATAATCTAGCACTTAAAATTTACGAAAAAATCCCACGTCCTGAAACGGTCAAATCCGAACTGCAATTAGTGACACGTAAAGGCAAAGCCAGAGACATATCCGAATTATAAAGGTGAAGTGAGATGAGTACAGATGATGATTGGGCAGCGGCCATGGCCGAGCAGGCATTGGAAGAGGCTAATGCCATTGACCTTGACGAGCTGGTAGACGACTCGCAGCCAATTAGTAAGGCCGAAGCCGCTAAACTAGACACTATTTTAGATATCCCGGTGACGATTTCGATGGAAGTTGGCCGCAGCTATATCAGCATTCGTAACCTGCTGCAGCTGAACCAAGGTTCTGTGGTCGAGTTGGATAGGGTGGCGGGTGAGCCGCTCGATGTGATGGTGAATGGCACACTTATCGCCCATGGTGAGGTGGTTGTGGTTAACGATAAGTTTGGTATTCGCCTAACGGATGTGATCAGTCAAACTGAGCGGATTAAAAAGCTTAAGTAATTCATCGAACAGGACAAAGCCTGAAGGAGCGAGATGAGCACATCGGTCATACTCAGTCTAGTGCCAGCGACTCAGGCGAGTGTTGCTGGCGTTGCCAACGAAAGTGCCGCGACAGCAACGAAAGTGGCTGAACCTTCGCAAATGGCCGCCGCAGCGAGCATGCTCGGCGGTCTTATTTTAGTGTTATTGCTTATCTTCGCCTTAGCGTACCTGCTGCGGCGATTTAATTTAGTGCCGACGAATCACAGCGTGCTGAAAACCCTCGCGGTCACATCGCTTGGGCAGAAGGAGCGTTTGGTGTTAGTTCAGGTCGGTGAACAGCAGTATTTGTTGGGCGTTAGCGGGCAACAAGTTAATTTAATTGATAAATTAGCTGAGCCAATCCAAATTGAGTCCGTTTCCTTTGCGGACAAGCTACGGCAGGCGAAATTAAAACAATGATGAAGTACATACTCACCTTGATAGGGGTTAGTACCCTGTTGTTTGCCGCATCGGTGGGCGCGGCCGATGGTGTACTGCCGGCGGTAACCGTAAAAACCGCTGCCGATGGTTCGACCGAATATTCGGTGACCATGCAGATCCTATTACTAATGACCTCGCTGAGCTTTATCCCTGCGATGGTCATTATGTTGACGTCATTTACCCGCATCATAGTGGTGCTCTCGATTTTGCGCCAAGCCATTGGTTTACAACAGACACCTTCTAACCAAGTCTTGATTGGCATGAGCCTGTTTATGACCTTTTTCATTATGGCGCCAGTGTTCGACAAAATTTATGACCAAGGGGTTAAGCCTTATATTGATGAACAGCTCACGCTACAACAGGCCTTCGATAAGGGCAAAGAGCCATTACGGGCATTTATGTTAGGGCAGGTGCGTACCACAGATCTGAAAACCTTTATCGATATTTCGGGGTATCAAAACATTAATTCCCCAGAAGAAGCGCCAATGAGCGTGTTGGTGCCAGCTTTTATCACCAGTGAACTAAAAACCGCCTTTCAAATTGGCTTTATGTTGTTTGTGCCTTTTTTAGTGCTAGATCTCGTGGTGGCCAGTATCTTGATGGCCATGGGTATGATGATGCTCTCGCCGATGATTGTTTCTTTACCCTTCAAGATCATGTTGTTTGTGCTTGTCGATGGTTGGGGCCTAGTGATGGGCACTTTAGCCAATAGCTTTGGTTAGATGAGCGGAGATTCGCGATGACGCCAGAAGCCCTAATCGATATTTTCCGTGAAGCCTTAGCCGTGATTGTCATGATGGTTTCGGCCATCGTGCTGCCAGGGCTTGGTATTGGCCTCATTGTGGCGGTGTTCCAAGCCGCGACCTCAATTAACGAACAGACTTTAAGCTTTTTGCCTCGACTGATCGTGACCTTACTGGCCTTGATGGTTATGGGACACTGGTTAGTGCAAACCCTCATGGATTTCTTTATCGAAATGGTTAACCGCATTCCCCAAGTGGTGGGCTAAGCCCATGGAGCTGCTGCTCGACACCTTAATGCAAACCATCGCCTCTTATATGTGGCCATTGTTTCGCGTGACCAGCATGCTGATGGTCATGGTGGTGTTTGGTGCTACGACAACCCCGACTCGAGTCCGTTTACTCTTAGCGGTGGCTATCACTCTGGCCATTGCGCCAGTATTACCGCCCGTTAAGGATGCGGAGCTCTTTTCCTTAAGCGCTGTTTTTATTACTGCTCAGCAAATTATTATTGGTGTCGCCATGGGCTTTGTAACCCAAATGGTGATGCAAACCTTTGTGTTAACGGGCCAGATCATCGGTATGCAAACCAGCTTAGGTTTTGCCTCTATGGTCGACCCCGGTTCTGGTCAACAAACACCAGTGATAGGCAACTTCTTTTTGTTGCTCGCGACGTTGATTTTTCTCGCCGTCGATGGACACCTGTTGATGATCCGTATGTTAGTCGCCAGTTTCGAGACCTTACCGATTTCGAATCAAGGGTTAACGTTGACGAGTTATCGCGCGCTAGCGGAATGGGGCTCCTATATGTTTGGCGCGGCACTGACCATGTCGCTCTCGGCGATTATTGCCTTGCTGCTCGTTAACTTATCCTTTGGGGTTATGACTCGCGCCGCGCCGCAGCTGAACATCTTCTCGATAGGTTTCCCAATCACTATGATTGGTGGACTGCTCATTTTATGGTTAACCTTGACCCCTGTAATGGCTCATTTCGAAGAGGTTTGGGCGTCGGCACAGCTTTTGCTATGTGATATTTTAGGGCTTCAGTGTCAAGCCGACGGCATACTCTAACCGGATAGGAACGCGTAATGGCTGAAGAAAGTAGCGGCGAACGCAGCGAGGAACCCACCGGGAGGCGCCTCGAACAGGCGCGAGAAAAAGGGCAGGTAGCCCGCTCAAAAGAGTTAGGTACTGCGACCGTGTTGCTCTCGGCGGCAACAGGTTTGTATATGCTCGGGCCTGGGATTGCGAAGGCGCTGTCCAATGTGTTTGAACGCGTCTTCACCATGGATCGCGCTGCGATTTTCGATACGAACCAGATGTTTAATGTATGGGGCGTCGTGGGAAGCGAGATTGGCTGGCCGTTACTTAAGATTATGTTACTGATTGTGGTGGTGGCATTTATCGGTAACGTATCCCTTGGCGGGATGAACTTCTCCACCCAAGCCATGATGCCTAAAGCCAGTAAAATGAGCCCGATTGCTGGCTTTAAGCGGATGTTTGGTGTGCAGGCCTTGGTTGAATTAACCAAAGGGATTGCTAAGTTTTCTGTGGTAGCAATCGCGGCTTATTTACTACTCAGTCATTATTTTAACGATATTCTACTCCTGTCAGCCGATCATCTTCCCGGTAACGTCCATCATGCGCTGGATTTGTTAGTGTGGATGTTTATTCTGCTTTGCTCCTCCGTCTTAGTCATTGTGGTGATCGATGTGCCGTTTCAGATCTGGAACCACAACAAACAGCTGAAAATGACTAAGCAGGAAGTGAAAGACGAGTATAAAGACACCGAAGGTAAACCTGAGGTCAAAGGGCGAGTACGCCAAATGCAGCGTGAGTTAGCGCAGCGACGCATGATGGCCGAAGTGCCCAATGCGGATGTGATTGTGGTGAACCCTGAGCATTATGCGGTGGCTATTAAATACGATGTGAAGCGCTCTGCAGCGCCTTTTGTTATCGCTAAAGGTGTTGATGAAGTCGCGTTTAAAATCCGCGAAGTGGCAAGGGCACATAACATTGCGATTGTCTCTGCACCACCGCTGGCGCGGGCAATTTATCACACCACTAAGCTTGAGCAGCAGATCCCTGAGGGCCTATTTACCGCGGTGGCACAGGTGCTGGCTTATGTGTTCCAGTTACGCCAGTACCAAAAAGGTCGTGGCCGTAAACCTATTCCAATCCCTGCTAATCAACCCATCCCTGACGAGCTGAAGCACTAGTTGAGTGTTAAGTTAACGAAGAGATAGTTCACAGAGATAAAACCATAACTTGAACTGTTAGCGGTTGGCGCGCTTTTTGCTTCCAGGCTGTTATACGTCAAAGTTTAGGTATCTGTGAATGGATGTTAAAGCCTCCCTAGGCCAAGTAAAACAGTTGAAACTGAGCTCTTTCAAGGGCATAGGTACGCCAATGCTAGTGCTTGCGGCATTGGCTATGATTGTATTGCCTATCCCGCCGTTTCTACTCGACGTTTTATTCTCTTTTAACATTGCCTTGGCTTTGATTGTTCTTCTTGTCGCGATTTATACCGACAGACCTTTAGATTTTGCTGCTTTCCCAACCGTTTTATTAGTCGCGACACTGCTGCGACTCGCGCTTAACGTGGCATCGACCCGTGTAGTATTACTCGAAGGCCATAATGGTGGTGACGCCGCCGGTAAGGTGATTGAGGCCTTCGGCTCAGTGGTGATTGGCGGTAACTATGCAGTGGGTTTGGTCGTATTTATCATCTTGATCATTATCAACTTTGCCGTTGTGACTAAAGGTGCTGGCCGTATTGCCGAGGTGAGTGCTCGCTTTACCTTAGATGCGATGCCCGGTAAGCAAATGGCCATCGATGCCGACTTGAACGCAGGTATTATTAATCAGGATCAAGCCAGAACCAGACGCGCCGAGGTGACCCGCGAAGCCGACTTCTATGGCGCAATGGACGGTGCATCTAAGTTTGTGAAGGGCGATGCGATTGCCGGTATCATGATTTTGGTTATCAACATTCTCGGTGGGTTTATTATCGGGATTGTGCAACACGGTTTGACATTCTCCCAAGCTGTTGAAATTTATACCCTGTTAACCATTGGTGACGGTCTCGTCGCACAAATTCCTGGTCTATTACTGTCAATCGCCGCGGCGTTGATGGTGACCCGTCAAAATGAATCTGGCGATATGGGCCAGATGCTGATTAGTCAGATGTTTGACAGTCACAAGTCACTCAGTATTGCGGCCGGCGTACTCTTTGTCATGGGTATTGTGCCAGGCATGCCACACATGGCGTTTTTAAGCTTTGCCGTGATCACAGGTGGTGCCGCTTACTTTATATTTAAACGTAATGAAGCCAAACGTGCCAAAGCCCTTGAGCAAGTCAAAACGGGCCCAGCGGAAAGAGCCGAAAGAGAACCTAAAGAACTTAGCTGGGACGATGTACACCATGTTGACACTATCGGTCTGGAAGTGGGTTATCGTTTGATCCCATTAGTCGATAAAGGGCAAGGTGGTGAATTACTAAGTCGGATCAAAGGGGTACGTAAAAAGCTTTCTCAAGAGCTGGGCTTCTTGGTGCCTGCGGTACATATTCGTGACAACCTCGATTTATCACCCAATGCCTATCGCATCTCGTTAATGGGCGTGGTGGTTGGAGAGGCGGATATTCGCCATGACTGCGAACTCGCCATCAACCCAGGCCAAGTTTACGGTAAGCTCGATGGTATCGAAACGCGTGATCCTGCCTTTGGTCTCGAAGCCGTGTGGATTGCCCCTGAGCTGCGTGAACATGCACAAACCTTAGGTTATACCGTGGTGGATGCCGCGACAGTGGTGGCTACCCATATCAGCCAAATATTGACGAATAACGCGGCGAAACTCTTAGGCTATGAAGAAGTGCAACAACTGATGGATATGCTTGCCAAGCATTCGCCTAAGCTGGTGGATGGCTTTATTCCTGATGTGATGCCGCTTGGAAATGTCGTAAAAGTGATGCAAAACCTATTAAATGAAGGAGTTTCTGTCAGAGACTTGCGTACCATAGTGCAAACTTTGTTAGAATACGGCACTAAGAGTAACGATACTGAAGTGTTAACGGCGGCAGTACGTATCGCATTGAAGCGCATGATAGTTCAAGAGATCTCGGGTCCTGAACTTGAAATACCTGTCATAACTTTGGCGCCAGAGTTGGAACAGATGTTGCATCAGTCAATGCAAGCAACCGGTGGCGATGGCCCAAATATCGAACCTGGTCTTGCGGAGCGTATGCAGCAATCCTTAGCGGATGCCGCTCAAAAGCAAGAAATGGTTGGTCAGCCCGCTATTTTGCTAACGTCAGGTATGTTACGTGCGACACTGTCTCGCTTTGTTAAATATACTATTCCTAATCTCAGAGTGATTTCTTACCAAGAAATCCCCGATGAAAAGCAAATACGCATAGTGTCTGCCGTCGGCCAGTAGAGGACGCATAAGTGAAGATTAAACGTTTTTTTGCCAAAGACATGCGTGCTGCACTGGCCCAAGTGAAGGACACGCTCGGCTCCGATGCCGTGATTATGTCGAATAAAAAGGTCAATGGTGGCATTGAGATTGTGGCCGCCGTTGATTACGACGAGCCCAAAGCGAAGGCGCCTGCCGCTGCACCGACTTTTATGGATGTGAGTGATGACTTAGTATCGCTCGGTGCTAAAGCGCCGATTCGTGCTGAAACTAAGTTAAAACCATCGGCGCCAGCGGACTCTCTCCAGGCATTGCTCGAGAAGCAACAAAGCCGTTTAAACCAACAGCTCACCCATCAACAGCAAGACGCCGAACTGCCTGCGTGGGCTAAAGGATTACAAGCACCTGTGGCACCTAAAGCTGAGCGTCGCGATATGGGCAATCCTTTCGATAAGAAACCGCAGAGCTCGCCAAAGCAAAATGCGGATCTCGAAGCCATGCGCGATGAATTATCATCCTTACGTAATTTGTTGACCCATCAGGTTTCAGCATTGATGACTGAGCATAAAAAACGTATCGACCCTGTCGGTGCCATGCTGGAGTCAAAGTTGCTGGAAGCCGAGTTTTCTCCAGCTGTCGCGAACAAGTTAGCGGCGCTCAGTCAACACTATACCCCTGCAGAATTAGTTCGTGCACTGCCACAAAGTCTAGCGAATATGCTTGATAACCAAGGTGATGATATCGTTAAGCAAGGTGGTGTTGTTGCGCTGGTAGGTCCAACTGGAGTCGGTAAAACTACGTCATTAGCTAAATTAGCTGCACGCTTTGCGGCCCATCATGGTGCGGATCAAGTGGCTTTGATTACCACAGACCATTATCGTATTGGCGCCTATGAGCAATTGGCCACCTATGGCAAAATTATGGGTTGTCCAGTCAAACAAGCCCATGACCTTGCTGAACTAGAACAAATTCTGTATCAGTTCAGAAATCGCAAGCTAGTATTGATAGATACCGCGGGTATGGGTCAACGAGATATGCGGCTTTACCAGCAACTTGATAATTTAACTGCAAATAGCAGAATACCTATCCGCAGTTATCTGGTACTGTCTGCCACAGGACAGCGCCGCGTGCTGCAAGATGCTGTAAATCACTTTAAACGCATTCCCTTATCTGGTGTTGTACTCACCAAACTCGATGAATCCGTGTCTTTAGCGGGCGCATTAAGTGTGTTGATCCAAAGTGGGTTGCCATTAAGTTATGTTACGGATGGGCAGCGAGTGCCCGAAGATATGAAAGTCGCCGATACCTTACTGCTCGCTGAGCAGGCATTAGCGGCCTTAGAAAACACTGAAGAACAATCGTTACCAGACACAGCGTGGTCAGATAATATGACCTGTGCATTTGAGTAGAGTTATGACCCTGGATCAAGCAAGTGGTTTACGTATGATGAATCAACCCTATAACGAAAAAGTGAAAGTAATCGCGGTTACGGGTGGTAAAGGTGGCGTGGGTAAAACCAGTGTGTCCATCAATACCGCTGTAGCATTAGCCGAAAAGGGCAAGCGTGTCTTAGTGCTTGATGCCGACTTAGGCTTGGCAAACGTCGATGTCATGTTAGGGATCCGTGCTGAACGTAACCTTTCCCATGTACTCTCAGGCGATGCTGAGCTGGATGATATTATTGTCCGTGGTCCTAAGGGCATAGGCATTGTCCCCGCGACCTCGGGTACTCAAGGCATGGTAGAGTTGAGCCCTGCGCAACATGCGGGCTTAATTCGTGCTTTCAGTGAGATGCGTACCCAGTTTGATATTCTCATCGTGGATACTGCCGCGGGGATTTCTGACATGGTACTCAGTTTCTCTCGCGCGTCACAGGATGTGTTGGTTGTTGTTTGTGACGAGCCAACCTCCATCACTGACGCTTATGCGTTAATCAAAATTCTCAGCCGTGAACACGGCGTTTTCCGCTTTAAAATTGTTGCGAATATGGTGCGCAGTTTACGCGAAGGTATGGAATTGTTTGCTAAACTCAGTAAAGTGACCGACAGATTCTTGGACGTGGCACTTGAACTGGTTGCGACCATTCCATTTGATGAAAACCTTCGCAAATCAGTGCGTAAACAAAAGTTAGTGGTTGAGGCTTATCCTAAGTCTCCAGCTGCGATAGCGTACCATGGCCTAGCGAATAAGATCATGAGTTGGCCAGTACCACAGCAACCTGGTGGGCATTTGGAGTTTTTCGTTGAGCGTTTAGTTCAGCGACCAGATTTTCAAGAGGAAAAAACGAGTGAATAAAGCCGCAGCGTATACTTGTTTAGACAGTAAAACGTCAATCGTTGAACAGTATGCACCGTTGGTTAAAAGAATTGCACATCACTTGCTTGCCAGATTACCTGCCTCAGTGCAGCTCGATGACTTGCTTCAAGCGGGGATGATGGGGTTATTAGAAGCATCATCCAAGTTTGATGGTGGCAAAGGTGCAAAGTTTGAAACCTTCGCCGGCATAAGGATCCGTGGCGCCATGTTGGATGAGATCCGTCGTGGCGATTGGGTTCCCCGTTCTGTTCATCGTAATAATCGTCGAGTTGCTCAAGCCATTGATGAGTTAGAGCAAGTGTTGGGTCGTGATGCTCGCGACACAGAAATTGCAGAAAAACTTGATATGACGCTCGATGAGTACCATCATATTCTTAACGATGTTTCTGTTGGTAAAATCATAGGGATAGAAGACTTAGGCGTATCACAGGATATACTCACTCCGAGCGATAATGTGAGTGATGGTACATTTGAAGCACTAGCAGAGACCCAGTTTCATTCAGCATTAGTAGAGGCGATAAAATTATTGCCCGAAAGAGATGCGCTAGTGCTATCGTTATACTACGATGAAGCATTGAATTTAAAAGAAATTGGCGCCATTCTTGAGGTGAGCGAGTCGCGAGTTAGCCAGATATTAAGTCAGGCAATGTTGCGACTCAAAGGCAAACTCAAGCATTGGACATAAGTATAATTATTTATTGAGCACAGAATGTCAGCTCACCGGAGGAAACCTTGGACAAGAATATGAAGATTCTCATCGTTGATGACTTTTCGACAATGAGACGTATCATCAAGAACTTGTTGCGAGACTTGGGATTTAACAATACCCAAGAAGCAGACGACGGCTCAACCGCGCTGCCTATGCTACAGAAGGGCGACTTTGATTTTGTCGTGACAGACTGGAACATGCCAGGTATGCAGGGTATTGATTTGCTTAAGGCTATTAGAGCCGATGATTCCCTAAAACATTTGCCCGTGTTAATGGTTACCGCCGAAGCAAAACGTGAACAAATTATTGCTGCCGCACAAGCCGGTGTTAACGGCTATGTGGTTAAGCCTTTTACCGCAGCAACACTAAAAGAGAAGTTAGATAAAATATTCGAACGACTCGCTTAAGCAGGGATGAGCTATGAAGTCACAAACATCAGGGCTCATTACGCTCGAGAAGGCTCAGCGTTTAGTTGAATTATTAAGCGCGAATGAACAAGCTCAAGCAGATGATTTATTTAGGGAACTCGCGGCTCCACTCCAAAGGGAGCTCTTTGATGAAGTTGGCAAATTGACTAGACAACTTCATAGCGCATTAATGGATTTTCAAGTTGACAATCGTTTGGTTGAACTCGCGAATACCGAAATTCCCGATGCTAAGGAACGGCTAAGTTATGTCATCGACATGACAGAACAAGCCGCGAATAAAACCATGGATGCGGTAGAAGAGTGCTTGCCGCTCGCAAATGCATTAACGGCGAATATTCAGCAAGTGATGCCATCTTGGGATAAGTTGATGCGGCGTGAAATTGCCCTGAGCGATTTTAAAGCACTTTGCCACAATGTGCAGCATTTGATGTCACGTAGCGAATTGGATTCCAATCGCTTACGCGAATTGCTCAACCAGATTTTGATGGCGCAGGATTTTCAGGACCTGACTGGACAAATGATCCGGCGGGTGATCGATCTAGTGATGGAAGTTGAAAGTAATCTGGTGTCTATGCTGACAGTATTTGGTGAGCAACCCGTGATTGAGAGTCAGATTACTCAGAAAAATAATATTGAAGCTGAAGGACCGATAATGAATGCCGAGCTTCGTCAAGACGTCGTTACCGGTCAAGATGAAGTCGATGATCTGCTATCGAGTCTGGGTTTCTAACTGGGAGTCAATTTGATGGCCTTTGATGTAGATGAAGAGATACTCCAGGACTTTTTAATTGAAGCGGGCGAAATTCTTGAGTTGCTGCAAGAGCAGCTGGTCGCGCTTGAAAACAATCCTGATGATACTAACTTGCTAAATGCCATTTTCAGGGGGTTTCATACTGTAAAGGGCGGTGCGGGTTTCCTTAGTCTCACTCCCATGGTGGATGTCTGTCACGAAGCAGAAAACACCTTCGATTTATTACGCACAGGCAAGCGCAGTGTCTCCGCCGAGTTAATGGACATCATTCTTCAAGCTGTCGATGCGATTAACACTATGTTTGCTCAAACCCAACAAGGCGAGCAACAAGATCCCGCCGATCCTGCATTATTGGCTAAATTAAAAATGCTGAGCTCCGGTGAGCCGCTTCCTTCCGAATCAGGCCAAAGTCATGCCGAAGCTGAGTCACTGCCTGAACCAGAACCTGTTATAGAAACTGTGGTTGAAGTCGCCGCAGTTGAAGAAATGCCGATTGAGAAGTCAGAGCTATCAGATTCCAGTATTGATGAAATCGATGAAGCGGAGTTTGAAGCATTACTCGATGCACTGCACGGCGCCGGAAAAGGCCCCGGAGTTTCTGCGCCACAAGCAGATGCTGCCCCTGCGGTGCAAAATGTCAGCAAACCTCAAGCGACATCCGCAAGCGCTAGCGATGATATTACCGATGACGAGTTTGAAGCGCTGCTCGATGAGCTGCACGGTTCTGGCAAGTTTAAAGGTAAAGTGGAAGAGCCTGCCAAGCCAAAAGTTGAAGCAGTTGTCGCTGCACCAAAGCCTGCCGCTCCAGCTGTTGATTCGGACGAAATCACTGAAGATGAGTTTGAGCGTCTCCTCGATGAATTACACGGTAAAGGCGGTGCACCTGCAAAAGTGACTGCGAAAGCCGAATCTGCTCCAGCTAAAACCGAGCCCGCTAAAGCGCCTCCAAGTGCCGTCGCGCCTTCAACGCCTGCCGCTCCTAAAGCCAGTGTTGCTGCACCAGCAACACCTCCTGCGGTAAAAGCCAAAACTGATGTGGCGGTTGCTGAAAAAGCCCCTGCTAAAGCAGCGGCAGCAGCCTCTGCTAACGTACCTCAAGGCGAGACAACTGTTCGCGTCGATACCGCGAGACTCGACCAAATCATGAACATGGTCGGTGAGTTAGTGTTAGTGCGTAACCGCTTATTGAGTTTAGGCATTAGTCGTGATGACGAAGAAATGTCTAAGGCGCTAGCGAATTTAGACTTGGTGACAGCAGATTTGCAGGGCGCTGTGATGAAAACGCGCATGCAACCCATCAAGAAAGTCTTTGGTCGCTTCCCTCGGGTTGTACGCGATTTAGCTCGTACTCTGAATAAAGAAATTGATTTAGTCCTCGTGGGCGAAGAGACCGACCTCGATAAAAACTTAGTTGAGGCGCTCGCTGATCCGTTAGTGCACTTAGTGCGAAACTCGGTAGATCATGGCATTGAGATGCCTAATGACCGTGAGGCCAGCGGCAAACCAAGAACAGGCACCATCACTCTGTCTGCAAGCCAAGAGGGTGACCATATCCTGCTGAAAATCGAAGACGATGGCGCGGGTATGGATCCTGAAAAGTTAAAGCAAATTGCCATCAAGCGTGGGGTACTCGATGAGGATACCGCGGCGCGGATGACTGACAGTGAAGCTTATAACCTGATTTTTGCGCCTGGCTTCTCGACGAAAGTGGAGATTTCAGATATTTCCGGCCGTGGTGTTGGGATGGACGTGGTGAAAACCCGTATTACCCAACTTAACGGAACCGTGCATATCGACTCGATGAAAGGCAAAGGCACCATACTTGAGATTAAAGTGCCGCTGACCTTGGCGATTATGCCGACCTTAATGGTAGACGTTGCCAAGCAGGTGTTTGCATTGCCCTTATCCAGTGTGAATGAGATTTTCCATCTCGATCTCACCAAGACCAATATTGTCGATGGACAACTCACTGTGATTGTCCGCAACAAGGCCGTACCGCTTTTCTATCTGGAGCAGTGGTTACATCGCAATAGAACCAGCTTTAAACATGGTGACAAGAAACACGGCCATGTGGTGATTGTACAACTGGGGATGATGCAAATTGGTTTTGTTGTTGATGCTTTAATTGGACAAGAAGAAGTGGTGATTAAACCCTTGGGAGCATTGTTGCATGGCACGCCGGGTATGGCGGGGGCGACAATCACATCCGACGGTGGCATTGCCCTCATCTTGGATGTCCCAGGATTATTAAAGCACTATGCGAAAAATAAAAGTTAGTTTCCAATAAGGAATGGAATGGCCATTAAAGTATTAGTCGTTGATGACTCAAGTTTTTTTAGACGACGTGTTAGTGAAATAGTCAATCAAGATCCTGAACTGGAAGTGATCGCAACGGCCTCTAACGGGGCCGAAGCGGTGAAGATGGCTGCCGAACTTAATCCGCAAGTCATTACAATGGACATTGAAATGCCTGTAATGGATGGTATTACTGCTGTCCGTGAGATTATGGCGAAGTGTCCAACGCCTATCTTGATGTTTTCTTCATTGACCCATGATGGTGCCAAGGCCACGCTTGATGCCCTTGATGCGGGGGCGCTTGATTTTCTACCTAAGCGATTCGAAGATATCGCGACCAATAAAGATGACGCTATTTTGCTATTGCAGCAAAGAGTCAAGGCTTTAGGTCGTCGCCGGATTTTCCGTCCTGTGGTACGTCCTACCACACCAACGCCGCCACCTCGTTCGAGTGCGAGTTCAGTATTAGGTGGGGTATCGACACATACGCAGCCTGCACCAGTTCGTTCTTCACATGCTGCATCTATTCGTCCAAGTGGTAAACAATATAAGTTATTGCTGATAGGCACATCGACGGGCGGGCCTGTTGCTTTGCAGAAAATTTTGACTCAGTTCCCCGCAAATTATCCGCATCCTATTTTGCTTATCCAGCATATGCCAGCGGCCTTTACGCCAGCCTTTGCGAATCGTTTAAATGGTTTGTGTAAGATTGAAGTCAAAGAAGCGGCGAATGGTGATGTATTGCGTCCAGGATGCGCGTATTTAGCGCCTGGCGGGATGCAAATGATGGTTGAGCGGACAGGTGTCACGGGCCGTGTCAAAGTGTTGGCAGGAAGCGCTGAGATGAATTACAAGCCCTGTGTTGATATCACCTTTGCTTCTGCCTCAAAAGCCTTTGGCGGTGATGTGCTGGCGGTAGTGTTGACAGGAATGGGAGCCGACGGCCGCGAAGGTGCGCGTATGCTGAAATCCGCGGGCGCGACCATTTGGGCACAGGATGAAGCGAGTTGTGTGGTTTATGGTATGCCGCAGGCGGTGGCCAGTGCCGGTATAGCTACTCAGTCTATTTCGCTGGACAATATGGCTGAGTCGATTTTAAAAGAGTCTGCGCGTGGCTAAGTCCAAGACACAGATAAGCACAAATATGCTGCTTATCATTGTGTTAATGGCAATCGCTATATTGTGCCTAGCCGCGTTAAGTCTCGATTATCATCGAAAAATCATGGCATTACGCGATGATGTAAAGCGATTAGAATCGACACAGATTTTGCTTATGGTACCGGATGAACAAGCTCAGGCGATTGCGTCTTGGCTCGCTTCCCATCCGGATCAAACCAAAGCGATGTTAAAGCTGGCTTCACCCGGAGAGCAAAAGGCGGTGACTTTAGGCCCCGAGACTTTTTCGGCACCCGAAACGAAAATTCCGCCAACGCTCGAGAAACCAGCTGATGATAAACCGTTGCAGCAAGCCACGGTAGATCCTGTGCCTGAATCATTGCGGCCAGAGACCTCATCTGTCCTATCGACGGCAGCGCAATCTCAATCGAATAATGTGCCTGTGGTGATTTCAGAAAATGCCGATGGGGTGAAAGTGATTAGTTTGCCTAATGGTGGCATTAGAGTCACCACGAGGGAAGGCGAGTAATGTTTGTGTTACGCAAACCTGCATATGAATAGCCGAAAATCAACATTTAAGAGGTCAGTTCTTTGAAAGTCTGGACCATTGCGAACCAAAAAGGTGGGGTTGGAAAAACCACTTCAGTAGCCAGTTTAGCGGGCGCGCTCGCTAAACGGGGTAAACGTGTACTGATGATTGATACCGATCCCCATGCATCGCTTGGTTATTACCTTGGAATAGACTCTGAAGAGGTACCCGGTTCGCTATTTGATGTGTTTGTCGCGCATAAGAACTTGAGTTCTGACTTAGTGAAGTCCCACATAGTGCCCACCTTAGTCGATGGCTTAGATTTACTGCCCGCGACTATGGCATTAGCCACCCTCGATAGAGCCTTAGGTCATCAAGAAGGCATGGGACTGGTGCTGCGTAATTTATTGGCACTGGTAGCGGATGAATACGATGTGGCGATTGTGGACTGCCCACCCGTGTTAGGGGTATTAATGGTCAACGCGCTGGCGGCCAGTCAACACATAGTGATCCCCGTGCAAACCGAGTTTTTAGCCATTAAAGGGCTCGAGCGCATGGTGAAAACCATGGAGATCATGGGGCGGTCAAAGAAAACCCGTTATAGCTATACCGTCGTACCCACTATGTATGATAAACGTACCAAGGCATCACCTGCAGCCTTGCAGGTGCTGAGTGAACAATATGGCGACAGCCTTTGGCGAGATGTGATCCCCGTAGATACTAAGTTTAGAGACGCCAGTTTGGCACATTTACCCGCTTCCCATTATGCAAGCGGCAGTCGTGGCGTAAAAGCTTACGAGCGATTATTGGATTTTCTTTTAGCTGGGGAGTTTGGCCATGTCAAAATCGGTTGATGAAACTGTTTTTGATTTTTTTGAATTATTGTTGCATGAAGAAGACAGTAAAGCTGTAGCTTCCCCAAATGCACCTCGAAATGAGGCTGCGGTTTCCTTGGCAGGGAAAAAAAATGAAGCACAATTGCTCGATGACGCCATTTTAGCCGAGCGCAGTCAGGCTAAAGCGCACGCTAGCGTGACAATCGCCGCCGAAGTGCAGCCGCAGAAGGCAAAGTCTGCCAGCAATATGTCTCATCTTGATGAGCCAGCACCGTTAGTTAATAAGCAGGCTTTGGAAAAACTCCTTGCGCCAGTATTAAAGACGGTTGAGGACAAGCCAGCTGAGGCCATGGCCGAGGTTGCACCTGAAGTGGTTCAAGTTCAAGAGGTGGCTCATGACGAGAATATTTCGTCTGGCGCAACGCAAAACGATGCCAATGTCACATTTGAGCAACCATCGGCAGTGGTGGAAAGCGAGATTGACATTGAGACAACACCCGAGACTCAGGTGGGGTTTGCCCCTCCAAGTATCACAAAAGACCTGCAAGAAGTACTCGATGATGAGTTTCAAGTACTATTCTTTAAAGTGGCTGGGTTAACCTTAGCTGTGCCTTTAGTGAGTCTTGGTGGGATAGTTAAGGTTGAGCGAATTAATCATATTATCGGTCGCCCTTCATGGTTTTTAGGGGTGCAAACCCATAGGGAAGAGCAGTTAAATCTGGTTGATACCTGTGCATGGGTGATGCCAGAAAAATACACGGATAAACTGGCGCAATCGGTAAATTATCAATATCTTGTATTATTAGAAGGCAGTAATTGGGGATTAGCTTGTGAGTCCCTCGTTAATGCAGTAAAAATTAATAAATCGCAAGTAAACTGGCGCAGCAAAGCGGGGAAACGTCCTTGGTTAGCTGGTGTAGTGAAAGAACAAATGTGTGGCATTTTGCACGTACAAGCCTTAGTTGAAATGCTTGATGCGGGTTTAGGCTGTCAGGACTCCATTGGTTGAGGTAAACATGAAAGATACAAGAAATGTCGCGGCCGTGGCTGCAAGTAAAGATGATGCAGTATTGCAATGGGTTACCTTTAAGTTAGACAACGAAACTTATGGTATCAATGTGATGCAGGTGCAAGAGGTATTGCGTTACACCGAGATTGCCCCTGTGCCTGGCGCACCCCATTACGTTTTAGGGATTATTAACCTACGTGGCAATGTGGTGACCGTTATCGATACTCGCTCACGTTTTGGCTTGCAATCGGCGGAAGTGGATGATTCGACTCGTATCGTGATTATCGAAGCAGAGAAACAAGTGATCGGTATTTTGGTGGATAGTGTGGCCGAAGTGGTTTATCTGCGCCGCTCTGAAATTGATAATGCGCCGAATGTCGGCACCGAAGAAAGCGCCAAGTTTATCCAAGGCGTGAGCAATCGCGATAATGAGCTACTGATCCTCGTCGACTTAGACAAGTTATTATCCGATGAAGAATGGGCAGAGTTAAATCAGCTCTAAGCTTCCATGATGAGACGACAGATTAGTTAATCTGTCGTCCTTACTTTTCACGATACAAACGGTTTATTTCGCCATCGTTTAACCGTTTTGATCGCCGTTTGGTGAACCCGTTGTATTGTTGATTTCAGTTTATAGTGATGCGTAAGGATGATTAATGGGCGATGAATTTTTAATCGCAGCCTTAGTTTATGTGATTGCGTGTTTAGGGTTAGTCCTTTATCTCCAAAAACAATTGAGTAAGTTGCGCAGTAAAGTTGAAGCGTTAACCGTGCTGGTCAAAGAAGGCGATCGCCAACGCGAGTCCTTTAAACGGGAGTTGCAGGAGCTTCGCAGCGGTACTATCGGTATGGGGCGACGTGTTATTGAGCTTGAGAAGCGCTTACATCAACAATCCGAGCGTATCGAAGAGTCGACGCAGCAGGATCCTCAAGCCAAACTCTATACCCGAGCGATGAAAATGGTCGCGTTAGGGGCTGGCGTGGACGAACTGATTAAAGAGTGTGAGTTACCTAAAGCTGAGGCTGAGCTGTTAATTCGCCTTCATCGAAAATAGGCTGACAAAATCGCATAGTTCTTATTCTTAGGCTTTCTCTACAATTTTCTTGTGCATGTTATTCCACTGCTCGGGAAATTTGCCATCCAACATGTACACAAAAGCAATCAGTTCTGCGATCAGCAGGTACAGTTCTTTCGGAATTTCCTCACCTAATTCGAGCAATCTTAAAAAATTACTCAGGTGGGGATCTTGATGAATATAAACGCCTGACGCTTTTGCTAGCGCAATAATTTCATCTGCAACTAATCCTTCCCCCGAAGCCACAACTTTAGGAGCATGTTTACCATCGTAGCCTAAGGCGACGGCTTGCTGGGTTTTAGGTTCTTCATCCATCATTCGTTCTCGATTCTATGCGCGTGTTTTCACTAAAAAATGATCGCCAGGGAGTAGGGTCGCCGGTACTTGTGCTATTTGCGTGGAAAGCTCGCCGGGAGTAAAGCCTAACTGGGATAATTTTTGGCCTAGGGGGGCTAAAAAATTATCGACGCGATTGAGCAGTTGTTGGCTATTACCTTTAAATTGAATATCTAACACTTGCTGATGAAAGCGTGCCGAAATCAGCAGCGGCCCCTGTGCAAGATTAAACTTCAACTGCAAATGCCAACCTTTATACTTTTGCTGTTCATCGTCATTGGCATCTCGTTCAAATTTACCCTCAAGCTGTTCATGCCGCTGGTTGATGCCATAGGGCAGGGCAAAAAACCACACCAGATTGCCGTTGTTCTCGCCGCTGGCTTGCTGGTAGAGGTGTAAGCTTGAAGCCAATTGCCCCATGCTCTCGAGTCCCCCGGCTTTACTCAATTGTCCAAGCAGATTGGTCGATAAGCCCGTTTTAGCCTGGAGTATCTCTAAATAATCCGCCAGTTTTTGACTGATGCTATTGTTGGCATTATTGGCCCTGAATCCCAGTAATAATTGAAACAGCGAGGTAATCGCATTGGCATTCATCAAAACCGTCGCTGGATTAGGTTGTGGAGCGGCAAGGTTTAAGGCTGAAAGCCCGAACATCGTTTCTTTAAGCTCCCCAGGGTCACTCAATTGTCCTAATGTTGGCGGGCTCAAATGAGGTAAATGCTTTAATAACTCTGCCGCGAGATTTGCTCCACCACGCGCGAGCATTTGCTCTAGCGGTAATGCGCCTGCCTTGGTAAAGGCTTTTTGTAATACCTCATTGACACTGATAGTCGATTCGCTGGCTTTGTTGGTTTTCTCTGTTAATTGCGCCTCAGCGGCCAGAGGTTTGAGATTTAAGGGGAGTTCATTACTACTCAAGGCCGATTTTGCCAAGGTGCTTGATGCCGCCTCTGACTTCATCGCATTCGTCGGTAGCATTGCCGATGCCGTGTTGCGGATATTCTCATCGCGAGTTGGCAGAGTGTTGGAGGCGACATTTTTAGCCTCAGTGAGATTTATCTCCAAAGAGGGGGCTTTTTGTTGAGTCTTTGCCATCTCTTGGGGTTGAATTTCAGGAATTAACTTTTGATTTACAGTAGTCAACTTAGGTTCAGTATTCGCTTGTAGACTGGTTTGAATACTAAGCGCCGATGCATTGTTTTTGCTGGTTGGATTATCTGTTGCCGAAGAGGTCGTCACCCCCACAGCCGCTTTGTTATCTGGTGCCACTTGGGCTTGAATACGAGGTTTTGACGTATTTAATAATTCAGCTTGAGGTGTCAGTCCCTCAAGTTTTCGCAAAAATGTGGCAATTACCTGAACCGGTTCAGTTTTAGAGATCACCACATTGGCTGCTTGTTTATCAATAATGGGAAGCTGAGTTTCATTTATTGGCGCGCCAATTTGGATTTCGAGTTTGCTCAGTATTGGGGTCAAGACTAAAATAGGCCGGCCTTGAGAGAGGCTGATATTCGCTTGAAATTCTCCTGCGCTGAGTCGAGTACCAGGATCCTGTGGCACCACTGTCCCGTTCGCAAATTGAAATTCTTTCGTTGTAACAGTGACATTGGGTAGTGGATACCCTTGTGGCCTAGCTGCTAGGGAATAGAGCTTATCTAAGGAAATGCCATTTTGCTGTGCAAGTTGTGCAATCGCGTCGGGCAATTTAAGGGTAAGAGTTGCGCCTAGGGTCAATAATTGCGCGTTAGGTACAGTCGCATTCACAGTGGTATTGGCTTGTGGAGCGATTTGATTCACTAAAAAATGGCTTGCCACAATGAGTGCTTGTCTTTGCTGTGCATTAACAAGCTTTAAATTATATTCTGTACCGTTTAGAATAATACTATCGCCCTCGGGAGAGATCTGCACTTCAGCAGGAATAGGGCGCGAGCTAACGCTTGCAGCATCGATTGAGGCCGCTGAAGTGATTAATTGCGCATTGGCTGTATTAATTAGAGGAATAGACTCCATGTTAGGCCCTTGTTGGTGTATCTAACGGCACGCTATTTTGAAAAATTAACAATTGACCAAAATGTTTTGCCAAGTATGCTTATGCGCTTTGTAAAAACAACGACAGTTTCTCTGTCATACTAGAGTATGCCACTCAGATGAATGATCTTTTATCGTCACTTGTCCATGGTCACTTTAGCAAAACTCGATATCTAAGCAGTACATTTATTTAAGAGAGCAATATGAAGTTGAAATGGCTAGGGGTACTTTTAGGATTTGCACTACTGCCTAAGGTGTATGGGGCAGAAGCGACAGTGCCCGATACTACTCCAAAGGAAACGGCTTCAGCAGTAAAGATTACTTACGATGATCCTCGAGATCCCCTTGAGGGATTCAACCGTGCAATGTGGGACTTTAACTATCTGTATTTAGATAGATATATTTATCGTCCGATCGCCCATGGATACAACGATTATCTGCCATTGCCCGCAAAAACGGGGATAAATAACTTCGTACAGAATTTGGAAGAGCCCAGTAGTCTCGTTAACAATGCCTTACAGGGTAAATGGGGTTGGGCGGCCAATGCCGGCGGACGTTTTACGGTCAATACGACAATCGGCTTGCTCGGAGTGTTCGATGTGGCTGATATGATGGGGATGCCACGTAAGCAAGATGAATTTAACGAAGTTTTAGGTTACTACGGTGTGCCGAATGGGCCGTATTTTATGGCGCCTTTTGCCGGTCCTTACGTAGTGCGAGAACTCGCATCGGATTGGGTTGATGGTCTATACTTTCCACTATCTGAGCTAACAGTGTGGCAATCCATTGTTAAATGGGGACTTAAGAGTCTTCATGCGAGAGCGTCAGCGATTGACCAAGAAAGGCTTGTTGATAATGCGCTCGATCCCTATACCTTCGTGAAAGATGCGTACTTACAACACATGGACTATAAAGTCTATGATGGCAATGTTCCTCAAAAACAAGAAGATGATGAGTTGCTCGATCAGTACATGCAGGAACTTGAGTAAGCTTATGCGCTGTACTTGGTTGTAAAACTTTTTTGCAACCAAGCCCTTGCCGTATTGAATGATTCTTCCGATGTCATGATTGAGTTATTGCTGTCGCAATGAATGTTATTCGGGAATCTTTATGGCGTTAAGTGATGTTTCTATTCTTTTGGTCGAAGACGACCCAGTCTTTAGGCAAATCGTCGCCACTTTTTTAAGTGGCCGCGGTGCCGAAGTGGTACAGGCCTGTGATGGTGAGCAAGGGCTGTCCATTTTTAAGCAACAGCGTTTCGATATCATACTTGCCGATCTCAGCATGCCAAAGCTTGGTGGCCTCGATATGCTCAAAGAAATGAGTAAATTAGAGCCATTGGTGCCTTCAATTGTGATCTCGGGTAATAACGTTATGGCGGATGTGGTAGAAGCCCTTCGCGTTGGAGCCTGCGATTATCTCGTCAAACCTGTTCCAGACTTATTTATCATTGAGCAAGCCATTAAACAGGGATTGCAACGTAACCATTCGGACAACATCACTCAAGCCGAGTTTGATGCTTTATCAAACCAAGAACTCAAGGACAACTTGGTTCTGTTAGAACAAAGCGTTGAAGCGGCAAAACAAGTTCAGCAACAACTTTTTCCGGCTTCCAACATTAGCTACCCAGCGGCAAAAGTCGATTACAGTCTGTTTAAGAGTAGTGATATCAGTAGTTACTTTATTGATTCCACCATGGTGGGGAGTGATTATCTCATCATGTATATGGCTCACCTTTATCCTGAAGATAACAGGGCGGCCTTTGCCTGTGTATTACTGCGTAGCTTTGTGAACCAGAAGCTTAAGAGCTACCGCAGTGGTCAAAGCAAGACCATTATCGAGCCATTCAATATGTTAAGTTATTTGAACGAGCGTTTAGTTAAGTCTGGTCTCGATATTACCGTGGATATTATTTACGTCGCCATCGAGTTAACCCGTTACCGTGCTGCGATTGCGCAAGCAGGGAAGGGGCTGAGATGCTATTTGCGTAATGACGAGGGGTTAAGCCCATTGGCGCTTTCAGATAGCTTACAATTAGGCATGTTGGATTGGGGCAAGCCTAGCATTCAGTTTCGGACTATATTGCCGCAGGAGCAGCTCTGTATTGCGACCAGTGAACCCGAACATAAACAGCAGCTATTAGAAAACCAATTCAAAGGGCTCGTTTATGATCCGCTGCTTCCTGCGGGTGGTTTTTTGCAATTGAGCTTATAAAAGGCGGCTTGGTTACTTTATGCATATCGATGAAAACGAATGTGAATGTTTACGATGATTTAAAATCGAGTGTTAATCTGATATTTAATCGGAATTAAGCTCAATATCTTGTTTTATCATCATAAGCTATAAATAAAAAACGCTGCCATGGCAGCGTTTTTTTATTGATTGAACCTAAAGCAGATTAACGTTTAATCGCTTCATGCTCACCGGTTACAGCAATTTCATCTTCTAACGCTTCGGCTTCGTTGTGATGCTTGCTTTCTGCGCCATGCATCCAATCGACTAATTTGTCCGCCATAAAGTATAAGATCACACCGGAAAGTGCAGCTGTAATGGCGATACCGGAGAAGATCGCCATCGCATTAGCGAGCTGCTCCTCTTTTTCGCCGCCATGGCCGATAAATGAACCAACCACGCCACCAATTTTGTTCGCTGCAGCAACGAAAAGGAACCAAGAACCCATCATTAACGAAGCGATACGCAGTGGGGCTAACTTAGTGACCATAGATAAACCGATTGGTGATAAGCAAAGTTCACCCATGGTATGGAAGAAATAAGCACCGACTAACCACCACATGCTTGATTTAGCAGAAGCATCACCGCCCATTTCAACCACGGCACCGATCATAAATAGGAAACCTACGGCTAACAGCACTAGGCCCAAAGCAAACTTCACAGGTGAGTTAGGTTCATTCTTACCGAGTCGTACCCAAATAGAGGCTACAACAGGTGCGAAAATCACGATAAACATCGCGTTTAATGATTGGAACCAAGTGGTAGGTACTTCCCAAGTACCGATCATACGGTCGGTAAAGTCGTTAGTGAACAGGTTCATCAGGCCGCCAGCTTGCTCAAAGCCTGCCCAGAAGATGATAGTGAATAGACCCATCACCATGATGACTTTAATACGATCACGCTCAACTTTAGTAAGAGGTTCTTTACGTACTTCGCCTTTTTCAGCAGCTTTTTCACGCTCAAGTTTAGCGGCTGGAGTTCTACCAATATTACCGAGTAATTTTTGTGCAAACAGAAGTTGGATGATTAACGACAGGATCATACCAATGCCCGCACAGATAAAGCCGGCTTGGAAGTTACCATCATAAGCTGCGACAACAGAGCCTACGATAATACCGGAGAGGAAAGCACCAACGTTGATACCCATGTAGAAAATGGTGAAAGCACCATCACGGCGATGGTCGCCTTCTTCGTATAGGTCACCCACCATAGTGGAAATATTGGGTTTAAATAGACCGTTACCTAGGATTAAAGTGCCTAAGCCGACATAGAATACTTCAGTTTCCATACCTGGTACCCACGCATGAGGAGTACCAAGAATAAATTGACCTGCGGCCATTAACGTACCGCCAATCATGATGGCGCGGCGTTGACCTAAAAAGGTGTCAGCTAACCAACCGCCGAGTAAAGGCGTTAAGTAAACCAGACCTGTAAATGTTCCGTAGAGCGAAATCGCATCGGCTTGCGACCATCCTAAACCGTGCCCCCCTTCACTCTGAACTTTATCGACTAAATACAGCACCAGAATGGCGCGCATTGCATAATAACTAAAACGTTCCCAAAGTTCGGTTGTAAAAAGTAGGAATAGGCCCTTGGGATGACCAAGCATCGTCCCCTGTGGTTTTGCTACGCTCATGAAGTTTCCACCTTAAGCTCGTGATTGCCTGTGGCGCCCCTGTTACAGGATGATGTCACCACAGAAAAATGGTTGTTGCTCTTCTCATTTATCCGCTAAGAATTCATTGATTAACCCAGGCTTTACGGCAAGAGTAACTTGTTGAATTTCTACGGCTTACGTATGAGTTATTGTTACGTTGTTATAATAAAAGTAATATTTTTAGCGTTAAATGGAATAATTTCGCTAAAATCCCATCTTATATACCCTTTAAAAGCAACTAAAGTCAATTTTGGCTTGCTAACTGGTGAGATTATCTGCAACTTAGCATAGATGTGGGTTAATGCTGATTTTACTAATATATCCAGCCTTGCTCAGATACCGAGCGATGGCTCTATTGAGTCAAAAAACTGCTTCCATCCATCTTCACAACTTTGCTATGATTGCCAGCCGTGAATGGACATCACTTAACATAGGGTAGTGAGATTAGTAGATGAAGGCATGGTACCTTTTGTATTGTAAACCTCGTAGTGAAGCGAGGGCACAACAGAACTTAGCACTTCAAAATTTAGAAACATACTTACCGATGGTTTCTGAAGAAAAATCTCAACGCGGGCAGAAGCGGATCTGTCGTGTACCTCTATTCCCAAATTATCTGTTCATCAATTTCGACCCAAGCCAAACCAGTGTTAAGCAGGTCAACTCTACTCGCGGCGTGAGCCGAATCGTCAATTGTCAGGAAAAAATGACGCCTATAGACGATCGTATTATTCACGCTATTCGCATGAAAGAATTAACGCCTTCCCAAGCGGTTTTAGACCACGAACTAGAACTAAAAACCGGGGAAAAAATTCGCTTTAAAGATGGGCCATTTATTGATTTAGAAGGCATTTTTCAAGAAAAATGCCCAAACAAACGTTGCCAAGTTTTATTTAATATCATGGGGCAAATCAAAACCTTAACAGTTCCAATGCAATCTGTTGAGCGCGTGTGATTTATTAACTATTTCACTTTGCTGGTTTAGGATTTTAACCTAGAGACGTGTAAGAAATTTGCTATAAGTTGAGTTTATAAAATTTAAACAAGATTAGGGTTAAAATAAAAATTTTGTTTTTAATCAATATTTTGCTGGCTATTTTTGAATTTACGTTGTTTGTTAAAAGAAAAAGTGCATAAAAAGCAACCAGGCAAGGTGTCGTAGCCATTAATTAAACAAACTGCGTAGTGGTTTAGCAGTACAATCTGCCACTGCTTAAGCCGCTAGAACTTAGTTTTTACAATAAACGTTTTATTTGATTTTATGCTGTAGCAAGTTCTGACCTTAGGTTTCTAACAGGCATTATTTCTCTGTTATTCGAAGACCGAAAGCATGAACCTGGTACTTAAATCTTAAGTCTCAACATGGGTAAGTGATAAAGTTCGATCTACCTTGAGATATAGCTTTAACCTATTAAAAAATCTAATTTTTCGCAATGCGAAGGGCAATATAGAGGCCGCAATCTATGGGCGGTAGCGTGTCCGAATGACATCGAATGAATGGTTTTATTCGCTCAGCGGATGCCAAAGGGGTCGATAGCGTGTCAGGTTTCGATGAACGATATCCATGCGCTGTTGTTTGGATGGTCTTCGGCCTCTAGGGCACAATCCAAAGCGCCGCTCTGTAAAGCTCGCAAGTTAGCTTTAGAGCCTAGACCTTAGAAGTACAATCTTCTCGCAGGGCAAAGCCCGATCAGCTTTTAAAGTTTTTAATGTTTTCCATCATCTTTACCCAATCGGAGATATCTGGTGTTACAACAATTCAAAAAATACATCAAAGCGGTTCCCAAAACCGCAATATTAGTTGGCATCACTGCCACGATATTGATGGGCACACAGGCGCAAGCTATTACGCCCTCTCCGCAGATGATAGAGCAATTCAAACAACTACCTAAGTCAGAGCAAGAACGTTTAGCTCGCCAATACGGTATTGATCCGTCAATGATCACGGGGGCCTCAACTACTGCTACTGCTGTTGAAAACCCAACTGTAGTTACGCCACGAACGGAAACTGGTAATAACGTCATCGATCAATCTGAGGACGATAAACTTAACCAGGCAACCAAAACGGAAGCTAAGGTTGAAGCGATTGAAAGCAAAAAAGAAGATCAGCTAAAACGCTTTGGCTATGACTTATTTGCTGGTTCTCCAAGTACGTTTGCTCCCGTTTCTGATGTACCAGTGCCTGCTGAATACATGATGGGCCCCGGTGATACCTTAAATGTGCAGTTTTTTGGTAAAGAAAATAATCAGTTCACATTAACCGTCGGCCGTGATGGCGCGGTTCAATTTCCTAACTTGGGGCCTATTTCACTAGTAGGCTTAACCTTTGCTGAAACACGCGAGTTATTACAGCAAAAGATCAGCCAAAGCATGATAGGTATTGAGTCCAATATCACTATGGGTGAGTTGCGTTCAATCCGGATTTTTGTTGCCGGTGACGCTTACAAGCCAGGCTCCTATACTGTATCGAGTTTATCCACTATTACCCAAGCCTTGTTTATCTCGGGTGGTGTGAACGAAATTGGTAGCTTGCGGGATATCCAATTAAAGCGCTCTGGTAAAACTATTGGCCGTTTAGACTTGTATGATTTATTGCTTCGTGGCGATGCTTCGGGTGATATGCGATTACAATCCGGTGATGTGGTCTTTGTTCCATCTACAGGGGGCACTGTGAGTGTCATTGGCGAAGTGCGTCGCCCTGCCATTTACGAGCTTAAAAATAACGAAACCATGGCCGATGTGATTAATATGGCCAGTGGCTTAAACCCAGGTGCTTATCCTAAAGCCAGTACCATCGAACGTTATAGTCGTGAAGCGGTAAAAACCGTAGTAAGCGTAGATTTAACCGAAAACTCAGGCTTAAGTACGTTAGCTAAAAATGGCGACTTGCTTAATGTGCGCTCAGCTTCAAGCCGTATTGATAATGCTATTACGGTCTCTGGTGCAGTAATCCGCCCTGGTAAATATCAATGGACAAATGGTTTAACGGTTGCCGATTTATTGCCTTCTATTTGGGGGGATTTAACCATCTCGGCAGACTTGGATTACAGCTTGTTGGTAAGAGAAATCAACCAACGTGGCGATATCGAAGTCGAGCGTATTAACCTCGGGCGCGCAATTGGTGAACCAAAATCACATTATAATCTTGCGCTAAAGCCACGTGATTCAGTCATCGTATTTGACTATGCCGATCGTGAGGAGCTGCTTAAGCCCATTATTAAAAAGTTAAAAGAGCAAAGCCGTTTTGGTGATGCAGCGAAGCTAGTTAATATCAATGGTAATGTGCGTTTTCCTGGCCAGTATCCAATAACGGTTAATGCCGATGTTAAAGATTTACTCATTGCTGCAGGCGGGCTAGAAGAAGGTGCATATACCTTATCTGCAGAGCTGACTCGCCAACAAGTGTCTGAGCAAAACGGTGTCACAGTAGAACATGTGCAACTTAGTTTAGACCGCGTTATGCAAAATGATCCGGCGGCCAATATCAAACTGCAAAGCCGTGACATCTTAACCGTACGTACGTTGCCAGACTGGCAAGAAACTCGCTGGGTCACCATTAAAGGTGAAGTCAAATTCCCCGGTACTTACAGTATCCAGCGCGGCGAAACCTTAAAACAAGTGCTTGCTCGTGCAGGGGGGATGACGAGTGATGCTGCACCACGCAGTGCAGTCTTTTTGCGCAAATCTATTCAAGAGAAAGAACAGCAAGAGCTTGCTAAGCTTGCCGATGAATTGCGCCGCGAGATTGCCGCAAAGGCCTTGACCAAAGACACGCCTACCGTTGGTTATAACGACGCACAAATGATGTTAAATCAGTTGGAAAACGTTAAAACGGTTGGTCGTTTGGTTGTCGATATCAATGCGATTGAATTAGGCATCGAAAGTGCCGATTTAATGCTAGAAGATGCAGATGCACTCTACATTCCGCCTGCTAACCAAACGGTATCTGTTATGGGCCAGGTGCAACATCCAAGCACTCATCGCTTTAAATCAGGTTTAACCTATGAACAGTATCTAGCGTTATCCGGTGGGGCACGTAAACGCGCTGACGAATCACGCACTTATATATTAAAAGCCGATGGTTCGGTACAAATGCCTGAGTCTTCATTATGGTTTACTGGCGGCAGCTCAATGGAACCTGGTGACACCATCGTTGTACCATTAGATACCGAATACAAAGATAATCTAACGTTGTGGACTCAAGTAACGAGCATTATCTACAACACCGCCGTCGCAGTATCCGCAATATCGGGGATATAGGAGATAGAACGCCACTGCGTGGCTCTAGAATCTAGAAGTCGCGTAGCGACGTGCTCTTTCTAGCAGGGCGCAGCCCGCTCTGGTTTTTCTAGAAGTCGTGCTCTGCTTTTCCTCGATTCTCGCGACTGAAAGGAGCCCTAATGCGATTCGAACAACTGGATGTTTGGAAAAGAGCTTCGAGATTATCTTGTCAAATATATCAAGTGACAGAATTAGTAAGTAATTGGGGTTTTAAAGATCAAATAACCCGTTCAGGATTATCTGTCCCTTCAAATATTGCTGAGGGTGAAGAGCGTGAAACACTAAAAGATCAAATTCGCTTTTTGTACTATGCCAAAGGCTCTCTAGGAGAGCTAGTCACCCAACTTTATATAGGTATTGAAGTTGGATATTTGGCAAAGGAACCCGCGTTACTTATGGTTCAAGAAGCAAAAGAATTAGCCAAAATCTTAGGTGCAATTATCAAACAAAAGCAAAGTAAGAGTAAAAGCTAAGAAGAACGCAGCAAAGAGCACTGCTCTACAACGGCTTTCGGCCTCTAGAACGCCACTACGTGGCTTTAGAATCTAGAAGTCGCGAAGCGACGCTCTGCTCTTTCTATAAGGGCGCAGCCCGCTCTGCTTTAAGCTTTTGCCTTTATAGAAGCGCAGCGCTCTCGCCGCGCAGCGTACTAGAATCTAGAATCTGAAGAACCAATGAACACACAAATCACTAAAAATCCAAACACATACCAATCCGACGCCAGATTTCCTCAAGTGCAAGACGACGAAATCGATCTTCGTGAGCTTTTTGCCGTCATCTGGCAAGGCAAATGGCTCATAATTGCCATAACAGCTGTTTTTGCTATTGCCTCTGTCGCCTTTGCTATTTTGCAACCCAATATTTATAAATCCGAAGCTTTACTAGCACCAGCATCAGAGGAGCAGGGCGGTGGCTTAAGTGCCTTGGCGTCTCAGTTTGGTGGTTTAGCGAGCCTTGCTGGAGTAAATCTTGGTGCTAAAGGTGGTACTGATAAAACCCAGCTTGCGATTGAAGTATTAAAATCCCGCCAATTTACCAGTGAGTTTATTCAAAAGCACAATATACTTGCCGATTTAATGGCCGCAAAAAAATGGGATAGAGATAGCGATAAACTTATCTATGATGAAGACGATTATGTAGAGACGACCAATACTTGGGTGCGAGAAGTGAAAGCGCCATTTAAACCTGAGCCATCAATGCAAGAGGCCTATAAAGAATTCAGTAAAATTATTGCTGTTAATAAAGATAAAGAGACTGCAATGGTGACTATTTCGGTAGAGCACTTATCCCCAACAGTTGCACAGCAATGGGTCACTTGGTTAATTCAAGATATCAATAAAGTCATGAAGGATCGAGATGTAGCTGAAGCGCACCGCAGCACTGAGTTTTTAAATAAGCAAATAGCTTTAACCAATGTCGCCGATATCAAAACCGTACTTTACAAATTGATTGAAGAACAGGCAAAAACCATCATGTTTGCCGAAGTGCGTGATGAATATGTATTCAAAACTATCGATCCCGCTTTAGCCCCTGAAGAAAAGGCCAAACCTAAACGCGCATTAATTTGCGTATTAGGTACCATGCTCGGCGGTATGTTAGGGGTGATGTTAGTGCTGGTAAGGCATTTTATGAGAAAAGAGGGAAATCCATTACTTAATTAAGACTTAGTATGTTCTTTTGTTTTAAGGGCCTATTGGACAGTTTGAAGAAAAACACTAAAACATAGGCTTTATGTGGGATGGCGAACAGACAGCTGTCTCAAAATGGATGAAAAGTGTCTCAGTCTGGTTTGTAAAGCTGAGATGGAAAAGTTAAAACGCTCATTATTTATCACTCAAATATAGCCATTTTATATAGTTAAACTCATCGGATTTGGTAGTAAAAATGAAAATTCTAGTTACAGGTGGAGCAGGTTTTATTGGCTCTGCAGTGGTTCGTCATATTATCAGCAATACTCAAGATAGCGTAATTAACCTTGATAAACTGACATATGCAGGCAATTTAGAATCGCTTGTAAGCGTTGAGGCTAGTGAGCGTTATGCATTTGAGCAAGTCGATATTTGTGACCGTGCTGAGCTGGATAGAGTCTTTTCACAATATAAACCTGATGCAGTAATGCATTTGGCGGCAGAGTCACATGTTGACCGTTCAATTACCGGTCCGGCTGATTTTATTCAAACGAATATAGTAGGGACTTACACACTACTCGAAGCTGCTCGCCATTACTGGATGCAACTTGATGCTGAACGCAAAGTAGCATTTCGCTTTCACCATATCTCAACGGATGAAGTGTATGGTGATTTGCCACATCCTGATGAACAAGAAGGCCAAGTGGTCAATCAAGAGCTGCCTTTATTTACCGAGACCACGCCTTATGCACCAAGCAGCCCTTATTCTGCCTCTAAAGCTTCCAGTGACCATTTAGTTCGCGCTTGGCTGCGTACCTATGGCTTACCAACGATTGTAACCAACTGCTCAAATAACTACGGTCCTTATCATTTTCCAGAAAAGTTGATCCCGCTGGTTATCCTCAATGCCCTTGAAGGCAAGCAATTACCCATTTACGGCAAAGGCGACCAGATCCGTGATTGGCTGTATGTTGAAGACCATGCTCGTGCGCTATACAAAGTGGTTACAGAAGGTCAAATTGGCGAAACTTACAATATCGGCGGACATAACGAGAAACAAAATTTAGAAGTAGTGCAGACTATTTGCACTATTCTTGATGCTCTCGTTCCAAAGGCAAGTTCGTATGCAGAGCAAATAACTTATGTAACTGATAGACCTGGCCACGATCGCCGTTATGCCATTGATGCTTCTAAAATCAGCAATGAGCTAAATTGGCAACCACAAGAAACCTTTGAAACTGGCCTGTGTAAAACAGTTGAATGGTATTTAGCAAATCAAGAATGGTGTCAGCATGTTCAAGATGGCACCTATCAGCGAGAGCGTTTAGGCATTTAATCTCTTTAACAACTTTATTTTAAAGTCCTAGTTTTTACCTAGGGCCTATTTACCTAGGAACTTGATTTAAATGAAAGGAATTATTTTAGCTGGCGGCTCAGGCACACGACTGTATCCCATTACTATGGGCGTATCAAAGCAGTTACTACCAGTTTACGACAAACCTATGATTTACTACCCTCTTTCGGTGTTAATGCTCGCGGGTATTAAGGATATTTTGATTATCACTACCCCAGAAGATTGCGATAGCTTCAAGCGTCTTCTCGGTGACGGATCTCAATTTGGTATTAAGCTCGAATATGCTCTCCAGCCAAGCCCCGATGGTTTAGCACAAGCATTTATTATTGGCGAAGAGTTTATTGGTAATTCGAGTGTGTGCTTGGTTCTTGGCGATAATATTTTTTATGGTCAGGGTTTTAGTGCCAAGCTGAAAAAAGCTGTCGAGAAGGCTCAGACTGGAGAAGCTGCGACTGTTTTTGGTTACCAAGTTAAAGATCCTGAACGTTTTGGTGTTGTAGAATTTGACCAAAACCAAAAAGCCATTTCTATTGAGGAAAAACCTGTAAATCCTAAAAGTCACTATGCAGTCACTGGACTCTATTTTTATCCTAATAATGTTGTTGAGATGGCAAAGCGAGTTAAGCCATCTGAGCGTGGTGAACTTGAAATAACAACTTTAAATGACATGTACCTTAACCAGGGGTATTTGCATGTTGAAATGTTGGGACGCGGTTTTGCTTGGTTGGATACAGGTACCCATGAAAGCTTGTTAGAAGCAGCACAGTTTGTTGAAACGTTAGAAAAACGCCAAGGTTATAAAATCGCCTGTTTAGAAGAGATTGCTTATTTGCAGCATTGGCTAACTGAAGAGCAGTTAATGGCGCGCGGCGAGTTGATGAGCAAAAACAGTTATGGCCAATATCTGTTAACCTTAGCTAAACCCTAATCGCTATGATCGATCTTGCGAGTAAAACTAAAAAAGGTCTGCAATGGAGCGCCTTGGAACGATTTTTAACCCAAGGTATTCAACTCGCAATTACCTTATATTTGGCAAGATTATTAGGGCCAACTGCTTTTGGCTTAGTGGGCATGCTGGCAGTGTTCATTGCCATTGCTAATGTATTTGTCGATAGTGGTTTTACTTCGGCGTTAATTCGTAAAACAGATCGCACAGAAAGTGACTTAGTAACCGCCTTTTATTACAACATTGTCATGGCGGGTTTGTGCTACTTTGCTTTGTATATCAGCGCGCCTTTGGTTGCCGATTTTTATCAACAAGCCGAGCTGCAAACCCTGCTGCGGATATTGGGCTTAGTTGTGCTGATCAACGCATTTACGTTAATTCCGCGCGTTAAGCTTAATGTGGTGATGGATTTTAAAACCCAAGCCAAAATATCGGTACTCAGTGTGCTGATCAGTGGGTCAGCAGCGATAATATTAGCAACTAACGGCTATGGCGTATGGGCGTTGGTGACGCAAACCTTGCTCAATGCCAGCTGTGCTACCTTTTTATTCAATCTGTTTGCTCCTTGGTTACCGCGTGGCCGCATTACTAAGCACGCTTTTAATTATCTGTTTGGTTATGGTAGTAAATTGTTGTTATCTGGCTTATTGGATGTTATCTACAACAATCTGTATCAAATCATTATTGGCAAAAAATTTAGCCCTGCCGTGGTGGGGCAATTTACTCAAGCCAATCAATTAGCCAGTGTGCCTGTGTCGACGCTTACGGGCATCATTCAGCGCGTTACTTTCCCGCTGTTTAGCCAGTTACAAGACGATCCAGATAAAATGGCAAACGCCTATCGCCAAACCTTAAAATTGTCGGCGCTAGTGATCTTCCCGTTGATTGTTGCGTTAGGGTTGATTGCCAAGCCGTTGTTTACCAGCCTATTAGGCGAGCAGTGGCAGGGGGCCGCAGCGCTGCTTAGTGTGCTGTGTTTGGGCTATATGTTATACCCGATCCATTCTATTAATTTGAATTTGTTGCAAGTCACTGGCCGCAGTGATCTGTTTTTAAAGCTTGAGGTGATGAAAAAAGTTATTGGCGTGACTGTGCTGCTGTTGAGCATTCCTTATGGTGTGCTGGCGATGTGCCTCGGTTTTACCCTGACTTCCTATTTAGCTTTGCTACTTAACACCTATTACACAGCTAAGTTAACGCATTTAAGCCAATGGCAACAATGTAAAGATATTTTACCTATTTGGCTTGCGGTGATTTTTGCTGCTGCCGTTGGATATGGCGCCGGTTTATATTTTCTACAATCCTGGTTGCAAATAGCGGTTAACTTGAGCGTAGCCTTATTGATGTATGGCATGTATTTAGTATTGGCACAAAAGCCACTGCTGTTGCAACTGCGCAGTATCTTGCGCCGCTAGTGGTTTAATTATTTTACTTTGGATATAAACATGACGAATAAAACAATTCCTGTCACCCAGCCATTTTTGCCAGAATTAAGCGAATTTATGCCTTATCTTGAACAAATTTGGGATAATCGCTGGCTGACCAACAATGGCCCGTTTCATCAAGAATTAGAAGCCAAGTTGGCTGAATATTTGGGTGTTGAGCATGTCTCTTTATTTAATAATGCCACTATTGCGCTCATCACCGCCTTGCAGGCGATGCGCATTCACGGCGAGGTGATTACCACTCCCTATTCGTTTGTGGCAACCAGCCATTCGATCATGTGGAATGGCTTAGAGCCAGTGTTTGTCGATATTCATCCAACCACTTTTAATATTGATCCTGCCAAGATAGAAGCAGCGATTACTCCACGCACCACTGCCATTATGCCGGTCCATTGCTACTCCAATCCGTGTGATGTTGAGGCTATTCAAAAAATTGCCGATAACTATGGCCTTAAGGTAATTTATGATGCGGCTCATGCTTTTGGGGTCAATTATAAAGGTGAGAGTTTACTTAAATGGGGTGACCTGTCGATTTTAAGCTTTCACGCCACCAAGGTATTTAATACCTTCGAAGGTGGAGCGATCATCAGCCCAGATGCCAAAACCAAGCAACGTATTGACCGCTTAAAAAACTTTGGTATCGCCGATGAGCTAACAGTAACAGCGCCTGGCATTAACGGTAAAATGAGTGAAATTAATGCCGCCTTTGGTTTAGTGCAGCTGAAACATATTGATGATGCAATGGCGCAGCGCCAAGCCGTCGATTCGCGTTACCGCTGTGAGCTTGCTGAGGTAACGGGCATTACCCTGTATCAGCATGATATCAATGCTAATAGCAACTTCTCTTACTTCCCTATCTTAGTGGAGGCAGAATACCCTCTCAGCCGCGATGAGCTATACGAAAAGCTAAAAGCTAATGGTATTTTATCGCGCCGTTATTTTTACCCGCTTATTAGCAATATGCCTATGTATCGGGGTTTACCAACTGCCGATACTGTTCATTTACCTCTGGCCAATGCATTGGCTGAAAAGGTATTGTGTTTGCCGATTTTCAATGAGCTAACTGTTGAACAGCAGCAACAGGTTATTGCATTAATTAAAGGGAGTTAGTCAGATGGCGTTTTTAACTGAAAAGCAATTAAATGAAATAGGGTTTGCATCTCTGGGCCATAATGTGCAGATCTCGGATAAAGCTTCCATTTATGGTGCCCACCGCATCAAGATTGGTAATAACGTCCGTATTGATGACTTTTGTGTTTTATCGGCAGGAGATGGTGGGATAGAAGTTGGTAACTATGTGCACATTGCTGTTTTTGCATTGCTCATAGGTGCTGGCAAAATAACGGTCTCTGATTTCGCAGGGGTTTCGTCGAGAGTTGCAATTTATTCTAGTAACGATGACTATTCAGGCCTGTTTTTAACAAATCCTACTGTGCCTGTAGAATATACAAATGTAACACATGCCGATGTTTATTTAGGTAAACATGTCATTATTGGTTCTGGTTCTGTGGTACTCCCCGGTGTTATTCTGCACGAAGGTGTTGCTGTGGGGGCATTATCGATGATTACCAAAGATTGTGAGGCATTTGGTGTTTATATCGGTTCACCTGCGAAAAAGATAAAAAGTCGTAAGCAAAATTTGTTGGATAAAGAAATTTTGTTAATGAGTGGTGACGATAGGAAATGCTAAAAATTGCTCATATAGCACCGGATGAAAAGTTTATAGAAACAGCCGTTGATATTTTTGAAACTGTTTATCCATGTCAGAACACCTTTTATATAACATCATCTAAACCTTGGACCTTTATCGAAGATAATTCTTTATATAGACAGCTAAACAAAAAAAAATGGTTGAAATTACTTTTTACACAAAGGAAAGAATTAAAGGATTATGATTTAGTAATCTTTCATGGTTTGCCTTGTGCTTTATTGATACCTATGGTGTTGCTTAAACAAAATTATGCTTGGTTAGGTTGGGGATACGATTATTATAGTCGCCCCTTTGATTCTGATTTGTTGGCCGAACCATTGGTTTTACCAAAAACGATGGAATACACAAAGACATTTATTAATGATGAGAATCGGAGTTTCGACGTTTTAAATCACATCGTAAAATCTTTAATTAAAATGTTGGTTTGTAGTAAATCTTTCTACCAGTTAGCGATGCGAAATTTAAAAGTATTTTCACCTGTCTTACCGCAAGAGTATGATTTGGTAAAGGAAAAATATGGACTTGGTAAAGATACTCAATATTCACCTTGGAACTATGGGATTTTAGAAAGGCATATTATAAAAAATATTCAACTAGGTGAGATATATTCTGCCAATGCTATTCTGCTCGGCAATAGTGCGACAGCAACCAATAACCATCTCGAAGCACTCGACATTATAGAAAAAACAGGTTCGTCAAGGACTATTATTTTACCATTAAGTTATGGTGATGAAAAATATGCTAAATTGATTAAGGAATATATCAATAATAACCCTCAATTATTTAGTCAATGCCAAGTGCTTGATAATTTTATGCCATTATCGGAATATAACGCCATCATTAATAGTTGTGGTTTTGTTATTATGAATCATGTGCGTCAGCAAGCATTGGGCAATATTGTTGCTATGATGTATCGTGGTTCTAAAGTTTTTCTTCGCGAGGAATCCGTACTTTATAAATATTTTAAAAGTATGAGTGCATATGTTTATTCAGTACAAGAATTAGAGGTTAATCCGAGTTTGTTACATAGTCATCTCGATACTTATGAAGTTGAACACAATCGCCTAATTTTAAAGTCTGTCTGGTCTGAAAAGGTTATATTGCAACGCACTAAAGATTTAGTTGCTAGCTCAATAAAACCTAAGGAGATATTTTAAGTTTATTAACCATTAATAACAGCTAATCTTAATGAAAATTAACTTTTTAACTCGATTATACAGATTTCTTGAGCGATTTGTCTGCTTTTTATAAAAGGTCTATAGGAAGCATGGGGAAGTAAAAAATAAAGTTAGGAATTAGGAGTGAAATGTTAAGTATTGGTAGGAATAGTTTTTAGAACTCTTAGATTTATTAAAGCATAAATAATCTTTTTCGTTAGAAATTATTCGCGATAAGTTGAGTAAGTAACCTTCAATTCAGCGATTTTAGTATCAATAATAGAAATAACTCTAAGATTCAAGATTCAAGATTCAAGATTCAAGATTCAAGATTCAAGATTCAAGATTCAAGATTCAAGATTCAAGATTCAAGATTCAAGATTTAAGTTTTTTAGATTTATTGATAATGTCTATCGGACAATTCATCAATCTCCATTTGAGCTTGATGAATGTCCCGTTGACTGGGTTGGATTATAACAATAACAGTAAACTAGCTAGTAACAGTTGTTACCAAGTGCCGTAACACATCCGAATAAGTTTGCACTATAAGCTGTCTAAGTCATTGGCCTAAAAGTGTATAACGAAGGTGAGTTGAAAATTTTTTATATTCATTTTTTGCCATTTTCGGTAAATTATGCATGAGTACTTAGGAATATTTATGTTGCCTTGGGTAATTCTTATAATCTTTACCTTCAGCTTGATAGTGAAAAGTAGGCTTGTATTTGCTCTTTCTTCTCTTTTTCTATTTTTTTTCTCAGCAATAAGATATGATGTTGGATTCGATTACGCGACATATTGGAATATGATAAGTAATGGTAGTTTTGAACATTACTCAAGCGAAATTGCAAATTACACTCTTTTCACTTTAAGCTATTTATTAGACACACCTGAAATTTACTTCATTATTACTTCATTTTTTATAATTTTTCTATTTACAATTGGTATTGTAAAATTAAGTAAGGACTGGTGTTTTTCTTTATTGATTTTCATTTCGATTCCAATTTTTTATTTAAACTCTCTTTCTATTGTAAGGCAGTTTTGTGCTGTATCGTTAATTTTTTATGGTTTCAAATGCATCTTAAATAAGCAATATGTTTTTTTTATTTTAATTGTTCTTGCTGCATCTCTTTTTCATCCTACAGCAATAGTATCACTTGTTTGCCTCTTATTTGTTAGTAAAAATTTTTCGAATAAGTTTTATTTTCTTTTTTTCTTTTTAGTACTTGCCTTAAAACAATTTTTTCTTTATGGATTAGAAGTTTATTTCAATTATTACTATAAATATTATATTCAAAATGAAGTCGTAGGAGGAGGAAACGCAATAGCTTTTCTGTTGCTAGGAATTTGGTTTTTTTGTCTGGTTTTTAGAAGGAATGTGAAGTCAGAACCGTGTTTTGAATTTTTAATTAATACTTTTACATTTGGTGTAATATTATTTTTGATATTAATTCAATATGGTCATGCATCAAGAATCTCTCTTTATTTTTTAACAGCTTTAATTCCATTGTTGCCTTACTATATTGAAATATTTAACCCAAGAAAGATTGCGCGTGTAGTCGGTTTTTTAGTTTTGTTTCCATTACTTATTTATTCACTGTATTTAGGTACATTAAATCCAATAAAAGATCCGAATATACCTTACTTATTTATTTTTAATAGATAAGTAAGGTTATCTTCATAACATAGTTTTATATAGGAATTGCTTTGAAAGACTTGGTTTCAATAATTATGCCTGCACACAATTCTAGTGCTACGATTATGGATAGTGTAAATAGTGTGCTAAACCAATCATATTCTAATTTTGAATTAATAATATGCAATGATAGATCTACTGATAGCACATTAAATATTATTGAAAGTATAAAAGATTCGCGAGTGGTTGTTGTTGAAAATAAAACTTTTCCAGGAGCTTCGTATGCACGAAATACTGGGCTAAAAATCGCTAAAGGAAGATTTGTCTGCTTCTTAGATAGTGATGATATTTGGCATCAGAGTAAGTTGTTAACACAAATATCGTATATGCGTACCAGTGGTAGTTATTTTAGTTATGGTGATTATTCTACTTTTAGAGAGCAAATTAATTTTCCTGTGGGTTCTTTTTTTACTCCTAAAAGTGTCTCTTTTAAACGATTATTATATTCATGTCCAATAGGCTGTTTGACCGTCATGATTGATCGTGAAATTACAGGCAATTTTTTTATGCCTAATATCGATAAAGAAGATTATGCAACATGGTTGTTTTTAACAAAAAAGTTTGGTCAAGCAAATAAGTATGAGGGTAATTTTGCCTTTTATCGTATTGGCCATAAAAGTATTTCATCTAATAAGTTGGTGGAAGTAAAAAAACAATATAAAGTTTTAAGAGTTGTTGGCAATCAAACTGTTCTTAGCTCGCTTATATATGTTTGTTTTTACGTCTTTCTAGGTTTGAGAAAACATTTAAGTTACAGGTTAAAGAATGATGATATTTAATTTTTGGAGGGCAGTATGAAACTTTTGTATATTTCAAAGTTCCCTAAGAAAAAAGATGGTGGTTCTGTAGTTTCTAATCAGTTCTTGTCGTTGCTTTCGTCACTTACACATTTTTCATCGTTATTGAAGTTTGAAATTTCATCATACAGTAGTAATTTGAATAGATTTTTTTCACTTTTTATTCTTAGAGGTTTTGGTTTGTCTTACACCCAAGAACGCGAAATAGTCAATTTGATATCCGCCAATAACCTTAGTCATGTTTGGATCGATGGTTCAACATATGGTTGGTTGGTTAGGTTGATTGCTAAAAAAACCAACGCAAAAATATTTGTTTTTCATCATAATGTAGAGTTTAAATATACTTTAGAGAGAATTAAGTCAGGTGAATATATTCATGTGTTGTTTCTCTTAAATACATACATCAATGAATACTTGTCAATAAAATATGCAGATAATACTATAGTTATGAATGATAGAGATATAAAAAATATTCATAAATTATATCCAACTCAATCATCTGATCTTAAAGCTACAATTATTCCTTTGCCCTTAAAGGATAGATGTGCTGGTATGTTATTTAATACTAAACCAATTTCATTGTCTAAATTAATTTTCATTGGTAGTAATTTTTATGCAAATCGATTCGGAATTAAGTGGTTTGTAGATAATGTTATAGACTCAGTTGAAAATGAACTGCTGATTATAGGTCAAGGTATGGACTCTTCTCTTGGAATAAACCATCCAAGGGTGACGATAGTAGGAGAGGTTGATAACGTAGATGAATATTATGTTGATAGCTCTATTGTAATAAGTCCTATATTTCACGGCTCTGGGATGAAGACAAAAACGGCGGAAGCTTTTATGTTTAATATGTATTTTTTAGGAACGGATGAAAGCCTTGTAGGCTACGATGTTGCCGGATGTTCTTCCGTTTTTCGTTGTAATACTGCAGATGAGTTTATTAATTCAATAAAACGATTGACTGAAAGTGTTTATAAACCATCAGATTCTAGAAAGGTTTATCTGCAATCAAATACTCTTGAAGTTAGTCAAAGGATTTTATTGCAAAGTTTTCAAGATAAAGGTACTTTAAATTGAAAAGAATTCTTGTGGTTTGTAAAAACTTTCCTTATATCCTCGGTGGTGCTGAACGTAGTTTGTTGGAAGAGTTAAAAAAGCGTGATAACTGTTATTTTACTTTTGTAAACTTAAAACGGAATTCTTCTTGTTTTAGTCTTGATTGTTTTCATCCTTATACACAGTTCTACGTGAATGATTATTTAAAATTTGAAAGATTTGAGCATCTTGAGTATTTTTATAATAAAAGGATGCTTTTGAAATTCTTAAAGAATTTACCTGGTGAATTTGATGAAATAATCACTCAGGGAGTTTGGGCTCCCATAGCTATATCTTATGCAAATTCTAAAGGTATAAGTTCAACATATTATTTGCGAGATGAATCCTCACTAAATATTTTTAGAAATTATCATGCTGGTGCTAAATATTACATTAAAAATTTAAAAGATTCGATTATGAAATTATTTCAGTTAGTTTATTGTCGAGATAACTATGTAGCACTTCATCTTGCTAATAATTTAATTTCAAATTCTAAGTTTATCCAGTCTGAAGTATTAAGACTTTTTAATGTAAAATCAACTGTCGTATATCCATACGTTGATGTTGATGGTTTGTTAAATAAGTATAACCTTTTATCTAAGACCACTAATTGCACAAAAGGCGTTGTTTTGATAGGTGATTCAGCATTGAAAGGTATTGATATTTTTTTGTCATTAGCTAAAGATTTGCCACAAATTCAATTTTATATATTTGGGAAAAATACTTCCTTTAAGTCTGACTTAGTAAATGTCAAGCACATGGGATGGAGTTCAGATAACTGCTACCCATTCATTTATGCAGATGTAGTTTTAGTTCCTTCAAAGTGGCACGAGGCCTTTGGGCGTGTTGCTGTTGAATCTAAAACTCTTGGAATCCCCGTCATTGTTGCTAATCGTGGCGGTCTTCCTGAGGCTGTCAACTATGATCCACAAAGTATTGCAGTTAATGATTCCGACTTTAAGTTAAAACTTTTGCAAATTTTACAGTAAATTTGCCTTAAGTCATGTTTTATGTATGATTTTAGTAGTTGTGGGTTATTCTTGGGTGTATCAGTTTGTATCATGCTCTGCATTTTGAAATCAACTTTTGACTTCAAAATTGAGTGTTTATTATTCTTCAATATTTGACCTAATTTATGAAAAATATTTTACCTGTTATTATGGCAGGAGGCTCCGGCACTCGTTTATGGCCGCTTTCACGTGGCAATTTTCCTAAACAGTTTTTATCGCTTTCTGGCAACGCCACTATGCTGCAAAACACCATCAGCCGCTTAAATGGTATTGAGCATGCACCTGCGATGTTGATTTGTAATGAAGAGCATCGCTTTATCGCGGCAGAGCAGGTAAGGCTGTTAGGTGTTAAACATAACGGTATTTTGTTAGAGCCTGTTGGCCGTAATACCGCGCCTGCAATTGCTTTAGCGGCCTTTAAAGCGGTTGAGTTAGGACAAGACCCCTTATTATTGGTGTTAGCGGCTGACCATGTGATAGAAGATGTTGCTGCATTTCAACAGTCGGTTAGCAAGGCCGCTGAGTTAGCTGCTACGGGTAAGCTAGTCACTTTTGGTATTGTGGGTGATAAACCTGAAACGGGTTACGGTTATATTAAGCGTGGCGATGCTTGTCAGCATGGTTATGTTGTTGATTGCTTTGTTGAAAAACCTAACTTAGCCACTGCTGAAGTGTATGTCTCAAGCGGTGATTATTACTGGAATAGTGGCATGTTTTTGTTTAAAGCCAGCCGTTATCTTGACGAATTAAGAGTTTATCGCCCCGATATCTACGCTGCCTGTGAGCTTGCTATGCAAGTGCAAAATAATGACAGCGATTTTATTCGCATTGATAAAGCTGCCTTTGAAGCTTGCCCAGATGATTCTATCGACTATGCGGTGATGGAGCAGACTAAAGATGCTGTGGTAGTGCCAATGGATGCAGGTTGGAGCGATGTAGGCGGTTTTGCGGCTTTATGGGAAGTCTCAGGTAAAGATGCCGATGGTAATGTGTTCAATGGCGATGTTAAAGCTGTTGATACTAAAAACACTTTAGTATTTGGTGGCAATAAACTTATCACCACTGTGGGTGTTGAGGACTTGGTAATTGTTAATACTAAGGATGCGGTATTAGTTGCCCATAAAGATCAATCACAACATGTAAAAGCGATTGTCGGCCAGCTTAAAGCGGAGCAGCGTAGCGAGGTGACTTTCCATCGTGAGGTATATCGCCCCTGGGGTAAGTATGACTCTATCGATAATGGCGATCGTTTTCAGGTTAAGCGTATTACCGTAAAACCAGGCGCTAAGTTATCGGTACAAATGCACCATCACCGTGCGGAGCATTGGATTGTTGTTTCTGGTACGGCGAAAGTGACTAACGGTGATAAGGATATTCTGTTAACAGAAAATCAATCAACTTATATACCTGTAGGTGTCATTCATGCGCTAGAAAATCCAGGTAAAGTTGATCTTGAGCTGATTGAAGTGCAATCCGGTTCGTACCTCGGTGAAGATGATATTGTTCGTTTTGAAGATAGATACGGACGAGTAGAAGGGAAGTAGTTTATGCCGAGCACTAGTTCAGTTTTATCGGAAAGTGTTATTGCTTTTGGTACTAGTGGTGCCAGAGGGTTAGTCACTCACTTTACGCCGCAGGTTTGCATGGCTTTTACTCAAGCCTTTGTTGGCGTGATGCAGCAGAATTTTACATTTGATAGTGTTGCTATTGCGATTGACAATCGGCCGAGTAGCTATGCAATGGCACAGGCTTGTGCCAGCGCCTTGATAGCATTAGGCGTGCAGCCCATTTACTTTGGCGTTGTGCCAACGCCTGCATTAGCTTTTATGGCTCTGCAGCAAAACATTCCTGCCATTATGGTTACGGGTAGCCATATTCCATTTGATCGTAACGGCCTTAAGTTCTATCGCCCCGATGGTGAAATCACAAAAGCTGATGAGTTAGCTATTCTCGCTGCTGACTCTGAGTTGATTCAGGCTGAGGTTTGCGATTTACCCGCCGTTTCTGATGTTGCTGTAACGTCTTACATTGGCCGTTATCTTGATTTATTTAGTCCTACTTTATTAGTGGGTAAACGTATTGGTATTTATGAGCATTCCAGTGCTGGGCGCGACCTCTATTCTAAGTTATTTCAGAGGCTAGGTGCTGAGGTTGTTAGTCTTGGCCGTAGCGATCAATTCGTGCCAATAGATACTGAAGCTGTTAGTTCGAAAGATATTGAAATGGCACAGCGTTGGCAAAAAGAGTATCAATTAGATGCGGTTTTTTCCACTGATGGTGATGGTGATCGACCGTTGTTATCTGATGAAACAGGTACTTATCTTCGTGGTGACATTTTATGCTTACTCGCAGCTCAGTTTTTAGGAGTCGAAGCGCTTGCTATTCCTGTCAGTTGCAATTCTGCAGTTGAAGCTAGTAACTCTTTTAAGCAAGTTTTACGTACTAAAATTGGTTCTCCTTATGTGATAGAAGCATTTACTACATTGCAGACTCAGTATTCATGCATAGCGGGTTTTGAAGCCAACGGTGGATTTTTATTGGGTTCAGAGCTCGAAGTTAATGGTGTAAAATTAAGTGCGTTACCTACGCGTGATGCTCTGCTTCCTGCTCTTGCTGTGTTAGCGATGGCTGCTAATGGCCCTATCTCTAAGTTAGTAGCACAGCTCCCTCCAATTTTTACGGCAAGTGATCGAATCCAGAATTTTTCAAGGGAGCGAAGTCTTGCGCTAATTGCACAGGGCATTGCATCACCAAAAGACTTACTAACTAAATTATCGCTCGGCCAATTTGAGGTGTTATCAGTTAATACAACTGATGGACTTCGAATAACACTGACAAATGGTGATATTGTCCACTTACGGCCTTCTGGTAACGCTCCTGAGTTACGTTGTTATGTTGAGTCAAATTCTAGCGAAAAGGCTATTTCGCTTGTTAACTTGATTTTGGGATGTGTAGTCGATATTTAAGTCGCCATCTTTTTACGTATATGAGTTAAAAATGAAAATTGCTATTGCTGGTACAGGTTATGTAGGTTTATCTAATGCTGTGCTTTTGGCACAGTACCATCAAGTTACTGCGGTTGATGTTATCGCGGGTAAAGTGGAGTTAATTAACGCTCGCAAATCACCGATTGTTGATGCTGAAATTGAAGAATATCTGGCGCAGCGCGAGCTTAATTTAACCGCGACCTTGGATAAACAACTGGCGTATGAAGATGCTGATTTTGTAATTATTGCTACGCCAACGGATTACGATCCAAAAACGAATTATTTTAACACTTCTACTGTTGAGTCGGTCATTCAAGATGTGTTAGCCATTAACCCTAATGCGGTGATGGTGATTAAAAGCACAGTACCGGTTGGTTTTACCGCCAAGGTTAAGCAAAAGTTCCAGTGCGAAAATATTTTATTCTCCCCAGAGTTTTTGCGTGAGGGGAAAGCGCTTTACGATAACTTGCATCCATCGCGGATTATTGTCGGTGAGCGTAGCGAGCGCGCAAAAATATTTGCTGATTTATTAGTGCAAGGCGCAGTGAGAAAAGATATTGAAGTTTTATTTACTGATTCGACCGAGGCCGAAGCGGTTAAATTATTCTCTAATACTTATCTTGCGATGCGTGTAGCTTACTTTAATGAGCTTGATACTTATGCTGAGACTCATGGTTTAGATTCGCGCCAAATAATCGAAGGTGTGTGTTTAGATCCACGTATTGGTAATCACTACAATAATCCATCCTTTGGTTATGGTGGTTACTGTTTACCTAAAGATACTAAGCAATTACGGGCTAATTATGCAGATGTACCTAATAGCATTATTGGCGCTATCGTTGAGTCAAACACGACCCGTAAAGATTTTATTGCTGACTCTATTTTAAGCCGCAACCCTAAGGTTGTGGGGATTTATCGCCTAATTATGAAGTCGGGTTCGGATAACTTTCGCGCCTCCAGCATTCAAGGCATTATGAAGCGCCTTAAAGCTAAAGGCATTGAGGTCATTGTGTATGAGCCAGTACTTAAAGAGAAAGAGTTTTTCCATTCTCGTGTTGTGACAGATTTGACCGCTTTCAAAGCGGTTGCCGATGTGATTGTGTCTAACCGTATGGCTAAAGAGTTAGCCGATGTGGCGGATAAGGTTTATACGCGCGATTTGTTTGGAAGTGATTGACGAAAGCCTGCGGTCAGAGCGCCCGCTTTGCGGGCTTATAGAGCGCAGCGTAAACGCTGCTTCGAGGTTCTAGTTGCGAATATACGAGCGCTCTGCTTTAGTCCCTTTTTCCAGGCTCGCGACTCCTTAGTTTCCGCTTTATAGGCCAGGCTCCCGACTTTTTAGTCCCTAGTCCCTAGTCCCAGCTTTTTAGAGTTTTGTTATGTCAGCAAACATCGCTGTTTTATTTACTTTTCTAATTTCTTTTATCAGTTTGTTTGTATTTCGCAAGGTCGCTCAACGAATTGGTTTGGTCGATAAACCGAATGAGCGTAAACACCATACTGGCCAAATCCCCTTGGTCGGTGGGGTGAGCGTATTTATGACCATGATGTTGGTGTTGTGGCTTATTCCAACGCTGTTAATTGAACCGGTTTTGTATGCGAGCTGCGCCTTTATTCTTGTGGTTATTGGTGCGATTGATGACCGCTTCGATATTAGCTTTAAACTTCGGCTAGTGGTTCAGGCGCTTATATCACTGTTAATGATCGTGATAGGAGAGCGCAGTTTATATAATTTAGGCTACTTGATGGGCAGCGAGGCGATATATTTGCCCGAGCCTATTAGTATTTTGCTGACTATCTTTGCGGTTATTGGTGCGATAAATGCCTTTAATATGGTCGATGGCATTGACGGCTTGCTGGGCGGTTTAGCGTCTGTCACTTTTGGCGGCTTAGGTATTTTATTTTATCTGCATGGTATGTATGGTTTTGCTATTTTTTGTGGTTTGCTGGTTACAGCGATGCTGCCTTACATCATGCTTAATTTAGGCTTTCCGTTCGGGCGACGTTTTAAGGTGTTCATGGGCGATGCGGGGAGCATTTTTATCGGCTTTACTGTCATTTGGCTGCTGATTGTGGCCAGTCAGGGTGAGCGAGCTACCGCCATTCGCCCGGTTACCGCATTGTGGCTAATTGCTTTACCGCTGATGGATATGGTGTGCATCATGATCCGCCGTATTCGTAAAGGCCAATCGCCATTTAAACCCGACCGAGAGCATTTACACCATATTTGTCAACGTCTTGGATTAACCTCCCATATGTCACTTATGATGATTTGCACAGCTGCAGGGACTATGGCAGCCATTGGTATTTGGTCTGAGCTTGCTAAAATAGATGAAAATATTATGTTTTATGCATTTTTGGCTACTTTTGCTTGTTATTTTACGATAATGAATAACATTTGGCGTATTACTGCATTTTTGCGTAGAGACGTAAAGTTTTTTAAATCAATTTAATACGTTAGTGAAATTGTTAGATTTTTAGCTTTTAGGTGCTTATCCGGTGTCGATTCAACTGCTATAATCCAGTGTCATTTTTTTGAAATAAAATGTGATTAGTCTCATTTTGAACATGGTGTATTTGGCTTAAGGAAGAGAGTGATGGAATACCTCATACCGCTTTTAAGTGTTTTTTGTTTAACTTGTGTCGCTATCAAGATCTTAAATCCTATCGCACAGCGTGTTGGTTTAGTTGATTTGCCCAACGAGCGTAAGTTGCATGAAGGTGCAATCCCACTGATTGGTGGGGTTTCTATTTATTGTAGTGTCTTGCTAGTGTCGAGTGTTGTTTTGCCTGAAAGCCAAATCTTTAATTTATATCTCATTTCCGCTGCGTTAATCCTCTTTCTTGGTGTGCTTGATGATAAGTATGATTTATCTGTACGTGTGCGGATAGCAGCCCAAGTGATTACAGCCTCTATTTTGATTTTTGGGGCAGGGTTATACCTTACGACATTTGGGCATATTTTGTACTTTTTTGAGTTTAAACTCGGCTATGTTGGCATTTTTGTAACCACTGTTGCGGTGATAGGTGCTATTAACGCCTTTAATATGGTGGATGGTATTGATGGCTTAGCAGGGATGTTGAGTCTTGTTACCTTTTCGTCATTAGCTTTTTTGTTCTATTGGGCTGGTAATAGTTGGTTTGTACTTCCTTTACTATTCATTGGGGCAATAATAGGATACCTGCTGTTTAACTTGCGTTGGCCATTCGCATCTTTCGATAAGATTTTCATGGGTGATGCTGGCAGCATGTTGATTGGTTTAACGGTTGTTTGGTTATTGGTATTGGGCACGCAAGCTGATAGTAATCATATACAACAAGGACAAGTTTTCTCTCCTGTTACGGCATTGTACCTTATCGCGATCCCGTTAATGGATATGGCTGCGATTATGTACAGAAGAGTTAAAAAAGGTATGTCGCCATTTAAACCCGATCGTGATCATTTGCATCATATTTTTGAGCGCGCGGGTTATAATCGAAAGCAAACTTTGATCAGGATATCGCTTGCTTCACTTTTACTGGCAGTGATTGGTGTTGGCGCGGATTTGGCTCAAGTTCCCGACTCAATTATGTTTGTTAGTTTTTTAGCTATTTTTGCGGCTTACAATTGGGCGCTTGCTAATGTGTGGCAACTTTTGACTTGGTTTAGAAAAGAATAATTGTAAGACTATTTTTGCAAAAGCCAGCTAACTTAAGCTGGCTTTTTGTTTTAATTTGATTAGGGATTTCATATGTCTAGGAAGTATTTTGGTACCGATGGTGTGCGCGGCAAGGTAGGGACATTTCCTATTACTCCTGACTTTGCGATGAGGTTAGGTTGGGCGGCTGGGACGGTACTTGCATCTACTGGCACGAAAGAAGTGTTGATTGGTAAAGATACCCGAATTAGCGGTTATATGCTGGAATCCGCAATGGAAGCGGGTTTTTCTGCTGCTGGTGTAAATGTGGCTTTGATTGGCCCGATGCCAACGCCTGCTGTGGCGTATTTAGCTTCAACCTTTAGAGCTGACGCTGGCGTGGTGATCAGTGCTTCCCATAACCCTTTTTATGATAACGGTATTAAGTTTTTTTCAAACACAGGTACCAAGCTAAATGATGCACAAGAGCTTGAAATTGAAGCGCTGTTAGAACAAGCGCTGGAGCATAATGCGTTGCAATGTGTTGCTTCTGAAAAGCTAGGCAAAGTGCGCCGTATTGATGATGCTGCGGGTCGTTATATTGAGTTTTGTAAGGGAACCTTCCCTAATCATTTAAGCCTGGCGGGATTAAAGATTGTTGTCGATAGTGCTCATGGCGCTGCCTACCATATTGCACCGAACGTTTACCGTGAGTTAGGGGCTGAGGTGATCAGTATTAATGACAAACCCAACGGCGTGAACATTAACGATCATTGCGGTGCGACACATTTAGATAGCTTGCAATCTGCGGTGATGATCCACGAAGCGGATTTAGGTATTGCGCTCGATGGTGATGCCGACCGAGTGATGTTTGTTGACCATAATGGTCATGTGGTTGATGGCGATGAGATTTTGTTTATTTTGGCGCAAGCGGCTTATCAAAAAGGTGAGATGCAGGGCGGGGTAGTTGGCACGTTAATGTCAAACCTTGGTTTAGAACTGGCACTCAAAGGAATGGATATACCCTTTGTGCGAGCTAAAGTTGGTGACCGCTATGTTGTTGAACAACTCAAAGAAACAGGTTGGCAGTTGGGTGGTGAAGGTTCTGGCCATATTTTGAGTTTAAAACATGCTTCTACTGGGGATGGTATAGTGGCTTCTTTACAGGTACTTAAAGCCGTTCTAGAGTCAGGCAAACGTTTAGCTGAACTAAAAGCGGAGATGACTAAATTACCACAGGTGCTTATCAATGTACGTTTAACATCGGGTTGCGCAGATAGTATTTTAAGCAAAGACAGTGTTAAACAGGCAGTGATAGCCGCTGAAGAAGTATTAGGAAATCAAGGTCGTGTATTGCTACGAAAATCAGGAACAGAGCCTTTAATCCGAGTGATGGTGGAGTCAACGGATATTAGCTTGACTCAACAACAAGCTGAATATATCGCTCAGGCCGTTAAAGTGGCATAGGCGAGGAGATAGAATCTAGGGCGTTGCTTCGCAACTGTTAGGATGCAGCCAAAAGGGCTGCAGCTAGAGGTGTTGCAAGAAGTGCTGTTTTAGGCTCTAGTAGCACCTAGCACCTAGCACCTAGCACCTAGCACCTAGCACCTAGCACCTAGCACCTAGCACCTAGCACCTAGCACCTAGCACCTAGCACCTAAAAGCAAAGCGTTCTAGCAGGGCGCTAGCCTGTTCTACTTTCTGATATACTCCATTTCTTGTTGTTTTCTAAGCTGTGTTGTCTGGAAGAAATAATGCGAATTCTGGTTACAGGTGGTTCTGGGTTTATCGGTTCGGCTTTGGTGCGTCTGCTTATTCAAGCGACAAACTGTCATGTGCTCAATATTGATAAATTAACCTATGCTAGCCACCCCGATGCCTTAATTGGTATTAGCAATCATCCACGCTACCAATTTGCGAAGGCTGATATCTGTGATGGCGCGAGACTAGATATTCTATTTGAGCAATTTAAGCCCAATATAGTGATGCATCTCGCGCCGAAACTCATGTTGATCGTTCTATTGAAGGCCCTGCGGGATTTATCCAAAACAATATTTTGGGGACTTTCACTCTGTTAGAGGCGGCTCGTCGCTATTGGACACAACTGGATAGTTCGCAAAAAGTACAGTTTCGCTTCCATCATGTTTCAACCGATGAGGTTTTTGGCTCGCTCGCGGATACTGGATTGTTTAGTGAGACTTCAGCCTACGATCCCAGCTCTCCTTATTCAGCGAGTAAAGCTTCGGCGGATCACTTAGTTCGAGCTTGGCATCGAACCTATGGTTTACCGATAGTGATCACTAACTGCTCGAATAACTATGGTCCGTTTCAATACCCTGAGAAACTGATCCCGTTGATGGTCAATCATGCCTTACAAGGCAAATCGATGCCCATTTATGGCAATGGCCAACAAGTGCGTGATTGGTTGTATGTGGATGACCATGTAAAAGCGCTCTATTTAGTGGCGACACAAGGTCAGCTTGGACAAACCTACAATATTGGTGGTTGCTGTGAGCGAACTAATCTCGCTGTAGTTAAGCAAATTTGCTTATTACTTGAGGAGTTAGTACCTACTCATCCGCAATCACGTGCGATGAAAGGAGATGGTTTTGCAGCTTTGATTGAGCATGTTGTTGACCGCCCTGGACACGATATTCGTTATGCGATTGATGCTAGTAAAATTCAACATGAATTGGGCTGGCAACCGCTAGAGTCGTTTGAATCAGGTCTTAGAAGGGCGGTAGAGTGGATGATTTCACAGCAAGCGAAATAGCTTTCAGCAATGGCAAATACTGGCACAATCACTTGCTTTTGATTTCACTTTACAGTGATTCCTTAATCTCCAACATATTTAATCTAGTGCTAATTGAGTTCAGTGGAAGTGTCGTTAATGCTACTTTATCGATTCAGGCTTCAGGCATTAGTTTTTAGCTTGGAGTTTCAGCTATCTATGGCTGAGTTGCTTCAATATACACGCGTATCAGCTGCGTTGTTTGGCGGCTTATCAATGTTAAGCATCCCACAGTAGTATTTTTCGTCTCTGCTAATTGCAACAGATCGTAACTTTGCAGTGCTATCTTCTCTCCTTGATAAATACAGCTGATTGGCGCAAGCGGCAGCAAAAAATGGATAGGCTGGGTATTCGTGGGCTGGTGAGCACTGTTCACCTTGGTTTCAATCTGGACTTTGCCATTGCACTCGATGCGCTCAATTCTTGCTGTGTAGTTGCCGCGCCTCGTCATCACATTAAAGTCTAAGATCTGATTAGCTAATAGCTTGCTCTCGATTTGAGTTTCCCCGCTAAAGCACAATGGAGGATCGTTCGGGCGCAGAACGATTTCATCCGATTGTCCTAAATCATTCCCCTTGATGTGTAGTCTTACCCCTTCACCTTCCAATATACATAGCTGTCTATCGATGCCGTGGAAGAGTGAGAAGGGAGCATCGCTCGAAATGGTGGCGATGCTGATCCTAAAATCAAAGTTGCTTAGATTTGCCCCCTTTGGCCATATCAACAGTTGCTTAGTACTGCCACCACCGTTTTTCCATAAGCTCGATTCGCATTCTTCATAACGGATGATCTGGATATTGGGATTCAAATTAAGCTTCTCTTTTGATTATGGATAGTTTCAGTACAGAGGATACCTACTTCGGCGCATAATGCAGTGGCGCATCGCTGCATACTGCGTTCACAGCTGAATCTCTTTCTTCTTCAAAATGTAATGTTCTGCTAGTTCGCCACTTACCCGATTACCTTCCATATCTAACATAAACAGTTGGTTTTCCCCTACCAAGTATTTAGTGCCATCGGATAAGGTGATTTTTGAGCCATTGCTATCCCAGTCAAATTTTCCTGCCACTTTAAAGATGGACTCATCTTTACCCAAGTAAATACTCTTTAATTCAAAGCTATTATCCGCTTGGAGCGTGAGTGTGGTTTGGATCCCTTCGCAACTTGCACAGGGGATAACGCCTTCATATACTCCGGGCCAATCAAGCGCATTTTGGCTGGTATCGCTAAGTGGTAGGTTTGTTTGCGTATCTTGATGTGGCGCAGCGACAGGCTCATTAGCCACTGTCTTAGCTGGCTCACTGCATGCGGTAATCATTAAAGCGAGAAGGGCGAGTGATATCTGTGAAAGTTTCATATTCATCTTAACCGTTTGATTAATTGGCTGTCGTGTGATGATAACCGCCATCATTACGGGTTCCAACCTTATTTATGTCTGGTGTTTCTTTGAGTGTCTTAATGTTAAAGACGGACTTTATGTGTTTGAACTTCATTACGAGTTCAGCAAAAAAAGTGCTAAGAGTTGGATGATTTTTATCGGCGTGTTTAGGTAAAACAGCACTAGGCATTGATCTGCAAAACCTATTGTAACTAGCGAGTGCATCTCAACTAGTGTGTTTGCAGATTGAATCTATACTAAAGAGAATCACTTAAGCTTGGGTCACCAAGTTCATTGCCTCATTTTTAAGTCAGGCGGTACCACGCGGGGTAAATCTGCATTATGACACGTATGTTAGACAGGATTTTATTCGATGTAAGTCGTTCATCCATCATTGATGGTGGCGATCTTATTGAGGCCTCACAACTTATCGTGTCATCTGTGTGCCAAGGGTTAAAAATCACCCGTGCTGGTATTTGGTTATGGAGTGAAGATCACCAAAGTATGCATTGCTTTTACCTGCTCGATAATATGCACAGGCAAGAGGCGTTGATATTAACCCGGCAGGATTATCCACATTATTTCAGTCTATTAGATAATGAGCGCGCTATTGTCGCGAATCATGCGCAAACTGATGGGGCGACCCATGAGTTTGTTAGTGCCTACTTAGTCCCTAATCGTATTAGTTCTCTGTTAGATAGTCCCATACGTCATCGCGGAAAAATGGTCGGCATTATCTGCTCCGAGCATCAAGGTGTGGCTCGAGAATGGACGCGAGATGAAAGGGCCTTTGCTTCAGCGCTGGCCGATTTATTCGGCAGAGCCATGAGCGCAAAAGAGATTTTGGATTATCAGCATCAACTAAAAGCTATTAATGCGGATTTGGAAGTTCAGGTTGAACAGCGAACGCAAGAACTTGAAACCGCATTATCGGATTTGCGCTCAATACAACACCATCTAGTTGAAAACGAAAAAATGGCGGCCTTAGGGAGTTTGGTCGCAGGGGTTGCTCACGAGGTCAATACGCCTCTCGGGATTGCCGTGACATCCGTGACCCATTGTTTAGATGAAGTGGCATTATTGAAAACGGCTTTCGAGCAAAATGATCTCGATGAGGATAGATTTTTATCCTTTATCAATACCATGCAGGATGGTTTAGGGTTGATTGAGCGCAATCTTTCGCGAGCAGCTGAGTTAGTCCATAACTTTAAGCGCACCGCCGCAGACCAATCGGTGCTAGAACGTGAGCGGTTTAATTTAAAGACCTACATTTTTCAAATTTTCAGCTCATTAAGGCCGTTAATGCGTAAGAAGAATATTGCCTTAAATGTGGAGCTTGATGACGACATCTTTATCGAATCTTACCCTGGTGCCATCGCACAGATTTTCACTAATTTAGTGGCTAATAGCTTTCGCCATGGATTTCCTGAGAGTTTTACGGGGGATAAAATCATCACTATTCGAGTACAAAAACAAGACTCGAATATTTGTATGCAGTATCAAGATAATGGGGTAGGGATGACCGATGAGGTTAAACTGAAAGCCTTCGAGCCTTTCTTCACTACCGCACGTAAAGACGGCGGCACAGGTCTTGGCATGTCGATTATTTATAATTTAGTGACGCAAAAACTTCATGGCACCATTATGCTGACCTCATCTCCATATCAAGGTGTGAAAGTTGAAATACAGATCCCTGAGAAATGACCTAAGCACATTGTTTAGGCGGTAATACGGCCTTGTTTGAGACCTCGCGCCATTCAGCTTTATCGGCATTTATATGTTACAATCATCCCTTCACTTTGACTCACTAATCCTTGATATATCAATGAGAAAAGGCATTTTATTGGCTGGCGGGACCGGTTCTCGCCTATATCCGATGACACAGGTTGTATGTAAGCAGTTATTGCCTATTTACGATAAACCAATGATTTATTATCCACTTGTGACCTTAATGCAGGCTGGCATAAAAGAGATTTTAATTATCTGTACACGCAGTGATTTGCCTCTTTTTCAGGCATTGCTTGGTGATGGTCACCGTTGGGGCATTCAGCTTGAATATGCGGTACAGCCTTCTCCAAAGGGATTAGCCGAAGCACTTATTATCGGAGAGGCTTTTTTGGCGGGAGAGGCCTGTGCGTTGATTCTGGGCGATAACTTATTTTATGGGCAGCAACTGAGCACAAACTTGCATAGAGCTTATCTACTCGAAGTGGGGGCGACCGTTTTTGGCTACCATGTGGCTAATCCGAATGCCTACGGCGTTGTCGAGTTTGATAAGAGAGGAAGGGCGATTTCAATCGAAGAGAAACCCCGAGTTGCGCGTTCTTCCTATGCTATTCCTGGATTGTATTTCTTTGATAACAGGGCTAGTGAATGGGCTAAAAAAGTGATGCCTTCGGCGCGGGGCGAGTTGGAGATCGTTGATCTAATCAATCAATATCTTCTGTTGGGGGAATTGCAGGTAGAAATAATGGGGCGGGGCACTGCTTGGCTCGATACGGGAACGCCGGATGCGATGGCTGAAGCAACACAATTTATTGCTGCTATAGAAAAACGCCAAGGGTTGAAAGTGAACTGTCCTGAAGAGGTTGCTTTTCATTCTGGTTGGATAGATGCTGCGCAGCTTACTGCTTTAGCACAACCTTTGCTTAAAAGCGGTTATGGTGAGTATCTTTTAGGATTATTAAATAAGCAGGTGTTTAATGAAGTGCATTGAAACCGAGCTTGCAGAAGTATTGGTGTTCGAACCGCAAGTATTTGGTGATGAACGCGGTTTTTTTATGGAAACATTTCGGCAGTCGTATTTCACTGAATGTTTTCAAAGTCGAGGATTAAAGGCGCCTGAGTTGGTGCAAGATAATTACAGTCGCTCACAACAACACGTATTACGTGGCTTGCACTACCAATGCAAGCATCCGCAGGGCAAATTAGTCCGTGTTTGTGCAGGCAGTATTTTTGATGTCGCTGTGGATATTCGGCCGCAATCAGAAACCTATGGTAAATGGGTAGGGCGTGTGCTTTCTGCTGATAACCATTTGCAAATGTGGATCCCGCCTGGCTTTGCCCATGGTTTTTATGTGCTGAGTGAATATGCCGATGTGATTTATCGCTGCACTGATTATTACGCGCCAGATGATGAATATGTGCTGGCATGGAATAGTGCTGAGTTTGCAATTGACTGGCCGTTACGCAACGAACCACCAATACTTTCGGAGAGGGATGCAAAAGCCGCCGTGAGTACCTAGCTTTAGGTACTCACGGCATTATGCATTATTTGACAGACTCACTTGTGATGCTTGCACGTGTGAACCAAGGATCTCTAGCATCCATTACATCATATAGACTGTACTTGCGGCCTAATGTTTGACCACCATCGCGTGTCAGCGGCATCCAACTGATTGTCGCACGGCTATGGGTTGATTTAATGGTCATCAAGTCAAATGGAATCGACACGTAGAAGCCTTTAGTAAAACTGCCCTCACCATACTCATCTGATGAAAGATTAGTCTTAGTGGCGAAAGCGCCAACAATCACACCGCTATCGAATTGTTTGGAGAAATCAACCGTTACTCCTTTATCCTCGGCTAAATACTGGCCTGCACTGATCCTTAATAAGGTATTGGGGAACCAGTCAGGTTGATAATAGACAGATGCATGACCTGTTATTGTACCCGTTTGCACTCGATAGGGGCGGTTAGTGAGTGAGTCAAATTGATGCTCATCATCAAAGAAGCCTAGCATGCTGTCTGGATCGCGCTGCTTAACATAATTCACATCGATACCAAAAGCCCATTGACTGTTAAGTGGTCGATAGAGAACCTCTGTGCCCACACCACCATACATCATTTCTAAATAGCCGCCGTAGGCTTGGAAAGAAATGTTGTCGGTTAAATTATCCATCCAAGTCAGTTGCAGGTTATTCACCCGAACTGGATTATCATGAATATATTGACGAACTAGGGTGCGAACACGTTTTAAGTCAGTGCCATCGGGTGGAACTTCGTATAAAAACTTATCAAAGTTATCGTAGAGGTTAAGATACAGAGAGCTTGAAAACTCAAAGTTATCGGTAAAGCGGTAACTTGCACTACCTGTCATTCCAATACTAAACATATAAAACCCTTCGGAACCGCCGAAGGATTGGGACATGGTGGGCGAAACATCAAAGCTAAGCTTATCTAACCAATCTTTATCAGTATTATTGACTAGTTGTCCATGAGGTAAGCTTGGGATACTCACTACAGTTGCATCGGTGACTTTGGCATTGAGGTAGCCATAACTTGCGACTTGGGCAAACTTCTGGGCATCAATACGGGTTTCCGTTATAGGTTGACTATAACGAGTCTCAATTAGTCGATACTCTTTAATAAAGTTGGCATCAGTATTGTTGGCAAGAATGGTGGCAGCTCTTTTATGCGCTTCATTTCTATCGCGGAATTTTGTCTGTTCACCTACAACGGTAATGCTTTCATTATCAAGGTAAATTTTTGCGTTTGCGTAACCAGCAATAGTTTGTAAATCCTGAGCAACTTTATTCCAATCCACTTTAGTATCGGGCATGGTTTGATATGAGGTAGATAAGAGGTCGGAGCCTTGCACTTCGTCATCTTTTACTGATAAAGCTTTTATATTTTCAATATCTTGTGCGGATTTAGTCATGTCTGCATGTCTAGATGTTTCTGTCGGACTATGCGTTAATGGCGCAGCAGGAAGCGGTTTATATTTTGCGGCCTCTGGATCACGTTTAATCTGCGACAAGGTATTAAAATTTGTTTGCAGACTAAAACCGAGCGTCCACGTATTACCGCGCTCATAACTTAAATGTAGATCGCCCCAATCACCAAAGCGATAAAGCATTCCATAGTTAAATTTGCTGTCCTGTGGCATGGCTATATCACCACGAACCACTGGGAAATCTGATTGATAGTCGTTACCATCGTATTCGACTTTCAAGCGTAAAGGTTCCCAAGGGGTTTGATATTCAACGCCACCAAAGAGTGCCGCGCAGCCTTTAAACCAACGCTGATAATCAACAGTGCCACCTTTACCCCCATAAGAAGTATCTCTATCACAGTTGTAATTAAGATCTTTTTTATCGGAAGTGAGATTACCGCTATTGCCAATATAGCCCCAACCTATACCTAGAGTAAAATCGAGTGGACCGACGCGCTTTGTCGCAGCAATAAATTCACCATCAAATAAACCTGTACCACCAAAGTCTCGCACGCCAATGGAGGTTTCAGGGAGCCAGTTACTTTCTTCGAGTAGACGAATCTTAAAATCGATCCCTTTATCCGTGTATTTAGTATTACCACTAAAGCTAGGATCGCTACTGTAAAGCAGGTCTTGTACTAAGGTGTAGCGAATAGTGGTTTCAAACCAAGGGAAGAGCTGCACTGAAGCGCTAAAATGTTGATAGTCATCGTTGTAAGTAGTGGCAAAGTTAAATTCACCTTCAGGTGCCATACGTCCTGTTGGCATCTGCATTAGCCCAACACCACCAAAATCTGACTGTGATGGTAACAGTGTGGGATAGGAAAATTCATCGGCGTTAACATGTAATAAAGGTAGCAGTGCTAAGGACAGCGCTGATAAACGCCCGAACGCATGCAAAGTGGGAGTCGAGTTTTTCATTACAGAGCCCGATTTTTGAGTAATTCAATAATGTTGTTGTTTAATGTGCTGTAGCCGTCAAAGAGAGCTGAAAACTCAACAAAGAGTACTGCACCAGGAGCGATATCCTGAGCTTGATGATTCCAATAGGCGATAGGTTGGCGAATAGCGTTACCATCGGGTTGAATTATCCATACAAAGCTATTTTCTGCATTATCGAGTAAACCTGCTTGCTTCAAGTAATTTTTACTGCTGGCTCGCGATTGCCACTCTTGTTCACTGGTTTGTGCCACGGCACCAACTACAGTGACTGTTGTTGGGCGTGGTGGCAACACTAATAAAAATTGACCGTCGATAATGGGGTTATAGGCATCGGTAATGCGGATTAAATCGAGATCTAATGGCTGATTAACTCTTTGTCCGAGTTTAATATTTCGGAGGAACTGTGCAAATTTGGAAAGCTTCGCAATATACTGACTATTGTCAGCTTGCTGTCCCATATTTGCCAATTGCTGCAATACATGCTGGCGAGTGGCTTCTAGTTTGGCTGTATTTTGTAGATCTAGCAAAGTTGCGCCTAACCAGTAAATCGATATAGCTTCGTCTCTTGTCGTTTGATTATAAAGTGGAAGCTGTGCTAATCCATCCTGTACAGCTTGTCCTACTCGAATCGCAGAGGGATAGGTAATTTGTAGCTGCGGCGAATTAGAGGCTGAGGTGCTTACAAACAGTTGAGTATTGGCTTTAGCGGCAGGTAAAAACACTGAGCTGATAAGCAGTGCCAACGGGGTGATATAGGATCTCATCATGGCTCCACTAAGTAGCAAAAGGCTTAAGTAAGGTGATATCAACAAATGGCTGATTAGGCGCAATCTTCTGACGACTCTTAAGGACGTTACCATTTTGTGGATCTAGCCAAAAATCATTTTGGTATTCGATATTGAGGGCTTCCACAGAGACATTTTCACTAAAATGTAGAGCTTGAGTGGACGAACCATTGATTAGAATATTTTCGTCAGCAATCAATTTAAATTCTGATTTTGCTTCGTAGCCGTAATGATAACCGGGTTGCCAATCTAGTGTGCGAGTCCAGGTTCTGGGTGTATTGCTTAAATGCAAACCTAGTAGTAAAGGGTCAGGCTCATCACTTTCGACTGCACTTAAATTACCTGTGAGTAGATTGTGGGTTTTGACTAAGCGGCCGTTAACTGTAACTAACATACCTTTATCTGCTGATAACCATTTGAGCTCTAGTGCTTCAGGTGCCTTTTTTACTGGCGATAGACTGGTTTTAGGTTCAGCAAAAGCTAAAACCACAAATGCCTGAGGTGTATCTTCAATTTTTACATAGATACTGGCATAGGGATTTGCTGATACTTGCTCAGTGGAAAGCACAACATCTTCGCTTCCTAAAAAGGCGAGTTTGGCGGTTTCGTTCAAGGCATTAATTCGTTGGCTGCAGCCCGAGAGCCCTGCAATTATTGCCGAAATGGCAAAAACGGGTAAGATTTTTTTATATACACGCATCCGAGTTGCTTATTCTCAATAATGGTAGATGAACAATGTAGATATATGTGGTTGTGATTTCAAGCTTTCACTTTTTTACTTAGAACTTTTAAATGTCATAAAAAAAACAACCGCCAAAAGGCGGCTGTTAACAATATGTACTAACTAATAATTAGTTAGATGACACTGATGTAGAGTTGCTTGTAGTGACTGGGTTGCCTTCAGAACTATTTGCAGCAATTAAACCACCAGCTACAACTGCACCAGCTGCGATACTACCCGCAACGATAGTACCTGTAGCGCCGCCAGTCGTTGCAGCACCAGTCGTTGTACCACCAGTAGTTGCATCAGCATTAGCTGCAACTGAACCTAACATTGAAATAGCAGCAATAAGTGCTAATGAAGTTTTTTTCATCGTGATTCCCTTTTAGAAAAAATTAACCTAATTTTTAGCTAATCTAGTACAGCATGATAGGCGATTCAACTTAAATGATCAATGTTAAATCTGTTTCGCTATTCAAACTTTAGACTGATTTGCTGCCGATTCGCCATCAAATAATCCTTAATTTAGAATGAGTTTGCCACATTCACTGGATAACTCTTAGGCGACTCCTATTTTATACCACGCAGAAGGTGGTGCTTCAAATCGATTTATTTGGCGGTTTATAACAAGCGCTAAGCCATACCTCATGCCAAATTAAAAAACGCTTTTATCTCGTCCATTTGAGCCATGCCATCTTTATAACCTAATTCGATCAAGGCACTGGTGTAGGACTTTTCGAACAAGAGATAGGACACTATACTCGAGTCTGACTGCCTGTCGATACCAATAAAGCCCAGTAAGGTCTTAATTGCCCAAGGCATATCATCATAGAAACGGGCGGCGATTTTACTTAAGTCTTCACTGGGTTTTATCACTAAGGTCTGTATGGGATGTAATGACAGTTGAGTACGGCTCTCTTCGGGAATAAGCGACAGTGTATGGTTAATCCGCTCTAGGCGCTCAAGATCGCTATTTAAGGTATCGGAAAAGATAGTATCCAGCAGATGACCCGCAATGGTCGCTGTCTTCGGATGATATTCTAGCTCCATCGGAAAATGCTTATGGGGACTATCTAGGTTTATCACTAATAGCTTATTAGCCCCCAAATGAATGGGACTTGAAAGCGGCGCCAGCTGGTGGACTGAGCCGTCACCATAGTAAGCTTGGTTAAGTTTAATTGACGGAAACACCATGGGAATCGCCGAGCTTGCCAAAAGATGTTCGGTATTTAACATCCGCCGCTCACCGCTGCGCCTGGCGCGAGTCCAGTTTTCAATATCCCGCGAAGCTTGAAAAAACGTTACCGAGCGTGAGTTGTTATAGCAAGAGGTATCGACACTGAGCGCCGTTAGAGCGCCGTTGCGGATATTACGATCGATTCTCTTAAAATCGATGAGTTCATTCAGTAAATGCCGTAAAGGCTCGTTATCGAGCAGGCTGCCAGCGTCGGTATTCACTTTATCATCCTGCAGGCCTTTGAGTGCCATCTTGGCTAAATGACTTAACACGCCGGGAATAGAGGCGCGATATACCTTTCTGGTTTCAAAATGGCGCCAAACCCACTCGAGTTTTTTGACGCCTAAGTGGAAGCAGGAGGCATGGGTGGCAATGGAGGTGCCATTAATCGCGCCCGCAGAGGTGCCACAAATGATTTTAAATGGCACACCATGGTTGCGCGGATAAAGCTGGACCAGTGCTTTTAACACTCCAACTTGATAGGCGGCCCGAGCGCCACCGCCACCGAGAACTAATGCTGTTGATGTTGGCAATCTTATGACTCAACGACTTGTTATTATGATTTTATTAAAGCAATGCCTTATCTAAAAAAGCAAGTCTGAGCTGTTATCTCAATGACATTTCTTTAGTTTGTCTTGAGTGGGCTCGTAGAAGGCAATCTGTTTTTTGGGGCGGGAAATAAAAAACGCACTTAAGTCAGACTCAAGTGCGTTTGCATCTATATCGCGAGAATCCTATTTAAGCATCTGCTCAAAAGGGCTGTTCCGGCGCACTAAGTTCGGCGCAGTAAGCCTTCGCTTAAGCTTGCAGATTCTTTAAGAAATCGACGATTTGGTCGAATGGCACATCTTGCTTTTCACCGGTGCGGCGGTTTTTGTATTCAAATACGCCAGCGTCGATATTGCGATCGCCAATCACCACAGTGTGTGGAATACCAATCAGTTCCATATCGGCGAACATGACGCCTGGGCGCTCTTTACGGTCATCCAGTAGCACATCGATACCCGCAGCACTTAAGTCTTTGTATAACTGCTCGGCGATATCGGTCACGCGGTGTGACTTGTGCATATTCATTGGCAGAATGCCCACACTGAATGGGGCAATCGCTTCTGGCCATACAATGCCACGATCATCGAAGTTTTGCTCAATGGCAGCTGCCACGATACGGCTCACGCCAACACCGTAACAACCCATCAGCAGCACTTGTGATTTACCGTTCTCATCGAGAACAGTCGCATTCATCGATTTAGAATAGTTAGTACCGAGTTGGAAGATATGACCCACTTCGATACCTCGAGCCATAGCGTAAGTCCCTAAACCATCAGGTGTTGGCTCGCCTTCAACCACGTTACGGATATCGGCTGCTTGTGCCAGTGGCAGATCGCGCTCCCAGTTGATGCCAAAGTAGTGCTTGTCATCTTGGTTAGCGCCGGCGGCGAAGTCGCTCATCACGCTAACACTGTGGTCGATGATGATAGGCATATTCAGGCCGACAGGGCCTAATGAGCCTGGGCCTGCGCCAATGGCGTCACGGATCAGGGCTTCTGGGGCAAATTCTAATGGTGATGCCACTAAATCTAACTTGTCTGCCTTGATTTCGTTCAGCTCGTGGTCGCCGCGTACAATCAGCGCTACCAGTGGGGCTTCTTCCGTCGCACCTTTCACAATCAAGGTTTTCACTGTCTTCGTGATATCTAAACCGAATTGCTCAACTAACTCTGCAATAGTTTTCGCATTTGGGGTATCGACTAAACGTAATTCTTCAGTCGCCGCGCCACGCGCTTCGGTTGGCATTGGTGATTCGGCTTTCTCGATGTTAGCGGCATAGTCGCTGCCAGTAGAGTAGGCGATTAAGTCTTCACCGCTTTGCGCCAATACGTGGAACTCGTGTGACATGCTGCCACCGATAGAACCTGTGTCGGCTAATACTGGGCGGAAGGCCAGGCCCATACGCGACAGAATGTTGCTATAGGCTTGATACATGGCCTCATAGGTTTCATTCATGGTATCCACGTCTAAATGGAAAGAATACGCATCTTTCATCAGGAACTCGCGCGAACGCATCACGCCAAAGCGTGGGCGCACTTCGTCGCGGAATTTAGTCTGGATTTGGTAAAGATTCAGTGGTAATTGCTTGTAAGAGCTGACTTCTTTACGGATTAAGTCGGTGATCACTTCTTCGTGGGTTGGCCCCAGAACGAAGTCACGGTTATGGCGGTCTTTAAAACGCAGCAGCTCAGGACCAAATTTGTCCCAACGACCCGTTTCTACCCATAAATCAGCCGGTTGCACCATAGGCATAAGGATTTCAATCGCGCCCGCTTTGTTCATTTCTTCACGAACAATGGCTTCGACTTTACGCAATACACGCAGGCCCGTGGGCAGATAGCTGTATAGACCTGAAGCGTTACGGCGGATCATACCCGCACGTAGCATTAATTGATGGCTGATGACTTCTGCATTCGCAGGTGTTTCTTTTTGAGTAGAAAGTAGGTATTTGCTAACGCGCATTACCGATGTCCAAATTTGAGTTGAATGGGCGCCATTTTATCACCTGCTTCGATGATGTCACCTATGGATTGAGGTTAAATTCAATCAGCTGCAGACAAATGGCCGTTTTCATTTTACAAAGTGTGCTGCGCCGCCACAGAGGGCGATGCATACAGATAAAGCTAAGTGAGTTATTTATCCCGCCTATCGCCAATCACTCGAGCGGGATTGCCCGCGACGATGGCCCATGCGGGAACATCTTTAGTGACAATACAGCCCATGCCAATCACCGCATGATCGCCAATGGTGACACCATCGACTATCCCTGCCTGTGCGCCAATCCACACATCTTTACCTATCACGACTCCTTTAGAGTTTGAGGCTTGTTGATAAACAGGCGTATCGGGCGCCATACCATGATTAAACGCATAGATAGTGACGTGATTGGCAATGCGGGTTTGGGAGCCAATCTGAATGCCAACTCGGCCGCCATCGAAGGAGCAGCCGTGATTGATGGCAACTTCATCACCGAGCGTGATAGGGCCGTGCAAAAAGCATTCAGCGGCAATCATGCAGCGATTACCGATTGTTATATCGCGATTGGGCTCGGCAAATAACTGTGCCTCGGGCGCAATAAAACAGTTTTCGCCAATGGTCACGGTTTCGAGGGCGCAAAGGTTGGCTTGCACTTCATCCTGCCAAGGTTTGGCCCAGAGTAAGTGTTTTTCTTTGAGGGAAAAATACAGCCAGGGCATCCAAGACAGACGTTTTTTATGTTGGCTTTGATAATCAGGCAAGGCCGTTGTGATTGGCGTCTGCATTTAGCCACATTTCCCCGGTTTGAGTTCTAATACCTGAATGTATTCCCGCTCATCCTCATCGACCGCCATCCGCCAAAAGATATCTAAATCATACAAAGCCACTTGATATAACTTGGGGTCATCTTTGGCTTTTTTATAGGCGGGGCGAGGGTCTTGCCCCAGCACGCCGTGGATGAGCACTGCTAAATCGGTATAGACGTCCTGTTTACTGTAAGTGTCAATCTGGGTTGCGGCGAGCTCTGAAAACACCACGCTGATAAGTTTTGGCGCTTCTTGCGCGATACCGCCGACGGCACCTTCAATCGAATCCGAGAACGGAATATAGGGCTTAATATCGATAATGGGCGTGCCATCGACAAGGTCCATGCCCGAAATCTCTAGGCACACTTTGCCTTTACGTTGCACTACCCCGTGGAGTTTGACCACGGATTGGCCTATGCCATTCGGGCGAAAGGTCGAGCGAGTCGCGAATACGCCGAGTTTTTCATTGCCGCCTAAACGGGGCGGGCGTACAGTCGTTTTCCACCCTTGGGCGAGATTCTCATGGAAACAGAACAATAACCAAAGGTGGGAATATTGCTCGATACCGCGCACGGCATCGAGATGATTGACATGGGGCTCAAGTTCAACATAACCGCGAGCCTCCACCAAACCGGGCTGCCTTGGAATGCCAAATTTTTGTTTATAGGGAGTGCGGCAAGTGGCGACAGCGGTAATCTGGTTGGTAAATGTCATGCAAAAAATACCTAAAGCAAGGGCAACAACCCAAACGCAGATGGCCTAGGTTGTTAAGTACATCAATATTGGCGTGCAGTATACACGCTTTGAATTAGTCGGCAGAGGCCATTTTGATGGCTTGGCCAACGCAGAGGGCGCGGCTGACGCAGCCTTGGGCTGCTTCTTCCATCATCACGCATTGTTTGATGATGATGCCATTGGCGCCTTTATCAGCCGCCGCGCGGCGGGCTTCGGTCCGGGCTTCACTTAAGGAAGCGGGCACTGCATTCACATCGGCTTGGCAAGATTCACCCTGTACCAAACCTTTTAATTCGTAATGGCCTTTAGGCAAACTATCGCCCTCAAATAGCGTGACATCTCCCGCCTTGAAGTAGTCATTAATCGCCTCGCCGTCCAAATTGCTGTTAAAACTGTAATCGCTGGCACAGGCGCTAAGCAGTAGCACTAATGCACTTGAGAGGATGATTTTCATGGTTTGACCTGAGATTAAGGGTAAATAAGCGCAGTCCAATGGACTGCGCGGTATCGAGCGATTTATCTGAGCAAATTCTAGCGCTTAAGATACTTTTGATAAAGCTGCTGGTGGCGATTATTCAGATCTATTTGCCGTCCTTCAATCCAGATCGCATCAATTTTGTTGCTCATGGGGTCGAGGATATCTCCGTCACTCAGCACAACACTGCCCTGATAACCGACGGCGATGGCCCCTAAATCGGCGATCCCCAGCAGTTTTGCTGCATCTAAAGTCACTGATTTTAATGCTTGCTCGGGTGTGACGCCGTAAGCGGCACTATAGCCCGCGGCATAGGGAAGGTTACGACTGTTCCAATCCGATGAAAAACCAAGGGCATAGGGAATTCCTGCACTTGCCAGCAACGAAGGGATTTTAAAGGGTAAATCCACGGGTTCATCTTTACGTTTGGGCAGACTCAGGGTGTGCGGGTAAATCACACTGGCATTTACTTCCCTTAAGCTTGACGCTAGTCGCCATGCATCATAGCCACCGACAATCACCAATTTAAATTGATATTTTTTAGTCAGGGCAATGACTTGCTCAATTTGACTGACGCTATCCGCATGGACAAATAGCGTGGCCTTACCTTGATACAGGGGGAGCATAGCCTGCCAACGTAAACTGGTTGTCTTGGCCGAATCCTTTGCCTGATGGCTTAAAAAGTAGCGATAGCCATCCTCAAAGGCTGTGGTCAGTTTATCTATGGCCTGCTGATTTTTTTCAATGGCCTTAGCTTTTTCCTTTTCATCCTCTGGCATACGCTTGATTTGCGGCCAGTAAACATGGAATTGGCCTTCGCTTGGTTGCAGGGCGTCCTCAATCGTCCAAGCATCGAGGTCGACGACCACAGATTGGCCGGCTAATCCATCCCCACTGGGGACGATTTGTGCGTGGGTGATGCCATTGTATCGAATGGTTGGCAGCAGCTCTGAATCCGGGTTGTAAGCCGTTGCCGCGCTAATTTGCGGATTAAAATCACCGACTTCTGCATTATCGACGGTTGGGCGCACCATCTCGATTTCTACTAAACCTAGACTGGTATCGAGTGCGATAAGGCCGGGGTATAAATGTTTGCCCGTGGCATCGATGATCTGCGCTTGGCCATCAGGGCCGTTGATGCTTAGCTGTGGCCCGATGGCGCTGATTTTACCTTGCTCAATCAACACATCGGTATTGGTTAATGTCCCTTGGCTGACAGTATGCACTGTGGCGTTTTTAATCAGCACGCTCTGGGTTTGTTTGCCCGCAGGGATGAGATTATGTGCCTGCGCTGACAGCGTGATAGCCAATGTCGACAGCAACAAGCTAGTGGATAAGTGCTTCATTATTTTGCTCCCTGATGATGTTGGCCCCAAGCCTGATAATGGGTATCGCAGTGCCATTGAGGTTCCTTAAGCGGAGTGACTTTCTCACCCCCCTTGGCGTTATCATCACTACTGAGAATTTTTTGGATAAGGGCTGCACGCTCTGCGACGACCTGCTGCTGGGCAAGCTGGTCTTGGTCGCGATCGAAGTAGCGTTTGCCTTCGACCCAAGCCTGGGTCACCTTGGCGTAAATCGACAGCGGCTCGGCGTTCCAAAGCACGATATCGGCCATTTTGCCTGGGGTGAGTGAGCCAACATACTCATCGACTCTGAGCTGCTTCGCTGGGTTGATGGTCACCATATTCCAGGCGTCTTCTTTAGACATACCGCAATACATCATTGACTTAGCCGCTTCTTGGTTGAGTCTGCGCTGCATTTCGTTGTCGTCAGAGTTGATGCTGGTAAGCACGCCTTGTTTTTGCATCAGGCACGCGTTTTGTGGAATCGCATCATAGACTTCGAACTTATAGGCCCACCAATCGGCAAAGGTCGAGGCGCCTGCACCATGGGCGGCTAGCTCGCTGGCAACCTTGTAACCTTCGAGCACGTGGGTAAAGGTTTGCACCTTAAAGTGATAGGCTTCGGCTAATCGCAGGAACATTAAGATTTCTGACTGCACGTAGGAGTGGATATGCACATCGCGCTGCTGCTTTAACACTTCGGCTACCGCCTGTAGGCGATAGCTTGGGCGCGGCGCAATGGTTTTCTTCTTCTCACTGCTACGTAAGTCATCGTAGTCCTTCAGCGCTTTCTCATAGGTGATTGCGGCATCGAAGGTTTCTTCAAATAAAGCTTTTACGCCCATGCGAGTCTGCGGGAAGCGCTGAACAAATTTCTCGCCCCAGTTACTCTGTTTGACGTTTTCGCCAAGGGCGAATTTGATACTGGCAGGGGCATTGGCAAATTTAAGCTGTTCAGCACTCTCACCCCATTTCATCTTGATTAACTGGGATTGGCCACCAATTGGGTTAGCGCTGCCATGGAGTAATTGTGCGCTGGTGACGCCGCCCGCGAGTGCACGGTAGATGGAGATATCTTCGGGATTGATCACATCGCCAATCCGCACCTCAGAGGTGACTGCATCTGTACCTTCATTCGTGCCACCATTGATAGCAATATGGGAATGTTCATCGACGATACCCGCAGTTAAGTGTTTACCCGTTGCATCGAGAACTTGATAACCCGAAGGCGTGCTGAGTTGCTGACCGATTTTTTCAATTCGGCCATTGGCCATTAACAGATCCGCATGTTCCAAAATCCCCTGTTTATCCGAGGTCCACAGGGTGGCATTTTTAATATGGAGTTTTTCGGCTTTTGGCGCCTCGCTCAAACCATAGGCGACGTTAGGGTAGGTGAGTTGACTGACTAAGGTTGGTGCGGAATCGGTTTTAGACGTGCCTTCTTGCTCCGTCTTTGGACTCGAAGCGATAGCAATACCCGCCACATTAATACTGCGACTTTGGGCGTCCACCATGCGGCCTTGAATACCATCTTTAGCGAGCCAGAGGGTAAAACGGCTGATGCCATGTATGCCCGCATCGCTTAAATCGGCGTTAAAGCTCACGCGGCCGTCGTCTTCAAGCTGAAGATTGGTGAGTGTAATGCTCTTCTCGCCACTACTCAGCTGACCTTGGAAGGCGGTTTTGCCCGCTTTGCCCGTTTCTTCAAGGCTTAGATCTAAGGTGAGATTATTCAGCGTGAGCTGATAATCGCCCAAGAGTTTGGCCTGAGGGAGTGAGCGAATGGACTGCTCTTTGCCCTGCAGCCAGACACTGTAAATCTGGCCATCTTTAAAGATATTGCCCTTAGTAATCACAAAGTCGGCCATATAGCCGGGAGCAAGTTTACCGGCGAACTCGGCCGTACCCGCCATCTCGGCGGCTTGAGTTGTCAGTGCGGCGAGGGCCTTGTCCTCACTCAGTCCCTGGGCGATGGCTTGACGCAGGCGAGGCCAAAATGCCTCGGTCTTAATGCCAAATTGGGTAAACGCAAAAGGGATGCCCGCATTAGCCACTGCTGCTGGGTTTGTGGGGGCGCGTTCCCATTGTCTGAGTTCTGCAAGGGAGACTTCACGGTCGGCATCATCGGTACCCACATCCGGTGCTTGCGGATAGTTGAGCGGCAGGATGAGAGGATAATTCAGGGTCTGTAATTCATTGATGCGCGCATATTCTTGACCACTTGCGAGTAAGTTGGCTGGCTGCTGATGTTCTTTGAGCAGGTTCGCGGCGCGCAGCAAATCGTTGAGGTTTTTTGTTTCAAAGACGATTTGTTTCTCGGCTAAGTTATCTAAGCGTTCGAAGGCGATATTAAATTCAATTTGAGCATTTGCTGAACTATTAACCGATTTGTGCTTATTTTGGTTATACCAGTTAGCATCGGCAAAGGTTTGTCGGATAAGCGCGATACTGCCCATCAGAGAATTGGGGTAGTCTTGTTCAGACGTGCCTTTATCGAAGGCCATAAAAGGTTGGCTGCGTGCACGATAAATCACCTCGTTGGCGGTTTTATCGGCTAATGAAAGGCTAACACCTGTACCGCGGAAAATACCGTCGAGTTTACTGCTTTGCACGCTGGTAAAGCCGTTATTGATCCAATCACGTGCGCGTTCTTTATTTGGGTAAACGTAATTAAACCATTCTTTTTCAGCGTGAATTGCACCATTTTCGGCATTACCACCGATACGTTTAATATCATATACCGGACGAGTCAGCCCCAATTTGGGATATTCAAACTCGATACCATAATCGGTAAAGGGATCGATAAAACCGGGATAGATAGTATAGCCACTGAGATCAACCTTTAATGCTGCCTCTGGAATATCCCCTTTTTCAATAATGGCTTTGATCCGATTATTTTCTACTAATAAGGTGGCATTTGTGAGTCGCTTCCCTGGCGCCATGATTAATTCAGCATTAGTGAAGGCCGTTAACTTATTGACGGGGGAGATGGGGTTGGCCTCGGCAAAAATGTTGTGGGATACCAAACTACTTATAATGCCGCAGCTTATTATTATCTTATTGTTTATCTGCATTTTTTATTCACTTAGACGGAGGGTGAATAAAGAGTAACCCAAAGCAGATGTAAATACTAAAGCTGAATTGTAACGCAATTTAAGCATTTGCTTGAATGCAATGACGGGGATTCATTCAGGCATAAAAAAGCTCGCAGGGCGCGAGCTTTTTTATGTTACTCAGTGGTAATAGCAAACGGCTATTACAAACACTGTATTGGATTAGATTAAGAAATCATCCATAGAACGGCCTTTATTGACTTCGTTCTTAAATACCGTTGGCATACGACCTTGACCAGTCCACTGGATCACTTCGCCGTTAACTTCAATTTGGTATTTTGCTGGACGTGGAGCGCGTTTTTTACCTGCAGCTTTAACTGCTACGCCACCTAAGTCGTCGATTGATAAACCAACTGCTTCCATTTGTTGGCGGATTTCTTCGATTTTGGCATTACGCGCAGCAATAGCTTGCTGTTCTTCTGCCTCCATTGACTCACGCTCAACTAAAATTTTATCTAGCTTAGCCGCTAAATCACGCAGTTCTTCAACGCTGAGATCTTTTACCGCAGCTTTAAAACGACGACCGTGAGTTAATATCTCTAAAAATTCGCTCATATCTATTTTCGTCCCACTCTATTTTTATTACAGGATAATGGTGAACAACAGCTAAATGATAGAAACTAATATTGTTCGAATCAAATAAAATTATGCAATAAACAGAAATTAAATATTATTTAATTTTTGAACTTTTTAAATATGGCAGATAAGTGTTCAAAAATGTGGCCAATACCACAGACTTAAAAATGCAAACAGGCGTTTGAGTTTAGTTGACGTTAACGTTAACAGGACGTAAAGTGGCTCTATCCTGCATTGGTGATGACCAATGTTTTGTCCATGTACATGAAAGTGTAGGAAGGAAACCCTATGAAAGTATTGGTGCCTGTTAAGCGCGTAGTTGATGCCAATGTGAAGGTCAGGGTAAAAGCTGACAACACCAGCGTTGATACCGCAAACCTCAAAATGGCGTTGAACCCTTTTTGTGAAATTGCAGTAGAAGAAGCGGTTCGTTTAAAAGAAGCGGGCAGTGCTACTGAAGTAGTGGTCGTCAGTATCGGCAATAAAGCCGTTCAAGAACAATTACGTACCGCGTTAGCATTAGGTGCTGACCGTGCGATTCACATTGATACTGAAGAAGAGTTAACCCCAGTATCGATTGCCAAATTACTCAAAGCCGTACAAGAAAAAGAACAAGCACAATTAGTGCTGTTTGGTAAGCAATCTATCGATGGCGATAATAACCAAACTGGCCAAATGTTTGCGGCATTAACGGATATGCCACAGGCAACTTTTGCTTCTGAAATCAAAGTGGAAGGCAATTCAGTGCAAGTGGCTCGCGAGATTGATGGCGGGATGCAAACCTTAAGTCTGCCATTGCCAGCCGTGGTGACCGCCGATTTACGTTTGAACGAACCACGTTACGCTTCATTACCTAACATCATGAAAGCTAAACGTAAGCCATTAGATGTGCTCACTGTTGCGGATTTAGGTGTGACGCTAAAAGCCCATCAAACTGTGGTGAAGGTGACGCCGCCTGCCGAACGTAAAGCGGGTATCATGGTTGCGTCTGTAGCTGAGCTGGTTGAAAAGTTAAAGAATGAAGCGAAGGTGATCTAAATGGCCATTTTAGTATTAGCAGAACACGATAATGCGGCACTGAAACTGGATACCGCAAAGGTTGTCACCGCAGCCCGTGCAATTGGTGATGATGTGCATGTATTGGTGGTTGGCCACCAATGTGGCGCCGTGGCGCAAGCTGCGCAGGCCCTACAAGGCGTCGCTCAAGTATTGGTCGCCGATAACAGTGCCTATGAAGCGCATTTAGCCGAAAACGTAGCTAAATTGCTGGTGGACTTAGCACCAAATTACAGCCATATCCTCGCCGCAGCATCAAGTGCCGGTAAAGATACGCTACCGCGTGTGGCTGCCTTGTTAGACGTTGCGCAAATTTCTGAAGTGATTGGCGTAGTGAGTAGCGACACCTTTGTTCGCCCGATTTATGCGGGTAACGCTTTAGCGACAGTACAAAGCCATGACGCGATTAAAGTGATGACAGTCCGTGCCAGTGCCTTCGATGCGGCAGCGCAGGGCAACAGTGCAGCCGTGACTACTTTAGATAAAGTGTTTGAAGCCAAAACTCAGTTTGTGTCTCAATCATTGACCGTTTCTGCGCGTCCAGAGTTAGGTAATGCGGGCATTATCGTTTCTGGTGGCCGTGGTATGGGCAGCGGTGAAAACTTTGGTATGTTAGAGCAATTGGCGGACAAACTCGGTGCCGCTGTTGGGGCATCTCGCGCCGCGGTTGACGCAGGTTTTGTGCCTAACGATCTGCAAGTGGGTCAAACCGGTAAGATTGTGGCACCAAATCTCTACATCGCCGTGGGGATTTCGGGTGCGATTCAGCATTTAGCAGGGATGAAAGACGCTAAGGTGATTGTGGCAATCAACAAAGATCCTGAAGCGCCAATCTTCCAAGTGGCCGATTATGGTCTCGAAGCTGACCTGTTCGACGCCGTTCCAGAGTTGATTGCAACTCTAGGTTGATTTTATCTGTGATCTAAGTCAAAGTAAGCGGCTTTGCGGTGGCAACTGCTTAGCCGCTTATGTTTTTATGTGCCTCACGCCCGTGCAAGGGCGTTCTTAGAAGTAGAGGCGCACCAAATATCAGTAGTGATCAGTAGGGTGATTCCGTTGATCGTTCACGAAAGGATTTGGTGCCGAAGTGGTTTGATTTATCACGATCAACTGCTGGGGTTGTGCCGAATAGGTACAACACTGCCATAGTATTTTCTGATACGGATATTAGGAATAGTTACTATGGAGCGCTACTGATAGGACAGGTGATCTTGGGTATCTATTGCCTTTTCCCACCAGTTCAGTCGCCCTCCATTCGTATTTTGACGAAGAAATAATCAATGACTGTAGTAAGTTACGCCGATTCGGCACTTTCTCTGCTGCCGCCTGTGGTCGCAATTGTGTTGGCGATTTTCACTCGCCGCGTTCTCCTTTCCCTCGGTTTAGGTATTGTGATTGGGGTATTATTACTCAATCAATTTTCACCTGTGGCCAGCGGTGAGTTTTTAGTTAACAGTGTAAAAGGACTTTTTTGGTCAGAAGATGGCGTAAATTCTTGGAATTTATACATTCTCGGCTTTTTAATTGTATTAGGGATGATCACTGCGTTAATTACCGTCAGTGGTAGTGCGCGGGCATTTGCCGATTGGGCGCGCCTGCATATTCGCAATAAACGCGATGCCAAATTACTGACCATGTTTTTAGGCTGTGTTGTCTTTATTGACGATTATTTCAATAGCTTAGTCGTTGGTTCTGTCGCAAGACCCGTCACCGACCGTTATTATATTTCCCGCGCTAAGTTAGCCTATTTATTAGATTCTACGGCGGCGCCGGTTTGTGTTATTTCGCCAGTATCCAGTTGGGGCGCTTATATTATTGCGCTGATCGGCGGCATATTAACCGCCCATGGCTTTGCCGATTCTGGGCATTTGAGTGTATTTATTCAAATGATCCCTATGAATTTCTACGCTATTTTTTCTTTATTATTATTACTTTGTGTTGCATTTATGGGCTTGGATATTGGCCCTATGCGTGAGCATGAATTAAATGCACAGCGCGGTAATTTATATGATGAGAATAAAGGATTACCACCCGGGGCGAATGCCGATCTACCCGAAGCCGAAACGGGTAAAATCCTCGGGTTATTCTTACCTATTACCGTGCTGGTATTTGCGACCCTGTATTTTATGATCGATAGTGGTGCTCAGGTATTAGCGAAAGAAGGCATTGAATTTAATATTATTTCCGCTTTTGAGAAAACCGATGTCAGTTCATCACTGTTCTTTGGTGCCCTGATTGGTTTAGCGGTTGCACTGGTGCTTAACCTAGTGCAAGGCGTTGAAAAGTCGATGGTTGTTAAAGGTATAGTGCAGGGCGCTCGCTCTATGCTGCCTGCGATTTATATCCTGTTATTTGCATGGACTATTGCTGGTGTGATTGGCCAGCTTGAAACTGGTAAGTTTATGGCAAGCCTCGCCACAGGGAATATTCCCTTTGCCTTCTTGCCTGCGTTGATGTTTGTGTTAGCGGGTCTAACGGCGTTTTCTACCGGCACCAGTTGGGGCACGTTCGGCATTATGCTGCCGATTGCCGCCGATATGGCGATGGGTAGCCATACGGCCATGATGTTACCTATGCTAGCTTCAGTATTGGCGGGCGCGGTATTTGGTGATCACTGTTCACCGATTTCGGATACCACGATTTTGTCGTCAACCGGCGCGAGCTGCCACCATATCGACCACGTTGTGACTCAGCTGCCTTACGCAGTGATAGTGGCGCTGATCAGCATGGTGGGTTATGTGGTGCTTGGCTTTACTGAATCAGTCAATGCGGGGCTGCTGACCTGTAGTGTATTGTTTGTGTTGACTATCATTGGTTTGCAAATTAAATCAAGAAGTTTGGCGAAATAAACCGTAATTAAGAGAATGACAACTCTGCGGTTCGTAAGGTGAATTTCGCGAGAGTTAAAAATAAAATAGGCCAGCAAGTATGCTGGCCTATTTTTTTATTTATTACCCAACCCCAAATTACAGAGCAGTGTTGAGTCCACGGCGGTTCAATAACCCTTCGGTGGTAGGCTCTTGACCACGGAAGTTTTTGTAAGCTTCCATTGGTGCAATGCTGTTGCCCACTTCGCGAATGGTCTTGCGGTATTTCATGCCGATTTCACGGTTTAAGCCACCTTGAGTTTGCACATAAGCGTAGGCATCTGCTGCTAAAATCTCACTCCACATGTAAGCGTAGTAACTTGCTGAGTAACCACCTGGGAAGGCGTGGGCAAAGTAAGTTGACTTATAACGTGGTGGCACGGCAGTGATATTTAAGCCGTGTTTTTTCAGCGCATTGGCTTCGAATGTCGCCACATCTTGCAGTGGGGCATCAGGGCTTAATGAGTGCCATTCCATGTCGACGAGCGCCGCAGCCATATACTCTAAGGTATCGAAGCCTTGGTTAAAGCTGCCTGATTTGAGCAGTTTTTGCAGCAAATCATCGGGAATTGGCTTACCAGTTTCGTAGTGTTTGGCGTAGTTGGCTAACACTTTAGGGTGGGCTGCCCAATCTTCCTCGAAGGTTGATGGGAATTCCACAAAGTCACGGGAGACCGAAGTACCTGCCAAGCTTGGGTAAGTCACCTTAGAGAACATACCGTGGGTACCATGGCCCATCTCGTGGAACATAGTGGTCACTTCGTTGTAGCTGACGAAGGTCGGTTGTCCCTCTGGCGCCTTCTTAATGTTCATCACGTTGACCACGACAGGCTTAGTGCCTTCGAGGAAGGATTGACCCACGAACGAGCTCATCCATGCACCGCCGCGTTTGCCTTCACGGGCAAAGTAGTCGGCATAGAAAATCGCCATGCTCGAACCATCGGCATCAAACATTTCGTAGGCTTTCACATCCGGGTGGTACACGGGTAAATCTGGGCGAGGCTTTAAGGTGACGCCATAGAGTTCTTTGAGGGTGTAGAACACGCCGTCTTCGAGTACGCGGTTAAATTCGAAATAAGGGCGAATGCTATTGGCATCGAGGGCGTATTTTTCTTGGCGAACCTTCTCGGCGTAGAATTCCCAGTCCCATGGCGCGAGTTCAAACTTGCCGCCAGTCTTGTCGATCATCGCTTGGATATCGGCCGCTTCTTTCTCGGTATTGGTCACGACGGCTGGCACCATTGAACCAAACATGCTGTATACCGCTTCAGGCGTTTTTGCCATTTGTGGTGCGAGGCGGTAGCTGGCCCAGTTTTCATAACCTAATAGGGCGGCACGCTCAGCACGTAATTGCGCTAGACGAGACACTAAAGATGCGGTTTCGTTTTCACCCGTTAAGCCACGGTTTGCCGAGGCTTCCCAAATGCGTTGGCGCAGTTCACGGTTCTCTAAAGAGGCGAGCACAGGCTGGCGAGTGGTGTTGGTGATGTTGATTAAGTACTTACCTTCGTGGCCTGCGGCCTTGGCATCGTTTGCTGCTGAGGTGATTTCGCTGTCAGTCAGGCCCGCCAGTTGTTCTTTGTTATCGACAACGATGGCGATTTCTTTGGTTAAGCGCAGTAAACGTTGTGAGAACTCGTTGGTCAGCGTCGATTGTTCTTCGTTCAGAGCGCGGATCTTCACTTTCTGCTCATCGGTCAGTTTAGCGCCGGCCATGATAAAGCGTTGGTGATACACCTCAACCAAACGTACCGCTTCAGGCGTTAAGCCTAAGTTATTGCGGTCGTTATAAATAGTTTCAATACGGGCGAATAGTGCTGGATTGAGGTTGATGTTATCTGAGTGAGCCGCCATTTTCGGGGCCATCTCACCTTGGATTTTACGCAGGGCTGGATTGCTGTTTGAACCCGCGAGGTTGTAAAACACGCTCGATGCACGGGTCAGCAGGGCACCGCTTTTTTCCATGGCGACAATCGTGTTGTCGAAGGTCGGGGCGGCAGGATTGTTGGCAATGGTCAAAATCTCTTGATAATGCTCTTTAATGCCTTGCTCTAATGCGGGCTGAAAATGCTCGTCTTTAATGACACTAAAATCAGGCGCTTGGTATTGCAGCGTGCTGGCTTGGAACAGAGGATTTTGGGCTTGAACTGCGGTCACATTCGTCGTTTTAGTATCTTGAGTGCTGCAGCCTGCGAGTGTGCCTGTCATCAAAGTGGCGCCAATGGCGATGGCAATAAAACTTTTACGCATAGTTGAGTGATTTCCTTAGAATTGTAGTTTTTTGTGACTCTAGCGTTACTAACTTAAATAGGACTGAAAACCTATGGGGTGAAGTTGTAAGTAAAAGTAAACAAAAAAGCGCCCTACAACAGTAGGGCGCTTGAACTATTTTCTTGCAGGGAAAATAGCGGGACGACTAGCTATTTACGGGTAAAGTTATGGTACTTGTCGATACCAGAGCTGCTACCTGTGTTGTGGCACACGGCACAAGATTCACCCGTAGGTTGCTTGAACCAATCGCCAGTTGCTAGCACGCTGATTTCGCCACCGTTGCTCACCATGTGGGCTTTGACTGCATCGCCAGTATGGCAGGCATAACAGTTAGCGGTAACAGGGCTGGTCATCTTGCTGCCAGGTTCAAGAATGTATTGATTTGGCACTTTGTTTAAATCAATAGCGGTTTCGTGACAGGCAACACAGCTAGTGACTGGGTTGATAGCGCCTGCGCCGTTCGCTGTCTTGGCTTGGGTGCCGTCGGCCTTCATCTCACCGACATTCGCACCATTACCCCAGTGCCAGCTGTGGATCATAGGACCAAAACCTGCACCCAGAGTGGCCGAAGTCCGCGCCATACCGTTATCGTGACAGGCAATACAACCGTTACCGCCTTGATCGAATGCACCGTTTTTATGGAAGGCGGTGGCATCGTTATGGCAAGTCGTACAGCTGTTATCGCTGATCACGCTGCGACGTTCAAAGCCTGATACTTTCTCAGCGCTTACTGGATTTACCACATCTGAGTAGGCGGTGAAAGAAACACCCATTGAACCGTCATAACCGTTGGCTCTGAGGTTACCATTGCTTTGATAGCGTTGATTACCGTCGTACTCCATCCAGCCTGCGGTGCCGAAGGTGACCCGTGCAGAGTAGGCATAGTTAGCGTTTACTGCTTTGATATCCGTCAGTAGGTGACAGATATTCTTAGTACCATCGGTGTTGTAACCATAGTAGTACTTAGTACGGTCACCTGGGCGGCCGACTAAGGTGTTGTTGTCATAGGCATGCAGATAGGCACCAGCGTAGACAATCGGCTTCTTGGCATCAAATACCAGAGGGTCTGAGTAGTTGAAGTTATCTTTAATGCTAAAGATGTTACCGTCAGTGTCTTTCACAGTAATGGTGGTACACCAACCGGGTTCAACTTTCGCTACGCTTGAGCCATCGGGCGCATAGTGGTCGGTTAAGGTGGAAATATCATCCACTTTAACGGGGGTTGAGAGTGTCACTTGGTACTTAGCGCGGATAGCTTGACGCTCGGTAATGCCTTCTTTGCCTTCATGCATTGGTCGTACATCGGCACCGTTACTTGGCACAATCGCACCTGGTACGCCGCCAGTGTTGTGGCAGTCGATACAACCAGGGCCTGAAACGCTGATATTGGTCGGCGCTTCAACGTGGCAGGAACTACAGTTCATCACGCTGAAATCTTTAGTGAATTTCTGGTGATTAATGTGGCCAATTTTAGACAGTGTATTGGTGGCGTAACCGCCGATTGAGAAGCCTTCTGCGTTTTTCGCGCCGCGGCTTACCGAGCCGTGACAGACTAAACAGCCTTCAACGAAGGTGACTTCGCTGTCCATACCTGTAGCGACATAGCTGGCATGGCGACGTGGGCTAGTGGCGTAATCCACGTGACAGGCGTAGCAGCTGTCGGTGGTGGTTGAATGCGTGCCTTCAGGCTTATTCACCACCATTGGCGCAGAGCGCGCAATACCGCTTTCGCTGTTGCCGCCGACTCTGAGCCAGACAATGCCTTCAGTGCCTGCATTAACGCCTTTCATCGGTGCTTTAAAGCTGTAGTGACCATCGCCTAGCGACTTAATTTCTGCGCCTTCAGTGGCTTGAGTCGCCGCGCCGCCGATATGCACGTTGTCGGCAACATTGTTAATGTCCGCTTCGGTGCGGTTATTGATAAAGCCTTTATCCGTTAAAGCGGCGACTTTGGCTTCAGCGTTTAACAGGCCGTTGACTAAGTTGCCGTTTTCGTCGGTGACTTCAAATTCATAGGTGATACTACCTTCGCCAAAGCTGTAGCCAAGTACTTTAACATTGGTCACTAGCGAGCTTGTGACTGGTGGTGGCGTCCATGGGTCTCCGGGTTTACCGGGTTGTCCTGGATCGCCGGGTTGGCCTGGTGCGCCGTCTTTACCATCACTGCCACAACCTACGAGTGCACCGGTTAAGGTTAATGCTACTAGGTATGCCAGTTTTTTAGATGTGAATATTCTCATCATAATCTCCATTTAATCCAATACGCATTTAAAGGCACGGATTGCAGCACTAAATTTGCAGGGGAGATTAGTGCTTTGAGCCGCTGATTTAATTTGCAAGCGTTCGAATAACTTTTTTTGTTTTTGTGAGTACATTTGTCTCGAGGAAATAATACGGATATTGAGATGTTTGTTTTTTGAACCAAACCGCATTTGAGCCTATATCTTTGGAGGTAGATCTCAATTTTAAATATTTGTTAATGTAAGTTTCCTTATGTAAAACAATATTTAAGGTTAAATTAAGCTTATTGTAACAATTGAACTGTGACAGGGTTTGCCTGATGACTATTTTCTGGTTTGGACGGAAATACGAACAATCATGTCAAGCGGAGGTCGAGGAGGGCGTTGGTTTAATATCCGTTTGAAGCTGCCAGATTGGGATTTCAGTAGAAAAGCTGAGATTGGCCTAGTGTGTTAGGGGATGGCGCAATGGTAAACTAGGCGCCATAAGCTCTGGCAACAGAGAAACAATAAATTTAAGTTAAAAAAGGGATTCGTTTTGGCGCAATTGTATTTTTACTATTCAGCAATGAATGCGGGTAAATCCACCTCTCTATTACAATCTTCCTATAACTACCGCGAGCGCGGCATGAATACCTTAGTGATGACGGCCTCTATCGATGACAGATACGGTAAAGGTAAGGTGGCATCGCGTATTGGGATTGAAACCGATGCCCAGGTATTTAGCAGCCATGACAATCTGATAGACATGATCACCACTGCCCACAAACAGAATCACTTGAGTTGTGTGCTGGTGGACGAATGCCAATTCTTAAGTAAAGAGCAAGTCAAACAACTGACTTATGTTGTTGATAAAATTGATATCCCTGTTTTGTGCTATGGTTTACGTACCGACTTCCAAGGCGAACTCTTCACTGGCAGCCATTATTTGTTGGCTTGGGCCGATAAGTTAGTCGAACTGAAAACCATCTGTCACTGTGGACGCAAGGCCAATATGGTGGTGCGTCTGGATGGTGAAGGGAAAGTGATGCGCGAAGGTGAGCAGGTGGCGATCGGCGGTAATGAAAGTTACGAATCGGTTTGCCGCAAGCATTTTCGTGAATTTATTTGGGATTGATTGAAGCCTCAAGCTTGGTTAGCACTCGCGATAAGCAGCTAAGTATTTTTGCGCTAACCACTTTGAGGCATGCTGCCAACTCATTAAAATACGGTGAGATCTAACAAGAGACGCAATGATCCTGTGTTGTTAGATCTTGCTCAATAAAGGCAAAGGAATGTATTTGCAGACTCATGCACAGTGGACGAACTTAAGTGTGAGTTTTGCCCTGATACTGGATGTGTTGAGCATAGGTTGGGAACATTCCCACGTAGAAAGGATTTGTTAAGTGATTTTTGGGAGCCGTTTTGCCTAATTCTACGCAAGAAATGCAATTCGAAAATTATCGTCCTCGTCCGCCACAACCCGAACCTAAGGCTAAGCGTCAGCGCAAGCCGAGATCTAAGGGGCGTGTCTGGTTCCTGTTTTTTATTCTGATTATCTGTGTGGCGATTTTGGTTGGTCAGGAGGTTAAAACCTCTTATTTCCAGTCTAAGTATGTTCATCAATATGCGAAGACCTTGACCTATGAGCTAAAAAATCAGCCCAGTCAGTCAATCATCTATCCAAGCTACGGTCCCTTCGATGAACGTCATGGCTACAGTAAGTTGCCCCAGTACATCGATAGATTGCTACAGCGTAATTTCCAGGTGACGCAGCAAGTGGAGTTTTCCCCTGCGCTACAGGAATACGCCCAGATGGGATTTTTCCCACCCTATCATGAGAAGGCACAATCGGGTTTAACGCTGCTTGATTGCCGCAATACCGATCTGTACGAGTTTACCTATCCCAAACGCGTGTATCAGGATGACGATAAAATCCCCAATGAAATCGTCAATACCTTGCTGTTTATTGAAAACCGCGAGCTGTGGACGACTGAGCCTAAGCTTAACCCGGTGATCGACTGGCCACGCTTTATTGTGGCGGGGATGAGCCAAATCGCTGAAATGGTGGGGATGAATGTCTCTACCGCAGGTGGCAGTACGCTGGCGACACAAATTGAGAAGTTCCGCCATTCCTCCCAAGGGTTAACCCTAAGCATCAAGGATAAGTTGCTGCAAATTGGCTCTGCCACAGTGCGGGTTTATCAGCAGGGTGAAATAACTGAGCCTGCCCGTAAGCGCATTATTCAAGACTATTTAAACACTGTGCCTTTATCCTCCGCGCCTAACCATGGCGAAGTACATGGTATTGGTGATGGCCTATGGGCCTGGTTTGGTACGGATTTCGACACGGCGAACCAACTGTTAACTTCGCCGCAAATCAAAGCCAATGCCGCTAAGCGTGGCCAAGTGTTCCGCCAAGTGGTGGCCTTGATGATTGCCCAGCGCCGTCCTTCCTATTATCTGCTGCAGGGGCATGAGGATTTAGAAAATCTGGTCGATAGCCACATCCGCCTGCTCGGTCAATATTATCTGATTGACCGTAAATTGAGGGATGCGGCGCTTGAACAAAAATTGCAGTTTAAAGTCGCCAAACCTCAGCGTAATACGCAATCGGGGTCCGATAAGGGCGTTAACACTATCCGTATTCGTACCGCGGGCATGTTAAATGTGGGTCTGTATGATTTAGACCGTCTCGACTTAACCGTGAATAGCAGTCTACACAGTGATTTGCAGCAACAGGTGAGTCATTACTTACGCAGTCTCGGGCAAGTCTCCACCGCCGAGAAGGTTGGCCTCTTGGGTGAGCGTTTACTCGAACCAAGTCAACTACAAAACGTGCTCTACAGCTTTACCCTCTATGAAAAAACCGAGACGGCTAACCGTGTGCGGGTACAAACCGATAGTACCGATCAACCTTTCGATATTAACGAGGGCAGTAAGTTAGAGCTGGGGTCGACGGCAAAACTTAGAGTGCTGGCGACTTACCTTGAGATCATTGCTGAAATCCACGATAAATATTCGAAGAAACACGGTATTGAGTTGGAGTCGATTGAGATTGAACCTCGCGATCATCTCACTCGCTGGGCCATCGACTATTTGATTGTGAACCCAGATAGACGCCTCGACCGTATGCTGGATGCGGCGCTGCAACGGGAATACTCTGCCTCGCCCAATGAGCAATTCTTCACGGGTGGTGGTTTGCATGTGTTTAATAACTTTAAAAAGACAGAAGATTTTAAAGTGCCAACCATGTACGAGGCGTTGCAAAACTCCATCAACTTACCCTTCGTACGTTTGATGCGTGACATAGTTAACTACAGCAGCAGTATGCAAAACGAAGGCAATATGGCGCGCCTGCTGCGTAATGATAAAGATCCTCGCCGCGAGGAATATCTGCGGGTGTTTGCCGACCGCGAAGGCAATACCTTCGTGAATAAGTTCTACCGTAAGTATAAAAAAGTCGCACCCAATGAGCGTTTAGCGCTGTTTTTTGATGGCCAAACCCAGGCGGAGCAGCAACTGACCGCGGCTTACCGTTATTTGCAGCCCTATGAGTCTATCGCTTCGTTTAAGGCCTTCTTGCAGCAGCGTTTGCCGCAAAACAATTACACGGATAAGCGGATCAAAGAGCTGTATAACAAGTACGGCCCTGAAAAATATAATCTGCCCGATCAAGGTTATATCGCACGGGTGCACCCACTCGAACTCTGGGTACTCGATTACTTGAATCAACATCCCGAGGCCAACCTCAATGATGTGAAAGAGGCGAGTAAGGATGAGCGTCAGGAAGTGTATCGCTGGCTGTTCAGAACGCGGCATAAAAACGCGCGTGATGTGCGGGTACAGGTAATGCTTGAGGTGGAGGCCTTCCTCGACATTCATCAGCGTTGGGCGCGTTTAGGCTATCCTTTTGAATCTATGGTGCCTTCCTTAGGTTCGGCACTGGGTAGCTCGGGCGACAGACCCGCGGCGCTGGCGGAATTGATGGGGATTATCCAAAACGATGGTTATCGTTTACCAACGGTGCGGATTAATCAGCTCCACTTTGCCGAAGATACGCCTTATGAGGTTCTGCTCGAAAACCAAAATACTCAAGGTGAACGAGTAATGCGTCATGAAGTCGCTCAGGCGTTAAAGGCGGCGCTGGCGAACGTCGTTCAAAATGGTACCGCGCGCCGTCTTAAGGGGATCTTTAGCAACGACAACGGCGAAATGCTGGCAATTGGCGGTAAAACCGGTACGGGTGACAACCGTATAGTGACCCAGATGCAGCAGGGCCGCAAAGTGGCTACCACGGCGATGAACCGTACCGCGACGTTTGTGTTCTATTTAGGGGATAACTACTTCGGCACCTTAACCGCCTTTGTGCCGGGCAGTAAGTCGGATGATTTTAGCTTTACCTCGGCGCTGCCATTACAAGTGATGAAGGGCATGATGCCAATTCTTGCGCCCTATGTGAAATCCTCGAAAGGCATGTGCGTACGGGATGAGTAATGATTCACTTATTTTGCGATATGGTTTTTGATACATAAGCATTGGAATGCTAGCTTGAGCTTCCCTATATCTTGAGCTTCTCTATATAAAACAAACCCCGCAGCCGAGTTACAGTTTGCGGGGTTTTTATTGGCACCGACAGGCTTATTCGTCGGCGTTGATATATTGCTTGCGGTCTAAATCGTATTTACGCATCTTGTCGTATAAGGTTTTGCGGGGCAGTTCGAGTTGCTCCATTGTCTGCTTAATGCTTCCCTTGTTATGGCTTAAGGCTTCTTCAATCAATACCCGCTCAAAAAACTCGACCCGTTGCAGCAATGACATACTGGTATGCAGACTGGGCGCGTTGCCTAAGGTGCCTGCGAAGGCGGCTTCGCCACCGAGTAACACATAACGTTCGGCCAGATTTCGCAGCTCACGCACATTACCCGGCCAGTCGTGGGAGCTGAGGATAGCATTCTGCTCGGCATTGAGGGCAATTAAGGCCTTGTGATAGCGCGCCGAGGCCATACGGGCAAAATGTAAGAATAATAAGGGAATATCTTCGCGGCGATCTCTGAGTGGTGGAATGGGCACAGTCACCAGATTTAAGCGATAGAGCAGGTCTTGGCGAAACTCTCCGGTGTCGCACAGGGACTTTAAATCCACCTTAGTGGCGGCAATTACCCGAATATCCAGATGAATGCTTTTATTGGAGCCTAGGCGTTCGACCTTACGATCTTCGAGCACCCGCAGCAGTTTGACCTGTAACGACAGCGGCGTGCTTTCGATTTCATCTAAAAAGAGTGTGCCGCCATTGGCGTATTCAAACTTGCCGACACGCAGTTTATCGACACCGGTAAAGGCGCCAGCTTCGGCGCCAAATAGCTCGCTCTCAATCAAGTTTTCGGGAATCGCGCCGCAGTTAATTGCCACAAAGTTGGCTTGATTGCGACTGCTGTGGTCGTGCAGATAGCGGGCGACCAATTCCTTGCCCGTACCGGTTTCACCTTCAATAAGCACATCGGCGGGGGTGTCGATCACTTGGTCTATGATGTGACGCATGCGCAAAATGCCGACGCTGTGGCCTAATATCCTTGGGCCTGGTACGTTATGGCTTTCTAACTCTTTCTTTAATTTACGGTTCTCTAGGGTGAGGCTGCGTTTATCTAAGGCGCGCTTCACCACGTCTAGCATGTGTTCGTTATTAAAGGGTTTTTCGAGAAAATCGTAGGCCCCTTGTTTTAACGCATTGACCGCCATGGCGATATCGCCAAAGCCGGTGAGCAGCACCACGGGTAAATCGGGGTCCTGCTGACGAATTTGCTGCATCAAACTGATGCCGTCGAGCTGCGGCATATTCACATCGGAAATCACTACTCCGGCCCAGTCTCTGTCGAGTAATTTGGCGATCCCTTTGGGATCGGTAGTGGCGAAGGCTTTAATGCCTTCCAACTCAAACAGCTGCACGAGCACTGTGCCTATATGGGGCTCATCGTCGATGATCAGTACGCTATAGTCTTGAATTGAATTGGGCAGACTCATGATGACTGACGTTCCTCGGCTAAATAAATCGGTAAAATAATGTGGAAAATGGCGCCGCCGTCCTCGGCATTGGCAACATTAATTTGCCCCTGCATGGACTCGATAATGCGCTGGGAAATGGATAACCCGAGTCCAAGCCCTGTACGTTCACTGGTGGTGAAATAGGGCTCAAAAATCTTCTCCATTTGGCTCTCGCGCACCCCTGGGCCCGAGTCCTGAATACTGATACAGAACTTGTCCTGACAGTTTACCCTAATACTCAGTGTTCGTTTTGAGGATTGCTGCATGGCAACAATCGCATTGCTCATAATATTCACAAACACTTGTTGCAACCTCACCTTATCCCCCCAGACCTGATATTGGCCTTCGGGGAGCAGCACATCGAGTTCAACCCCTTGTTTGTCGATTTCGGGCTGGACTATGGTCAGGGCTTGCTTGATACAGCCTTTGAGGTCGGTGGCACTGTCATTGCCTTGGCTCTTGCGGGTAAAACTCTTAAATTGGCCGACAATATCGGCTAATCGGTCGGTCAGCTCGATAATAATTTTAAGATTATCAGAGGCTTTATCCGGCATATTGCGGGCGAGGAAGGTTTGGGTATTTTGTGCGTAGCTGCGAAGGGCGGCTAAGGGTTGATTCAGCTCATGGTTGATACTGGCGGATAGGCTACCTATCACGGTCAACTTAGCCGCTTGAATGAGTTCATCCTGAGTGTCTTTGAGACGATTATTGGCCTGCTGCAGATCTTGGGTGCGCTCTTCCACCCTTTGTTCTAATAAACTCTGGGCAAGTTGCATTCGCTGTAGGTTGCGACGCCGCTCGCTACTAAAGAGTAAGCCTAAGGCAAGCAGTAAATAGATGGAGGCCGATAACAGCATAAGCGCGGGCATAGACTCGAGCAAAGGTTTCATCGGCGCCAGAATGTGCACTCGCCAGCCTGCTTTGGTCATTAAGTGATGGGTATCCATGTATTGCGCTTGGCTGTTGCCGGAGCGAATTTGATAGATATGGCCATTACTCAGGCTGTCTTCTTGGTATTGGGGTTTAATCAGTAATTCACCAATCGGCCGCTCGGCGTAACGTTTCGAGGCGTTTAAGGCATATTGTTTCGCCTGAGTCAGCGGCGTAAGCGAGGCTAAGCGCCATTCATCGACACTGGAGATAAACACAATATCGTCGGGGTCGCTGATGAGGAATTGATACTGGCCCGCTATCGCAATACTGGTGCTTTGCTGCTCGATATCGGCGATATCCACTTTCACAATAATGGCGCCCAGAATGCCCTTCGCGCCTTGTTGATAAATGGGGTAAGAAAAGTAAAAGCCGCGTTTATCCGAACTGGTGCCCACCGCATAGTAGCGGCCCAAATTGCCTGAAATCGCGTCGGTGTAATAGGGTCTGAAGGAATAGTCTTTGCCGATAAACGAAAAGCTCTGTTGCCAGTTGCTGGCGGCAATGGCAATACCGAGGGCGTCGATAAGATAAATATCGGATGCCTCAGTCACATGCTGAATTTCTTCCAAGTACAGGTTAAGTTCTTGTACTTTCTTGGGGTTTTGTTGATCGTTAAGCACATTGGCGAGCATGGGGTTGGTCGACAAAACATGGGGGATACTCTCGTAACGCGACAGCGCGCCATCGAGGAAGCTGACCAGCTCTTTGAGTTGTTTTTCTGATTGCTGTTGGATTTCAATTTTGCCCTGATAAAAGTGCACCCAGTAGGTTAATTTTAAGATGGCAAATAAGCCCGCAAGTAACACTATGGTCATTAAAAGACGTTGTTTGGCCTTGGGCGTCATGGGCAACATAGCAGGCGATCCTGATCCACACTGAATAAAACAAAGCGAGCCTGAGTAGGCTCGCTTAAAAACTATCTAGAATCAAGGAATAATCCTTATTCCTTGAGATTAATATCCGTTGAGCTTATCCAGAAATTCCGGCAAGAACAGGGAGATTTGTGGCACATAGGTGATAAGTGCCAAGAAGGCCAACATCAGTGCTAACCACGGCAGTACAGATTGGATCACCCAGCCGATACTGCGGCCTGTGATCCCCGCCGTCACGAAGAGGTTAAGCCCCACCGGCGGCGTCAGCATACCAATCTCCATGTTTACCACCATGATGATACCTAAGTGAATAGGATCGATACCTAAGTGAGTGGCAATCGGGAACAAAATCGGCGCCATAATCAACACGATGGCTGATGGCTCCATAAAGTTACCCGCCGCTAACAGCAGTAAGTTGACAATGATTAAGAAGCCCCAAGCGGGTAAGCCCATACCAACAATGTGTTCGGCAATGATATGGGGAATACGCTCAGTGGTCAGTACGTGGGCGAATAGCATGGCGTTGGCAATGATAAACAGCAGCATGATGCTGACTTTTGCCCCGTCGCGCACAACATGGCGAATTTCTTTGTCGATTGGGGTTTTAATCAGCCCGAGCGCCATATGGCCTAAGTTACGGGCAATCGCGTTGGGGATGGGCTCATTAGGATTACGCCAAGCCACATTTTTCAATGGGCCGATATCGCGATAACCAAATACCGCAATGAAATAGGCATACATACAGGCTACGGCAGAGGCTTCGGTTGGACTGGCCACACCGCCGTAGATTGAACCTAACACGATAAGAATAAGTGCCAGACCACCTAAGGCTTTGGCACTGGAAATACCCAGTTGCTTAAAGCCGGGGAAGGGGCGTGATGGCAGATTTTTAAAACGGGCGACGATATAAATCACTATCATCAGCAGGAAGCCCATCATCAAACCTGGGATTAAGCCCGCCATAAACATTCTGGCTGCCGACACTTCCGTCGCTGCCGCATACACTAGCATCACGATTGAAGGTGGGATCAAAATCCCTAAGGTACCAGAGGTGGTAATGACGCCAGCGGCAAATTTTTCGGGATAACCCGCTTTTACCATGCCGACGATCACAATCGAGCCAATGGCGGCCACAGTCGCGGGCGATGAACCTGACACCGCGGCAAACAACATACAGGCCATCACTGAGGCCATGGCTAAACCACCACGGATATGGCCGATACTGTCCATCGCAAAATCGATGATCCGTCGTGCCACTCCACCGGTTGACAGGAAGGCTGAGGACAGAATAAAGAAGGGGATCGCCAGCAGGGTATAGTGCTCTGACGATGACTCATAAAGTTTTAACGCCACAGAGGCGAGGGAATCGTTGGAGAAGAATAAAATCGTCAGCATGCTTGAGAAACCTAACGCAATCGCGATAGGCATACCTAAAAACATACAGACGAGTAGGGCAGTAAAGAGGGTCGCAATGGCCATTACTTCGCTTCCTTGTTGTCTGTTTCTTGTTGTGCGTGCTGAGCTGCTTCATCAATTAAATGCATGCTTTCTTTCGCTTCATCGGCAAATTGGAATCCTGAGACTTGGTTGCGCAGGATGGCGATAAACAGTTCAAAGAAACGCCAAGTCAACATGCTAAAACCAATCAACAGAATGCTTTGGGATAACCAAATGGGCACAGCGCCGTCTTCGACATCAATCTTTAAGGTGTTCCAAGCAAAGTCGGGATCTAAGCTGTTTAACAGGAACTTAGGAAAGTGAATATCTTCCATCGGTACGCCGATTTGGTACATCTGTGACAGATATTCCCAGCTACCTTTTAAAAACAGTCCGCAATAAGCCAAGCAAATCAATGCCGTCACTAGGGAAGTGACCTTTTTAGCCTTAGGGGGCAGATTTTTTACAAACGCATCAACACCGATGTGAGCACCGACTTTCACCCCATAGGACATACCAAAGAGCACAAACCAACCACAGAGGGTTAAGGTTAGTTCTTGGATCCATAAAAAACCGGTATTGAAGAAAAACCGCGCCACGACCTCAGTGAACACTAAGAGTGTCATCAAGGTGATCAAGAGGTTAAGCACCCCTTCTTCAAAGTAACCAAAAATTCGCGATATCACAGCTGTACTCCCCTCGCTCAAATACCGCTTAACCCCAAATAGAGGTTAAGCGGTTTATTTCATTATTGTTTATTTGCAGCAACAGCGGCTTCAATCACATCTTTACCTACTTGGTCTTCAAATTTCGCCCAAACAGGTTTCATTACATCAATCCATTTTTGACGTTCTTCTGGTGTTAAGGTCACCAGTTGAGAACGTTTAGAATCAAGGATTAATTGCTTGTCTTCGTTATCTTTTTCAGCAGCGATCTTGTTACCTAAGGCGATAGACTCATCTAACGCTTCTTTGATCACTTTACGTTTATCCGCGGGTAAGCCTTTCCAGAAGGCGTCAGAGGTCACGACCATGTAGTCCAGAACGCCGTGGTTACTTTCAGTAATCTGGCTTTGAACTTCATAGAATTTTTGTGAGTAGGTGTTTGACCAAGTATTTTCTTGACCGTCGATCGCACGGGTTTGCAGCAGAGTGAACACTTCAGAGAAAGGTTTTTTCACTGGGATGGCGCCAACTGCATCAAACTGGGCAGCCAATACGTCAGATGCCATCACGCGGAATTTTAAGCCTTTAGCATCAGAAGGTTGTTTGAGTGGAGTGTTAGCAGAGAACTGCTTCATACCATTGTGCAGATAACCTAAACCCACAATCCCTTTACGGCTCATTGAGTTCAGCAGGGCTTGGCCGGCTTCACCTTGTTGGAAACGGTTTACTGCATCCATGTCATTGAACAGGAATGGCAGGTCGAAAACCTGTAGGCGCTTAGTGTAACGCTCAAATTTAGAAAGAGAAGGCGCTACAAATTGCACGTCGTTTAACAGAAGTGCCGCTAACTCGTTGTTATCCCCAAATAACTGTGAGTTAGGGAATACACTGACCGTATATTCACCAGGTAAACGTTGTTCAACTAATTCTTTAAACTTCAACGCCATTTGACCCTTTGGCGTGTTTTCAGCAACCACGTGGGAGAACTTGATTTCAACGGGCGCCGCAAACACGTTAAAGCTGGTCGCAAACACTGAGGCCAGTGCCAGCATTTTTGCGACGGTTTTCAATGGACGTGTAATACCCATCTGTTGATTCAATGTCATTTTTGAGTTCCTTTTTCTGTTGTTAGGATTTGTCCTCAGCCTTGGTTAGTTTGTTACCAAGTGTGAGTAGGAATACAGCCTTGATTTCCCTGAGGTCTGTCTTAATAAAGGCAAATACCACGCCAACTTACGATGCACTCTGTAAGTGTTTGGTTAATAAAGTGTAGTTCATTTGACGTTTGTCACACTTTTAGTTTTGTGGGTGAGATCTCGCTCACGTTGATTTTCGCTATGGGTGGAAATCCACCCAAACTGCATTTTGTGGGGTATGAGCAGAGGTTTTTAGCTTGATGATAAACTGAGCTAAATAAGTTGCTTTTAGATCAAAAGCTGTTTGAAAAATGACTGTGAAGCAGGGGATAGCTGAGATGACAAAGATGAAGCAATGCGGTAGTCAGCCATGATCTTCGCCAATTCGCTTTAGGATTTCATCGCTTGGGAGCAGTTCTAAATGTCCACGTTCATCAAAGTACCAGCCAGTAATAAAGCCTTTTTGGCGCATGCTGACCAGATTTTGCATGACTTCACGGGCTTCCCTCAATGCGGTTTGTTCATCGCAGGCATGGGTATGTTTTAAATACGCTGCAATATTGGTGAGGGATGCAGATTGACTGACGCTGGCCATAGTGCTGATCTCCAAATATGCCTAAGGCAACAATCAGCAGCGTTTAAATGGGATTGAATACTGGGTAACAGACTCAGTTAAGCAGATGCTGATTAAGATCAAGCATAGTTGAGTTGTGCTAGGGGTAAAGTTTTTGGAGGAATATGGTGGTCGCTACTGGGATCGAACCAGTGACCCCCTCCTTGTAAGGGAGGTGCTCTCCCGGCTGAGCTAAGCGACCCGGGGTAAATCAGTACTGAAGAATATGGTGGTCGCTACTGGGATCGAACCAGTGACCCCCTCCTTGTAAGGGAGGTGCTCTCCCGGCTGAGCTAAGCGACCGGAATTCTTTCAATACAAATTTTAATGTCATTCTAAAAATATGGTGGTCGCTACTGGGATCGAACCAGTGACCCCCTCCTTGTAAGGGAGGTGCTCTCCCGGCTGAGCTAAGCGACCGGAATTCTTTCAATACAAATTTTAATGTCATTCTAAAAATATGGTGGTCGCTACTGGGATCGAACCAGTGACCCCCTCCTTGTAAGGGAGGTGCTCTCCCGGCTGAGCTAAGCGACCGGAGAATGACGACACAGTGAATGATGAGTATATGGTGGTCGCTACTGGGATCGAACCAGTGACCCCCTCCTTGTAAGGGAGGTGCTCTCCCGGCTGAGCTAAGCGACCCGGGCATATAACAACTTGTATACCATGGTTAAATTTTCATTTAACACATGGTGGTCGCTACTGGGATCGAACCAGTGACCCCCTCCTTGTAAGGGAGGTGCTCTCCCAGCTGAGCTAAGCGACCTCTGCTGTGTGGAGCCGTATTATAGGGAGGTTCGATCGAGTGTCAACGCTTTTTAATGAAAAAAGCATTGGTCGCGCTATTTTTGCTCGGATTGCCGTAATGTTAATCACGTCATCATTCAAAGTGTTACTTTATTGGACAATTTAGCTGGCATTTTCATTTCAGGCTTTAGCGCTCATCTTGAAAATAAGTCAGCCAATCGCATCGTTAAGTGTTCTCTTTCGAGGGTTTGCGGCTTTTTTAGGCTGAAAAGTGTTCTCTTATACGGCTTAAACGATAAAGGAAGAGGGGCAGCGCCATTCTCTTCATCTATTTTGCTCAATTTCGATGGCATGTTTCTAAATAGAGATGCGCATCCTTATGTCGTTCCGATTATATAGCGTTTGTTTTCGGATATGGGGCGCTGGATTCTCATCTTTATCAGATCAATCTAAAGCGCTAGCCTTTGGGCAGATACTTTGAGGGGATCTGCAATACCTGCACTAAGTGCCATTTGCAGCGCAGACTTAGGCTGCTAGAATAAGCCCACTTTTTACCGTGATTGTCTTTATCTAGACGACTTTATATAGGTTAGTGTCCCATTATGACAACTAAGACGCGTTTTGCCCCAAGCCCAACAGGCTTTTTGCACGTGGGCGGTGCCCGTACAGCTCTTTATTCTTGGTTACAAGCTCGTGCCAATAATGGCGAGTTTGTTTTACGTATCGAAGATACGGATATTGAACGTTCTACTCAGGCTGCATGTGATGCCATTTTAGAGGGCATGAACTGGTTAGGTCTGACGTGGGATGAGGGCCCGTACTATCAAACTAAGCGTTTTGATCGTTATAACGAAATCATCGCGCAGATGTTAGAGCAGGGCACAGCTTATAAATGTTATTGCTCGCGTGAACGTATCGATGCTTTAAGAGAAGCACAAGCGGCAAATGGCGAAGCACAAAAATACGATGGTTGCTGCCGTGACTTGCCGGCGCGTGACACTGACGAGCCTTTTGTTGTGCGTTTTAAAAACCCCATCGGCGGTTCAGTGGTATTTGATGACCATGTCCGTGGCCGTATCGAGTTTTCAAACGATGCATTAGATGATCTGATCATTGCCCGTACCGATGGCGTACCTACTTATAACTTCTGTGTGGTTGTTGACGATTGGGATATGGGGATCACTTGTGTGGTTCGCGGTGAAGACCATATCAACAACACGCCACGTCAAATCAACATCCTTAAAGCATTAGGCGCGCCTATTCCTGAATATGCCCACGTGTCGATGATTTTAGGGGATGACGGTGCCAAGTTGTCTAAGCGTCACGGTGCGGTAAGCGTAATGCAATACCGTGATGATGGTTACCTGCCAGAAGCACTGCTTAACTATTTAGTTCGCTTAGGTTGGTCACATGGCGATCAAGAAGTGTTCTCTTTAGAAGAAATGAAGCAGCTCTTTAAGTTAGACGACATCAACAAAGCGCCTTCGGCTTTTAATACCGAAAAACTGGTTTGGTTAAACCAACACTATATTAAGACACTTGATCCTGAATATGTGGCTAGCCATTTACAGTGGCACATGGACGATCAAAAGATCGATACCTCAAATGGCCCAGCTTTATCTGCGGTAGTGACTGCATTGGCTGAACGCGCTAAGACCTTAAAAGAGTTAGCCGCTTCTAGCCGTTACTTCTATGAAGACTTCGCAGAGTTCGATGCTGAGCAAGCGAAAAAGCACTTACGTGGTGTCGCACTTGAGCCATTGCAATTAGTGCAACAAAAACTGGCAGCATTAACTGAGTGGACTGTTGAAGCTATCCACCAAGCAATTGAAGCTACCGCGACCGAATTAGAAGTCGGTATGGGTAAAGTGGGTATGCCATTACGTGTCGCTGTGACAGGTGCAGGGCAGTCTCCTGGCTTAGATATCACCTTATTCTTAATAGGAAAGGTGCGTTCTGAGCAAAGAATATCCAAAGCGATTGAATTTGTAGCAGATAGAATAAATTCCTAAAAAACGAGTTGACACATTTAGGTGCGCTGCATAGAATGCGCCCCGTAGTTGAGACACAGACGAGCGAATGCTTGTAGTGCACTTAAATACAGCTTGATAAGTTTGGGGCTATAGCTCAGCTGGGAGAGCGCTTGCATGGCATGCAAGAGGTCGACGGTTCGATCCCGTCTAGCTCCACCAAACTTACCGCCGATATTAAGCGTGATAAGCATTAGTGATAATGTGAGTCGAATTAATATGTCCTTGTGTCCCCTTCGTCTAGAGGCCTAGGACACCGCCCTTTCACGGCGGTAACAGGGGTTCGAATCCCCTAGGGGATACCACTATGTTTATCACATAGGGTTCCTAGCAAATGACTAACGAGTCGTTTGGTAAGAACAAATCCAGTTTCTGCGATATATACTGAATATCAGTCATGTCGAAAGAATTTGGGGCTATAGCTCAGCTGGGAGAGCGCTTGCATGGCATGCAAGAGGTCGACGGTTCGATCCCGTCTAGCTCCACCAAATTCGCCGTATTAAGCGAGAGCACTGTTAGTCATTAATAGTTTTCAAATTAATATGTCCTTGTGTCCCCTTCGTCTAGAGGCCTAGGACACCGCCCTTTCACGGCGGTAACAGGGGTTCGAATCCCCTAGGGGATACCACTCTATCCTTTAAAGATAGGGTGCTATCACAAATGACTAGCGAGTGATTTGTGAGATAACGGCAAGACCTCAGTGATGAGGCTAAACATCTGTCCTTGTGTCTCCTTCTGTTCTTAGAAGTGCGCCTAGGATACCGCCAATGTTAAGCGGGGATGAAAATTCGAATTAATATGTCCTTGTGTCCCCTTCGTCTAGAGGCCTAGGACACCGCCCTTTCACGGCGGTAACAGGGGTTCGAATCCCCTAGGGGATACCACTCTATCCCTTAGATAGGGTGCTATCACAAATGACTAACGAGTGATTTGTGAGTTAACAGTAATTCCTCAGTGATGAGGCTAAACATCGGTCCTTGTGTCCCCTTCGTCTAGAGGCCTAGGACACCGCCCTTTCACGGCGGTAACAGGGGTTCGAATCCCCTAGGGGATACCACTCTATCCCTTAAAGATAGGGTGCTATCACAAATGACTAGCGAGTGATTTGTGAGTTAACAGTAATACCTCAGTGATGAGGCCAAACATCGGTCCTTGTGTATCCTTCTGTTCTTAGAAGTGCGCCTAGGATGCCGCCAATGTTAAGCGGGAATGAAAATTCGAATTAATATGTCCTTGTGTCCCCTTCGTCTAGAGGCCTAGGACACCGCCCTTTCACGGCGGTAACAGGGGTTCGAATCCCCTAGGGGATACCACTCTATCTCTTAAAGATAGGGTGTTATCACAAATGACTAGCGAGTGATTTGTGAGTTAACGGCAAGACCTCAGTGATGAGGCTAAATATCGGTTCTTGTGTCTCCTTCTGTTCTTAGAAGTGCGCCTAGGACACCGCCAATGTTAAGCGGGAATGAAAATTCAAATTAATATGTCCTTGTGTCCCCTTCGTCTAGAGGCCTAGGACACCGCCCTTTCACGGCGGTAACAGGGGTTCGAATCCCCTAGGGGATACCACTCTATCCCTTAAAGATAGGGTGCTATCACAAATGACTAGCGAGTGATTTGTGAGTAAACAGTAAGACCTCAGTGATGAGGCTAAACATCGGTCCTTGTGTCTCCTTCTGTTCTTAGAAGTGCGCCTAGGACACCGCCAATGTTAAGCGGGAATGAAAATTCGAATTAATATGTCCTTGTGTCCCCTTCGTCTAGAGGCCTAGGACACCGCCCTTTCACGGCGGTAACAGGGGTTCGAATCCCCTAGGGGATACCACCTCAACTAAGATTAATCGCTAATGTTAGTTGAGAACAATAAGCCACCGTTAGGTGGTTTTTTTGTATCTAAAATTCGTTATCCTGCCATAAGCCATAAGCCATAAGCCATAAGCCATAAGCCAATTCTATTGAGATAGTATCAGTTTATTTGTCTTGGGTTGTGGTAGGGGAGTAGGTACTTTCTGCGGTATTTTCGTCTTATCAAATCGCAGTACCGATATAAGAGTAAACAGCGTGTCATCTCAGTAGAGCACCATACTTAAAGGGTCCAGTTTGCGGATATTGTTGAGGATTGAGGGGATTTTGTTGGGGGGATAGTTGCCTGCAACAAACTCTTTGTGCCTCTCCCCCCTGCCAACAAAGCAAACGCAAATAATAAAGCCAAATAAAAAGGCGACTCGAGGTCGCCATTTACATCCAAACTCAATGATTTTTCAAATCAAAGTACAAGGTGGTGAGCTTAAGAAACGCTTAAAGCTACTCAACCCCGAGGAAACCACCCGTTTGATGGGCCCAAAGCTGGGCATAGATACCGCCAGCGGCAATCAACTCTTGATGGGTTCCTTGCTCGACGATACGACCTTGATCGAGCACGATTAATCTGTCCATCGCCGCGATAGTGGATAATCTATGGGCAATCGCGATCACCGTCTTTCCTTGCATCAATTCGTACAAGCTTTCCTGAATCGCAGCTTCCACTTCGGAGTCCAAGGCAGAAGTCGCCTCATCGAGCAGTAAAATCGGCGCATTTTTCAATAGTACCCGAGCAATCGCGATACGCTGTCTCTGTCCACCTGAGAGCTTAACCCCTCGCTCACCGACTTGTGCATCTAAGCCATGGTTGCCATTAGGGTCGGTCAGTTCATTAATAAAATCATGGGCCTGAGCCTGTTTTATTGCATGTTCGAGTTGGGTTTCGCTGGCATCAGGATTACCGTAAAGAATATTCTCCCGAATCGTGCGATGAAGCAGAGAAGTATCTTGGGTCACCATGCCAATCTGTGAACGCAGTGAGTCCTGCTTGACCGCTTTAATATCTTGACCATCGATACAAATTTGACCTTTCTCAACATCGTAAAAACGCATCAACAAGTTCACTAGGGTTGACTTGCCCGCGCCCGAGCGGCCAACGAGACCGACTTTTTCGCCCGCTTTGATATTGAGGTTAAGATCTTCGATAACACCGGTTTCTTCGCCGTAATGGAAGCTCACCTGATTAAAATCGATACGTCCTTGCTCTACCACTAAAGTGTTGGCATTGGGCGAATCTTGGATCAGTGTCGTTTTCGAAAGGGTATTCATCCCATCGGTCACTGTACCGATGTTTTCAAATAATGAACTGATTTCCCACATGATCCACTGCGACATACCATTGAGGCGTAGCGCTAAACTCACGGCAATTGCGATCGCTCCAACAGAGATGGCATTGTCACTCCAGAGCAAGATAGATACTGCGGCAATGCTGAAGGCGAGCATATAGTTAATCACTTGCACACTGACACTGATCCCCGTGACGAGGCGCATCTGGCGGTACACAGTGTCGAGGAAACTGCGCATACTCGCCTTGGCATACTCGGCCTCTTTATCCGTATGGGCGAAGAGTTTCACCGTGGTGATATTGGTGTAACTGTCGACAATACGGCCCGTCATTGTCGAGCGTGCATCGGCCTGTTCGGTTGAAACCGTTTTCAGCCTAGGCACAAAATACCACTGTAAACCGATATAGAGCGCCAGCCAGATCAGCATGGGGATCACCAGACGCACATCGGCACTGGCCACCATCACCAGCATGGAGGTGAAATACACTAAAATGTATACCAGCACATCGAGGAGTTTCATCACGGTTTCACGGACCGCAAGGGAGGTTTGCATTACTTTAGTGGCAATACGGCCGGCAAAATCATTTTGATAGAAAGAGACGCTTTGCTTGAGCAGATAGCGGTGTGCAAGCCAGCGAATCGACATCGGATAATTACCCAGCAAGGTTTGATGCATGATAAGCGCATGGAATAGCACTAATATCGGCATCACCACTAGGACCATCAGCCCCATTAATAGCAGCGTCGAGCCTTCATCTTGAAAGAGTGTCTCAGGGCTTTTTTTCACTAACCAATCGACTAATTGCCCCATAAAGCCAAATAGCGAGACTTCGAGCATGGCGATTAATGCCGTCAGTACTGACATTAAGATAAGCGGTAATTCATAGCCCTTAGTGTAATGCCGGCAGAACGCATACACCCCGGTGGGAGGTTTGGTTGGTTCACCATCGGGTAGGGCTTCAACCCAAGATTCAAATCGTTTAAACATGAATTGACTCTATTTTAATTGAGAAAAGTGGATGGGGGAAAACGTCGAGGTGTCTAGCATATAGGATCTTACACTTTAAAAGCACGTGATGATCCAGTTCCGTTTTCCGCGAGTGTGCTAGCATAGGGTGACGTACAGTAACCGACAAGTACAAAATTGTGAATAAGATTGTCGGATAACTCAATGAAGCAGATAACCGTGAGCCTAAAGCCAAGTTTCAAACCGCCATTAGTGCAAACATCAAGTGACTTGCAGGATTGCCAAATATCCGCCGGGATTTGCCATGAAGCGCGCATGAGTCGCGATCCGCGTTTTGATGGTAAGTTCTTTGTGGGCGTGTTAAGTACGGGGATTTATTGCCGAACAGTATGCCCAGCAGTGGCGCCGAAGGAAGAAAATGTTCGTTATTTTGACTCGGCCATTAAAGCTGCGCAGGCGGGACTTAGACCTTGCCTGCGTTGCCGCCCCGATAGCGCCCCTGGTTCTAATCCTTGGAAAGGTACTAACACTACCTTAGACAGAGCGATAGGCTTGATTGAAGCTGGCACCTTATCTGGCGAACAAGCATTAACGGTTGAGGCCTTGGCAGATAAACTGGGGATCAGCAGCCGTTATTTAAATAAATTATTTACCGCAGGATTTGGCACATCACCAAAGCAATTTGCCCTCTATCGTCAGTTATTGTTCGCAAAACAGTTATTGCATCAAACGCAGTTGCCCATCACTCAGGTCGCCCTTGCCGCAGGTTTTAACAGTATTCGTCGTTTCAACGAGGCGTTTCAGCAGGCATTGCAATTAACGCCTACGCAGTTACGAAAATCGAGCCAGAAGTCGACGACGAAAATAGACGACGGGGAGAGTGTCGAACTCGTTTGTTCGCAGGAGATGCCAGCGCATAGCTTGAGTCTGTATCAGTACTACCGGCCGCCACTCGATTGGTCGGCGCAATTAGCCTTTTATCGCCTGCGCGCCGTCGCTGGCATGGAATGGTTTAGTGAAACAGAAGACTCTCACGCCCATGGGGCGATTGACCAAGATACGCCACTTGAGTATGGCCGCACTCTGCAACTTGAGGATATCCGCGCTGTGGTGCATATCGTCCATGAGGCGTCTTTGCATCGCTTTAAAATCACGCTGACGTTAACGCCCGACTCGCCCTTATCGGGTCTACAAAAGCTCATCACCCAAGTGCGGCGCATTTTAGATCTCGATGCCGACATGCAGCAGATTGAACACAATTTAGAGCACTTGACCGATCTTAAACTCAGTAGCAAATCCGGGCTTAGGATCCCGGGCGCTGGCACTGTGTTTGAGGCGGGTTGCCGAGCGGTCTTAGGCCAGCAGGTGAGCGTAGTGCAGGCCACTAAATTACTGAATATATTGGTCGAAGCCTATGGCGAGCGCTTTAGTTTAAACGGGCGGGAATATCGACTATTCCCCACGCCGCAGGCGATTCGTGAGGCGAGTCTCGATGAGCTTAAAATGCCCGGTGCGCGCAAATTGGCGCTCAATGCGCTTGCGGCGTTTATCTGTGAGCAGCCCGAAGCCTCAGTCGATGAGTGGATTGGGGTAAAAGGCATCGGCCCTTGGACCATTGCCTATGCCAAACTGCGAGGACTTGGCGATCCGAATATCTTCTTGCACACGGATTTAATTGTTAAAAAACAATTGTTAGCCAGTGTTGCCGCGCAAAAAGGCGTGGATATTGAAGCGGTAAAGCAGCTGGATTATACAACGCTTGCACAGCGGGTGAGCGCGGATATCGCCCCTTGGGGGAGTTATTTAACTTTCCAGCTGTGGTCCAATGCATAAGACATTTCAGGCCACTCGTTATGGATCCAGTACCTAGGCTCCATATGAGAGCCACTAATAGAAACATTATTTGAAACACAGTACGAAAACATAGTACGAAAACACCGTACTAAAGCCGTTTACGAGAACCACTATGAGCCAGAATTTATCCCAATTGATTAGCGCGCCAACGGCCAAAGATTATCAGCCCTGCGCTGTCGATAGCTTAAGTACCCCTGTGGGCGAACTACAACTCAATGCTAATGCTTACGGATTGAGCCATTTAACGGTCGTTGGCTCGAACCGAACGGAGATCCCGCTAAAGGTTGCAACTGATGACGAACTTGCGCGAGCCAAAAGCCATATTGAGCAGGCAAAGGCGCAGCTTCAAGATTATTTTCGCGGTGAGCTAACCGAGTTCCACTTAAACTTAGCGCCTAAGGGCACCGAGTTTCAGCAGCAGGTGTGGCAGGCGCTGGTGCAGGTCGGTTATGGCCAGAGTTGCAGTTATGGCGATATCGCCCAGCGTATCGACAGGCCCAAAGCCGTTAGGGCGGTGGGGGCCGCCAATGGCGCCAATCCCATCGCGATTATTGTGCCCTGTCACCGTATCATTGGTAAAAATGGCCAATTAACCGGTTATGCTTATGGACTAACGATGAAACAACAGCTGTTAATGCTGGAATCGACAAGCAAGGGAGCGCATTTTACGTTAGAATAGCGGTCATATTTGTTATTGATGAGCCATGTAATTTTTTATGACCCAAGCTTCTTCCTCCGTTGCCAGCTTTGCCGAACTTGGCATTATTGCGCCCCTGTGTAATCGACTCACTGAGCTGACCTATGCGGCGCCTACGCCCATACAAGCGGCGACTATTCCGGCCGTGCTCAGTGGACGGGACGTATTAGCGGGGGCGAATACGGGCTCTGGCAAAACGGCCGCCTTTGCCGTGCCGTTATTACAGCGCCTGTTTGAGGCGAAAACCGCGGAGAAGTCGGCAGGCCAAGTGCGTTGTTTGGTACTCGTGCCAACCCGCGAATTGGCGCAGCAAGTTGCCGATAGCTTTTTATCCTATGCCTCTCACTTCAATGGCCAACTTAAGATAGTTGCGGCGTTTGGCGGCGTGTCTGTCAATCTGCAAATGCAAAGCTTACGTGCGGGCGCCGATGTGCTGGTGGCAACGCCAGGCCGTTTATTGGATTTATTAGCCAGCAATGCGCTTAAGTTAAATCGCGTTTTGGCCTTAGTGCTGGATGAAGCGGACCGCATGCTAAGCCTTGGGTTTACTGATGAATTAAATCAAGTGCTTGAGGCGCTTCCCGCCAAGAAACAAACCTTATTATATTCGGCGACATTCCCTGAAGAAGTGCGTGCACTCACGGCCAAATTACTCCATCAACCGCTTGAATATCATCTGCAAAGTGAGCAAGAAAGCACCATTGAGCAGCGCGTTATCACAGTCAACCGTGAACAAAAAACGGCGCTGTTGGCACACTTGATTAAACAGCATCAGTGGTCTCAGGCGCTTATTTTTGTTAGCGCTAAAAACACCTGTAATCACCTCGCACAGAAGCTGTCTAAACGTGGGATCAGTGCCGAAGTCTTTCATGGCGATAAGGCGCAAGGCGCGCGGACTCGGGTGCTCGATGGCTTTAAAAGTGGCGACATCAGTGTGCTGATTGCGACCGATATCGCAGCCCGCGGTATTGATATTGATAAACTCCCAGTGGTGATTAACTTCGATTTGCCAAGAAGTCCGGCCGATTATATGCACCGTATTGGCCGTAGCGGCCGCGCGGGAGAGGCGGGTTTGGCGGTGACCTTGATTTCCCATGAGGAATATCACCACTTCGGTGTGATTGAGAAGAAAAACAAAATCAAGCTTGAACGAGAACAAGTCCCGGGGTTTGAAGCGAATGCCGAAATGCCGCTCGAAGTGTTAGCGCAGGAAAAACCTCAAGCCAAGCCCGAAGGCACCGGCAAGAAAAAGCGTAAGCAGTTACCCGCGGCGAACCTTGAATTTTGGGGTAAAAAGTCTTAATTCTTTGGACGTGAGTTATGCTTAGTGCATCTCATGTCCCTTCGCATCTGGTTTGTGGGAGCAGTATGCAGCATCTATTTTGGTTAGTTGAAGGCAAGATAGCGGGCCGAAGTGGCCCCAATAAGGATCCTTGGGATTTAGCCGAGCTAAAGACTTCAGGGATCCGCGCCGTATTATCCGTTAATGGCGGAGAGGGCTGTGAGCCAGGCAGTTTTAAGCACCATGGACTGCGTTATGAATGCATTCCTTTTTCCCGCAATGTACCGCCGCAGGAAGGGGATGTCGCTATTTGTGTTGCCCAACTGCCACGGGCATTGGCCTTTATTCAAGAATGCGAAGCCGATAACTTGCCCGTGTTAATCCATTGCCGTTCGGGCAAAGACCGCACTGGACTTATCATGGCCTATTACTTGATGGCTAATGGCGCTGCGCCCCTGCATGCCGTTAGTCAAGTACGTAGCATTCGCGACATTGCGTTTACTGCCGAAGGTTGGGATCAGTTTGCCTTCGATGTACTCTATGCGTTGCAGGACTAATCATTTGAATTAATATCAAAAAGGGATACCATTTAGTGACGATATTCGGGATATCTTCGCATCATTATTGCGACGTTTTCGCCAAGATAAAAACTAAGGACGTATGGCTAAAATGGTGGGGTTATCCTGTCAAAACAATGGTATTTCGTCTCTCACTTCCCTTTTGGGGGCTTTTGCTCCTGTTGATTAACGGTTGTAGCTCAATGGCAGAATTACCCGCAAAATCAATTGAAACAGCCTATCCCTTAGCCGAAAACTCCACCTTGTATCAGGTGGTAAAAAGCGCCATGGCACAGCATCCCGATCAAACGGGTGTGTTTCCCCTCGGTGATGGGGTCGATGCCTTCGTCGCTCGCTTGCTGCTGATAGAGTCCGCCGTCAGTAGTATCGATCTGCAATATTATATTTATCGCAATGATGAAACTGGCCGCTTGCTGACCTGGTTTTTATTGGATGCAGCGGAGCGCGGGGTGCGAGTGCGTTTATTGCTGGATGATATGACGAGTGCCGATATGGACGAGCGTTTAATCGCGCTGGCTCGTCACCCCAATATCAGTATTAGACTGTTTAATCCGAGTACCGAGCGTAATTACCGCGGCCTTGCCATGTTGTTTGGTTTTAGTCGCTTAAACCATAGGATGCACAATAAGTCGTTCACAGTGGACAATGTGATGACCATTGTCGGTGGACGTAATATTGGTGATGAATATTTTGCGGCGGACAAAAATCTTGAATTTGGCGATTTTGACTTGTTAGCCATGGGGGATGTCGTGCCTCAGGTGTCCAATGAGTTTGACCGATACTGGAATGCCGACTCGACCCATCCGATAGAAGTCTTGAGTGACCAAAATCCCACACAGGCGGAACTGGAAGCGCTTGCTAAGCGGGTTAGCGAACAGCGTGAGCAGTCCAAGTCGAGTGAATATGTTAAACGCTTAGCCGAGAGCCAACTATTGGCGAATTTGCAGAGCGACAACATGGCTTGGTTTTGGGGCAAAGCCTTAGTGCTGGTTGACCCGCCGGATAAGTTGCAGCAAGGCGATAAATCCACTTGGCTGCTCAGCCAGTTATTACCTTACCTGACGCAGGTGGAGTCTGAGCTGTTTATCATCTCGCCTTATTTTGTGCCGACACAATCGGGAACCGATCTGCTCACACTCTTGGCTCAATCCGGCAAGCGGGTGCGTGTGCTCACTAATAGTCTGGCGGCAACCGATGTGCTGGCGGTACATGCAGGTTATAAGCAGTATCGTAAAGCCTTGCTGGCTGCGGGCGTTGAAATCTACGAAGTGAAAGCGCAGGCGGGAGAACGCTCCCATAGCTGGCGCGGGAGTTCAAAGAGTAGTTTACATGCCAAATCATTTGTGTTTGATAATAAAAAGATATTTGTGGGGTCGTTTAATTTTGATCCCCGCTCTGCAGCGGTCAATACCGAACTTGGACTGCTGATCACTCAGCCGCAATTAAGCGAGCAAGTGACAAAAAATATTGAGGAAAAACTGGCGACCAGTACTTATCGACTTGCCTTGGAAGAGGGCGATCTCGTCTGGTGGGATGACGCCTCTAAACAGCGTTATGACAGTGAACCAGATGCCGGATTTTGGCGCGTATTTGTCGCCGATTTTCTAGGGTTACTGCCAATAGAGTCACAGTTATAAGCTAAGGTGACTAAATAGCGGTTTTAGCTGTCGCAACTCATTTTGCGAACCGCTATGATGAAAACAGAATAGATGATGAGAATTTAGGTTTATGAAAAGCAAGGCAAGTCAATCGCAGGGGCTATTACTGTTTCGGTTATCTCAAACACAGGTCTTTGCTCTGGGCACGCTTAAAATCCGTGAGTTAGTGCCTTACACTCCGCTGAGTAAAATTCCTCAATCTCATCCGACGATCATGGGGGCGGCGACGATTCGCGGCCATACCATCCCCGTGGTGGATATGGCGGCTGCGATTGGATATAAACCCATCAGTGATGAAGAACGCCAACATTGCTATATCATCATTACCGACTGCCAGCGGATGATTATCGGCTTTTTGGTGCGTGCAATCGATAAGATTATCGAGTGCAATTGGCGTGATATTGAAGCGCCATCCGCTAATTTAGGCCGTAATGCCTTTTTAACCGGGGTGACGCGCTACGATAATCAACTGGTTCAGCTACTCGACGTTGAGTTGTTGCTGTCGAAAGTCTTCCCCGATGCGCCTGAGGCCAATCGTGCGATTTTAACTGACGTGCAGCGCGAGAAGTTAAAACCCATGCGTATTCTGCTGGTGGATGATTCTAAGGTCGCGCGCAAACAACTCTCCGATGCGCTCGATAGCATCAATATCCCTTATTTTGTTACCCCAGATGGTAAAGATGCGCTCTCGATTATGGAGCAAGCTGCGGCCGAGCATCATCCGATTGATATTCTTGTCAGCGATATTGAAATGCCAGGGCTAGATGGTTATGAGCTGGCGTTTGAAGTCCGCGATAATCCACTCCTCGCCAATGCCTATATTATTCTGCATACCTCGCTGTCGAGTGAGATCAGCGTCAGCCAAGCCCATCAAGTGGGCGCAAATGAGGCGCTCACTAAGTTTGATGCCCACGAGTTGGTGGAAGCCATGCTACGGGGCGCCGATTTAGCGGCCAAGCGAGCAAACTAGTTCCTTGTTGGATTTTTGTAAGGGTTTTACAGGGGCTGAGTAATTTAATTGGCTTATTTCCCTACAAAGCTAGACAAGTTCCACCGCATCCTATAAAACCTTATTGGCCTCAATTTTGAAGGTGTGGGGTGGGGAAACTCAGCCGAAATATAATAACGATAGGTTAAGTAATGAAACAAGAATCATCTTTTTTAGCCAAGTTGGCTAATGGCAGTTTGGTGCTGCAAATTCTCGTGGGGATCATCGCTGGTGTGAGTCTAGCCAGCTTTTCACATGAAGCCGCTAAGCAAGTCGCGTTTTTAGGTAGTCTGTTTGTGGGTGCGTTAAAAGCCATTGCACCTATTCTAGTGTTTATCTTAGTTGCGTCGTCTATTGCCAATCAAAAGAAAAATACCCAAACCAATATGCGCCCGATCGTGGTGCTGTACTTATTTGGCACCTTCGCTGCCGCCTTAACCGCGGTACTGCTGAGCATGATGTTCCCGACCAACCTAGTGTTGGTTGCCGGCGTGGAGGGCACCAGTCCACCGCAGGGTATTGGTGAAGTGTTAAATACCTTACTCTTCAAACTGGTCGATAACCCAGTTAATGCCTTAATGACGGGTAACTACATCGGCATTTTGGCATGGGGTGTGGGTTTAGGTTTAGCACTGCACCATGCGAGCGATTCGACCAAACAAGTGTTTGCCGATGTGAGCCATGGTATTTCGCAAATGGTGCGTTTTATCATTCGTTTAGCGCCAATCGGTATTTTTGGTTTGGTAGCAGCGACATTTGCCGAAACTGGTTTTGCGGCGATAGCCGGCTATGCCAAATTATTGGCCGTGTTACTCGGCGCGATGGCAATTATCGCATTGATTGTTAACCCGCTGATTGTTTACGTGAAAATCAAACGTAATCCCTATCCTTTAGTGATCCGTTGTTTGCGCGAAAGTGGCGTAACCGCATTTTTCACCCGTTCAAGTGCGGCGAACATTCCGGTGAACATGGCGCTGTGTGAAAAATTAAAGCTGCATGAAGACACCTATTCTGTCTCAATCCCGCTAGGCGCAACTATTAACATGGGCGGTGCGGCGATTACCATTACTGTGCTGACCTTAGCCGCAGCCCATACCTTAGGCATTCAGGTGGATTTATTAACGGCATTACTGCTCAGTGTAGTGGCGGCGATTTCGGCCTGTGGTGCATCCGGTGTGGCTGGTGGTTCGTTACTGCTTATTCCGCTGGCCTGTAGCCTGTTTGGTATTTCCAATGATGTGGCCATGCAAGTGGTTGCCGTTGGCTTTATTATCGGGGTTATCCAAGATGCGGCCGAAACCGCACTGAATAGTTCTACGGACGTGATTTTTACCGCCGCAGCTTGTGAAGCCGCTGAAAACAAAGCTAAACTTGGATAAAGTGTGCTGTTGTTAGTGTAGAAAAAGTATCATAAGAGCAGTCACCTCGGTGGCTGCTTTTTTTATGGGAGTAGTTATGATCCTTTTCGATTTTAAGGACTTAGGTGCGGCTAAGTCTTGGTATGGCGTCAATGATACTGTGATGGGCGGCCTGTCACGCAGTAAGCTCACCATCTCTCCGTTAGGTTATGGGATGTTTAGTGGCCATGTGTCGCTGGCCAATGGTGGTGGGTTTGCCTCGGTGCGCTGCGAGTTTGCACCGCTTAATGTCGGGGAGTTTAGTGGGATTTACCTCGAACTCGACCGCGACAGAAGCAAGCATTACAAAGTGAATCTTAAGGATGCCGAGACGCCGCAGAGCACGGTTTATCAAGCGCCTATGCCCGATGCTAAGCATCAATCCTTTGGCGTTAACGGTGGCAGTATTATTCACTGGCAGCGTATTGAAATCCCTTTTACGGCGTTTCATCCCCAGTGCCGTGGTAAACCGATTGAGCGTGCTGCGATAGATTTAAGCCGTTTGACTAGTATAGGGCTGGTGATTGGCGCGCAGCAAAGTGGTGATTTTTCGTTGAAGATTAGATCGATAGGTTGTTATTAAAGGGATAAACCTAAGTTTATCCCTTTGAGTTAACCGCTCACTTTAGAGCGATTTAGGCGCCGACAATCCCCAAGGGCGTGGCATGCTTCCACGCGCCGCGGGTAAAGTCGGGGAAATTGACCGAGTTGCTGCGGTTATTCAGCGATTGCTCACTTAAAATATTCACCACAGACCAAGCGGCGCCATCGTACACATCCTGATCGAGCGCCTCGCCGTTACGTAGGCAATAAACCATACGCCAGAGCATTACAAAATCCATCCCGCCGTGACCGCCGTTGATTTCGGCTTCTTTACCGATTCGTTGCCAGAGTGGGTGATCGTATTTGTCATACCACTTTTGCATGTCCATATCCCACTCGTGGTAACTCTTACCAAAACCGCCATGCTCAACGGCAATCCGGTTTGGGAACCCGGCAAAAACGCCATTGGTACCTTGGATAAGGTTATGGCGGCTGTAGGGCCGAGGGGTGGTGGTATCGTGCTGAACCATAATGGTTCGGCCCTTAACGGTTTTAATCAGACTCGTGCTCATATCGCCATTGATATACTTGAGCTGATTACGCTCATGATCGGCGGGAAACTCACGTTTGGCATACAGCGTGCGCCCGAGCGCGGGTGAACTCATGGAGGTGAGATAATCGAAACGGTCACCGCGGTTGATGTTCATATATTGAGAAATCGGCCCTAACCCGTGGGTCGGATATAAGTTACCGTTGCGTTTGGTGTGCCAGTAGGTGCGCCACGAACCGGTTTTATGGTCGATTTCCTTCATTTGCCAGCGCAGCTCATGGATATAAGCGGCCTCACCGTGGAGCAACTCGCCAAACACACCTTGGCGCACCATATTGAGCACCATCAATTCTTCGCGGCCGTAATTGACGTTCTCCATCATCATGCAGTTTTTCTGAGTGCGTTCGGCAGTGTCGACAAGTTGCCAGCATTCTTCCACTGTCAGTGCCAGTGGCACTTCCACAAAGGCGTGTTTACCACTTTCCATGGTATCTATGGCCATGGGAGCGTGCCATTCCCATGGGGTCGAAATAATCACAATATCGATATCATCGCGGTTTAACAGCTCGCGATAGCTGAGATCATTCCCCGTGTAGACGGCTGGTTTTGGCCGGTTTTGGTTAACGATATGTTCAACGGCTCTATCGATAACGGCTTGGTGCGTATCACAAATGGCTTTAAGTTCTACGCCTTCTAAGTGACAGAATTGTTCGACATGGCTAAAACCCCGCTCTCCCACACCGATAAAACCGACTCTAACCAGCTCCATTTTCGGGGCGATAAGTCCAATAACGGATTTTCCTACGCGGGGTTTAGGGGCAACGCTGCTGGCGTTGGCATTGAGGGCAATATTGGCCGTAACCAGGCCTGCGGTAACGGCGCCCGCGGCTTTTAGAAAATGGCGGCGATGAATATTGTGCATAAGCTTCCTGCATTATTTTTGATTATTTGTAGGGCGATATATATCCCGTTTGTTATATCAGAATCCTAAGCTGAGTGAATAATAAAAGATGTAACAAGCTCATTCGTGGGAATGAATGCGCAAGATGTGAAATAAGGTATTTATCTTTACTTTAGCGATAGGTAAATAGTGATAAAGATCGCGTTTTTATTTTCTAATTAAGCTACACTGCCGATTAATTAATCAGGCGAAATTATCTTTTAGTTTTTAAACGTTTAGCAAATTTAATTTAACCAAAAAATTACATTTTATGGTGGATTTGGGGTAATTTGCGACTCGGGGGAGTAAAGCGGTAAATGGGTTCTATGCTTAATGTACTACCACAACTGACGTTCACTTTTGGTGAGTGGGTATTGCATAAGGATATCAGGATGTCTGGGATTGAAAAACGCCGTCGCCTTCATTGGCGGGAGTCAGATATGCAAAATCGAGAAATTATTGGTCGTTGGTTAGATGAGCGTCCACTGCTTGGTGACAAAATTACCCTCTATAAAGAAGCGGACAAATATTATTTAGAAACTTGGTTTAGCGATGGCTGCCATAGTTTGGATGAAGTGAATCTGTCCAATACGCCGCTGGGCCAAAAAGTGGAAGATGTCGGCGGCAACTTCTTCGGTGAATATTTTATGGTGACGCCTGCTATGCAACTGCAGTTTTGCAATGAGCAGGGCAGTTATTTCCAAGTCGATAAGTTGATGGCGGATATTGATTTCAATCAGCGCGTGGCTTAATGAGTCGCAGTGAAATACGCTAACCAATAAATCGGCAAATACTAAGCCGATTGGCTAAATACGAGGTCGCTTAAGGCGACCTCGTGTCTTTTTAAGGCCTATCCATTAATTAGGGTTATTGCTTAAGGTTATGCGCTAAACCGAGAACGGATGCTTACTGTAAAAATGCATGGCTTTACCCGAGTAAGGATGGGTAAAACGTAAACTTTGGGCGTGAAGGCAGAGTCTCGGTCTGGCTTTTATCACTTCATCATCGCCATAAAATTCATCCCCAAGAATGGGATGCCCCAAGGCAAGCATATGCACCCTCAGTTGGTGGGTTCGGCCCGTTTGTGGCGTTAATTCGACTAAGGTGCTGTTTTCGCGTCTTTCTAGCACTCGGTAATGGGTCTGAGCACTCTTTGCGCCAGCCGTCCCCGGCATTTGAGTCTTTTGATAGGGCGGGTGCTCGGGATCGGGCGCAATGGCTAAATCGATTATCCCTGCATCCTTTGCAATCACACCCATGACCTCGGCGACATACACTTTCTCGTTTTGCCTATCTTGGAACTGGGTCTTTAACTGGGACTCAGCCTTTTTGTTGCGGGCAAACACCATAATGCCAGAAGTGGCGCAATCGAGTCGATGCACGAGAATGGTGTCAGGATACAAGCGTTGTAGTCGGGTGAGGGCACAATCGAAGGTATGTGCGGCTCGGCCGGGGTTAGACAACAATCCAGAAGGTTTATTAATAATGATCAAATCCCTATCTTGATAGCGAAGATCTATCCAAGGGACTGAAGGGGGGTGGTAATCAAATATCTGCATCGTATCCTCATCATTTGCGCGGCCATACTAGCAAAATATCAGTCACTAAGCAGTATATTCTCGAGCTGGCATTAGCTGAGGCTGTTAAAACTGAACTAGAACTGAGCCAACCACAATCTGAACTTCATGCCCCAAGTCGAGGTGACTCCCGAGGTGACATAACGGATTTCCCCTTGGGTATCGATAATATAAATAGCCGGAAATGCCATCGCGCCCCACTGAGTACTTCGCTCACCATTGTCATCGTTTAGCACCGGAAAGTGATATTGATGCTCGTCTATATAGCGCTGGATCTCGCTATCACTGCCAGAAGCCACGGCCACTGAAATCACCTTATGGTCTTGGTTGATACTCTCAACCATAGGGGAGGTGACGCGGCACACCGGGCACCAAGTGCCCCAGAAGTACACCAATGTTGGCTCACTCTTCGCGACATTAAGCGCAAGCTGGCTGCCATCAATGGCAATACCGCTTAATACTGGCGCTTGGCCGGTGATCATATCCCGTTGCAAATAGAGGCTGACGCCGTAGAGCACCAGCGCCATGATGCAAAGATCCCTAAGCTGTTTAAGCCAAAAGCGCGGGCTTTGCAGTTTTTGGCGCCAACTGAGTGGTTGAGCTGGCTTAGGGCTTGAGTTTGCTGACGTCACTGTGACGGGAACCTCACTGAATAGGCGTTATCGCAAAGGCGTTAGAGTAAACGCTTAGGCTTAAACAAGGCTTGATACCAGAATGCAGGCGTTCGACTTCGAGCTTAGTCGGCTGAGCCACTGGGTAAATAGTCACTCGGGGTTTTACGACTCCAAATACGGGTGTAGGCCATCAACTGAGGGTAGAAGGTACGAAAGGCGGTTTCTGTCTCAATCTGCATTTTCGCTAACAGTTTATCCGCGCCGTTAAATAAGGCACTGTGCGGATGACCTTTAGCCCGTTGCGTTAATGCCTGTTGAATGCCTTTAGGTGTGGCGTAAGCGTTTAACCAATCTTGACGGCGCATATCGGCGATGATGTCCTGACAGGATTGTGGGTGATACTCATCGCTTTGCGCGGCAAATTCTGCCAGTTCGCTATAGGCTTTTTGGCTAAACTCGGGTAGCGGTAGGTGATGATATTCCTCCCAGTAGTAGGCTAAATAATGATCGAAACTTACGAACATCAAATCTGCTGCTATGCTTGTTAACTGGGCAGGGAACAGGGCCATCAGCTCTTGGGTCAGTTCATGGGTGGCGCAGAGCTGATTGATTTCTTGGTTTAACCACAGTCCTTGGCGAAGTGCTTGCGGCGCAGAATCGATTGGCGCGGTGATAAAATTGCCTGCCAGATTGGCACCTAGGTGGGTTTTACTGATCTCGGCCAGATGTAAGTGTGTAAGAATGTTCATTTTTTGTGCTTGGTTAATCGCGTTAGTTCACGGTATCATGGGCGGGCGCGCTGAGGAAAGCGCAAATAGTCAAAAATCGTGTGCTTTTCTAAGGGAGTGCTTACGTTAGCGTTTCAATTGGAGGGTAAATGCTGACGCAGGACTGAAAATGCACCAATCAATTAACCTGTTAAGGATCATGGATGATGTGGAACTGGTTTACCAAAATGCTCGGTAAAGACGAGCGCCCTAAGCGTAAAAAAGTGCTTGTCGATATACCCTATGAGCAACATAGCTTTCGAATGGATCATTTTTCACGGACTCGGCCTAAGTATGATGTCGATGATGCGTTAGCCTCAAATGTGCTAAATGAGTCAGACGCGGATATGGATATCGCGAACAAGTAATCTTGATCTTATTGGCCTCTAACCATAGACTAGCCGCCGTTCTAAGCTATCTAGAGGCCTTTGCATGCGCGTAACAGACTTTTCCTTCGATCTTCCCGACGAACTCATCGCTCGTTATCCCATGGCGCAACGCAATGCGTCACGTCTGTTAACCTTAGATGGCAATACTGGCACGCTCGCCGATAAACAGTTTACCGATCTGCTAGGGATGATTAATCCCGGCGATTTAATGGTATTTAACAATACTCGGGTGATCCCTGCGCGTTTATTTGGCCAAAAGGCCAGTGGCGGCAAACTCGAGATTTTAGTTGAGCGTATGCTCGACGATAAGCGCATCCTCGCCCATGTGCGTAGCTCTAAATCCCCTAAGGTGGACAGCATTATCCACCTCGATGGCGGTTATGAGATGAAGATGGCTGCGCGCCACGACGCCTTATTTGAGCTCGAACTCTTATCCGACCTGACGATTTTAGAAGTGCTCGAAGCAGTAGGGCATATGCCACTGCCTCCTTATATCGACCGTCCCGATGAAGATGCCGATAAAGAGCGCTATCAAACCGTCTATAACCAAAACCCTGGCGCGGTTGCCGCGCCAACGGCGGGATTACACTTTGACGATGCTATGCTCGACGCCTTAAAGGCCAAGGGCGTGAATATCGCCTTTGTAACCTTGCACGTCGGTGCAGGAACTTTCCAGCCTGTGCGCGTTGATAACGTGCTCGAGCACAAAATGCATTCCGAGTGGGCCAATGTGCCGCAGGATGTGGTGGATTTAATTGCCCAAACTAAAGCGGCGGGCAAGCGTGTGGTTGCTGTGGGCACGACGTCCGTGCGCTCACTGGAGAGTGCTGCCCGTGCAAGTGAAGGCGAACTGAAAGCCTTTAGCGGCGATACCGATATCTTTATCTACCCTGGGTATCAGTTCCAAATCGTCGATGCCATGATCACTAACTTCCACCTGCCGGAATCGACCCTCATCATGTTGGTCAGTGCCTTTGCTGGTTTTGATCATGTTATGGCGGCGTATCAACACGCAATCACGCAAAAATATCGCTTCTTTAGCTATGGCGATGCCATGTTTGTGACGAAAAAAGCTCACTAGACCAAGATTTTGTTTTAAAATAGCCGCCCACATTGAGTTTGGGCGGTAATTTTTTTCAGCCAAAGGTTGAACCTTTTGGATCTGCCCCTATCTCTATTGTTAATCAAAATGGCGCGTGCCATTACAAATGTAGTCAGACTGTTTATCTGGCGAGGTGAATTATGAAATTTGAACTCGACACTACCGACGGCCGTGCGCGCCGTGGTCGCTTGATTTTTGAACGCGGCACGGTGGAAACCCCAGCTTTTATGCCTGTTGGTACTTACGGCACGGTAAAAGGCATGACGCCTGAAGAAGTGCGTGCTACTGGTGCGGACATTCTGCTCGGTAACACTTTCCACCTGTGGTTACGTCCAGGCGAAGAAATCATGCGTAAGCATGGTGACTTGCACGATTTTATGAACTGGCAGCGTCCTATTCTGACCGATTCGGGCGGTTTCCAAGTGTTCAGTTTGGGTGACATTCGTAAAATTACCGAAGAAGGTGTGCATTTCCGTTCGCCAATCAACGGCGAGAAAATCTTCTTAGATCCTGAAAAATCAATGCAAATTCAACATGCATTGGGCAGTGATGTGGTGATGATTTTTGACGAATGTACTCCGTATCCGGCGACAGAAGATGAAGCGCGCAAGTCAATGCAGATGTCACTGCGTTGGGCTAAGCGTTCACGCGACGAGTTCGACCGTCTGGAAAACCCCAATTCATTATTCGGGATCATCCAAGGCAGTGTTTATGAAGATTTACGCGACGAGAGCTTAAAAGGCTTAGTCGAAATTGGTTTCGACGGTTATGCCGTCGGTGGTTTGGCCGTAGGTGAGCCTAAGGAAGACATGCACCGCATTCTTGAGCATGTCTGTCCACAAATTCCTGCGGACAAGCCTCGCTATCTGATGGGGGTCGGTAAGCCAGAGGATTTAGTTGAAGGTGTGCGTCGTGGTATCGACATGTTTGACTGTGTGATGCCAACCCGTAACGCCCGCAACGGTCATCTGTTTACCAGTGAAGGTGTGATCAAGATCCGCAATGCGCGTCATCGTGATGACACTTCACCGCTCGATCCTAAGTGTGATTGTTATACCTGTAAAAACTATTCACGGGCATACCTTTACCATTTAGATCGTTGTAATGAGATTCTGGGTGCGCGTTTAAACACCATTCACAACTTGAGATACTATCAAATGTTAATGGAAGGTTTGCGCGGGGCGATTGAGACGGGTACATTAGACGCCTTTGTAAAGGACTTCTATACCAGTCAAGGTCGTGAAGTTCCAGAGTTAGTCGATTGATTTTTTGCTAATAAGAAGAGAAAACTATGTTCATTTCAAATGCATATGCAAATGCTGCAGGCGCTCCACAGGGTGGCGGCACCATGGAATTGATTTTCATGCTGGTGATTTTCGGTCTGATTTTCTATTTCATGATTTTCCGTCCGCAATCTAAGCGTGTTAAAGAGCACAAGAACCTGATGTCATCTTTAACCAAGGGCGACGAAGTCCTGACCAGCGGCGGTATCTTAGGTAAGATTGCAAAGATCAGCGATGAAAATGACTACGTGTTACTGAGCTTGAACGACACTACTCAAATTACAATTAAAAAAGATTACATTGCAGCTGTATTGCCTAAGGGCTCTATCCAGTCGTTGTAAGCCAAGAGGGCTCAGGCGTGTTAAATAAATACCCAATGTGGAAAAACATTATGGTGGTGCTCGTCATCGCCATAGGTTGTTTCTATGCCGTACCTAACCTGTTCGGTGAAGATCATGCGGTGCAAGTAGTGGCGACTCGAGGTGCTGAAGTCACGGCATCTACCCAAGCCAGAGTGAACGAGCTGTTAGCCAGTAAGGGCATTGCGGTAAAACGTTCTGAGCTTGAAAAAGGCCAATTGTTGGTTCGCGTACAAAACGCGGATCAACAGTTGCTGGCCAAGGAAACCATCGCCGAAGAATTAGGTGATAAGTTTACCGTGGCGCTTAACCTTGCCCCTGCGACGCCGCAGTGGCTCGAGTCCATGGGCGGTAGCCCAATGAAACTCGGTCTGGACCTTCGTGGTGGTGTGCACTTCTTGATGGAAGTGGACATGGGCGAAGCCATCCGCAAGATGGAAGAGGCTAAAATTGCCGATTTCCGTTCACAATTGCGTGAAGAAAAAATCCGTTACGCTGGCATTCGCAACAATGCTCAAGGTATCGAGATTAAATTCCGTGATGCCGAAAGTTTAGCCAGTGCAGAACGTTTCTTAAAATCTCGCAGCAACGATATGGTGTTCAGCGATGTGAGCAAGGGTGAAGATTTTGCCCTGCAAGCCGTGATGAGCGAAATCTATCTCAAGCAGATTAAAGAAGAAGCGCTGCAGCAAAACATTACCACTATCCGTAACCGTGTGAACGAGTTAGGGGTAGCTGAGCCTGTGGTCCAACGCCAAGGTGCTGAGCGCATTATCGTTGAGCTGCCAGGTGTACAAGACACTGCCCGCGCCAAGGAAATCTTAGGTGCAACCGCATCGATTGAATTCCACATGGTGGACGATAAGGCCGACCCAAATGCGGCGCAATCTGGTCGTGTATCAGCGGGTTCTGAGGTGTATCAACGCCGTGAAGGCGGTCAAGTGGTATTGAAGAAAGAAGTGATGCTAACGGGTGATCATATCACTGGCGCACAACCTAGCTTCGACCAATACAGCCGTCCACAGGTGAGCATCAACCTCGATGCCAAAGGCGGTACTATTTTCTCTAACGTGACTAAGGACAATATCGGTAAACCGATGGCGACCTTATTCATCGAATATAAAGACAGCGGTGAGCGTAACGCCGATGGCAGCGTCAAGATGCAGAAAATCCAAGAAGTGATTTCTGTGGCGACCATTCAAGCGCGTTTAGGTCGTAACTTTGTGATCACCGGCTTAAGCCACGGTGAAGCACAAAACCTCGCACTGCTGCTGCGTGCCGGTGCCCTGATTGCGCCAGTATCTATTGTGGAAGAACGTACTATCGGTCCAAGCCTAGGTGCGGAAAACATCGAAAGCGGTGTGCAAGCCATGATTTGGGGTATGGCAGTCGTACTTATCTTCATGCTGGTTTACTACCGTAGTTTCGGCTTGATCGCTAACTTAGCCTTAACGGCCAACTTAGTGATGGTGGTTGGGGTGATGTCTATGATCCCTGGCGCCGTATTAACCCTGCCTGGTATTGCCGGTATGGTGTTAACTGTGGGTATGGCGGTTGACGGTAACGTACTGATTTACGAACGTATCCGTGAAGAGTTACGTGCAGGTCGCAGCGTACAGCAGGCGATTCACGAAGGTTACGGTAACGCATTCTCTACCATCGCCGACGCTAACATCACTACCTTCTTGACAGCGCTGATCTTGTTCGCCGTGGGTACTGGCGCGATCAAAGGCTTCGCGGTGACCCTGATGATCGGTATTGCGACATCGATGTTTACCGCTATCGTGGGTACTCGCTCAATCGTGAACGCGATTTGGGGCGGTAAGCGCGTGAAGACGCTGTCTATCTAAGGGGAAGCGATAATGTTAGAAATTTTGTCTTTAAAACGTACGGTTAACTTCCTCCGTCATGCGCTGCCTATCAGTATCATGTCTGCCATTTTGGTATTTGGTTCGCTGGTGTCCTTGGCGACCAAAGGCATTAACTGGGGTTTAGACTTTACCGGCGGTACTGTGGTTGAGATGGAGTTCACTCAACCTGTCGATTTGAACGTGTTACGTACTAAGCTGTCTGCGCCTGAATTGGACGGTGCAGTGGTGCAAAACTTCGGTTCGAGCCGTGACGTATTAGTGCGTCTATCGGTGAAAGAAGGCGTGAGCAGCGATGTACAGGTCAAATCTGTCATGGCTGCGGCTCAACAAGTGGATGCGGGCGTTCAACAGAAACGTGTTGAATTCGTTGGTCCTCAAGTGGGTAAAGAACTGGCCGAACAGGGCGGTTTAGCGGTATTGGTCGCGCTTATCTGTATCATGATCTACGTGTCTTTCCGTTTCGAATGGCGTTTAGCCTTCGGTTCGGTAGCAGCACTTGCCCACGACGTGATTGTGACCTTAGGTGTGTTCTCTGTGTTCCAACTGGAATTCGACCTGACCGTATTAGCCGGCGTGTTAACCGTTGTGGGTTACTCACTCAACGATACCATCGTTGTGTTTGACCGTATCCGTGAAAACTTCCTCAAGATGCGTAAGAGCGAGCCAGAAGAAGTGGTCAACGTCTCTATCACGCAAACCATGAGCCGTACCATTATCACTACGGGTACGACGCTGGTGACCGTTGTGGCGCTGTTCCTGAAGGGCGGCACTATGATCCACGGTTTTGCGACAGCACTCTTGTTGGGTATTTTCGTCGGTACCTATTCTTCTATCTACGTAGCAAGTTACCTTGCGATCAAACTGGGCATTTGCCGTGAGCATATGATGCCAGTTGAAGTCGAGAAAGAAGGTGCTGACCAGCCTTCGATGATGCCTTAATCGGGCATTGAGACTCGAGGTCGTGTATCACGACTGTTGAAAAAAAAGCCACCTTGAAGGTGGCTTTTTTTTCGGTGGATTTTGACCTTTCCGATAATCTGCTAGCAAACTCACAACTTTATAGTGACTAATGCTGTAAAACCTAAATGTTAATTTTATTAACAACTGCTGCAAAAAACAGCGCTCGACAGGCTCGGTTATTTCACAGTAGGATGTCGGCTGCCCATATCTAGAGAGTATTGTTGTAGGATGTCGCATGGAAGAACGTAAGACGTTAGTTGCTGGTGGAAATTTATTGCAGGCCCACACATGGAAGGGATTGTTAGAAGCCTGTGGTATTCATGTGGAGTTACGTGGCGAGGCCTTATTAGGCGGTGTGGGTGAGTTGCCCGCTGGGCTGCATAACATTGAGCTTTGGGTGCGCGAGTCGCAATTGGCAAAAGCGCAGGCCCAGTTAAGCGCCTTGGATGTCGTGAGTCCACAGTGGCAATGTGTGCAATGCCATGAGATGAACGAAGGCAATTTTGAATTATGTTGGCACTGCAGTGCTGAGCGCAGCGAAAGCCATAACTAATCTCAACTCATCCTACTCATCGACAGCATTTCAAACCGCGCTGACACCGCTTAGCGCGTCGAATTTACGTGGCTGGCAATTAGTCCGCTTTGTTATTAGCGCTCAGTGCCAAATTAAGCCTAAGTACTTGTTGAGTACGTTTGTTCTTTCCTTCACCCGAGCTAAAGCTGATTAGCCTATCGAGTGTTACACGCCGTTAATGGCAATGATTGCGTCTCCCCCAGTAGCGAATTACACTTCAACTTATATTCGTTAAGTCATTCAATCCCTTATCTAAGGAGTCTCTGATGAATCCATCCAGTGCTTTTTCAGCCCTTGTCGAATCGATTCGACCCCATGTCGTTGAAGTGAGTATTGAGGCCTACCAAGCCGATGACACTTGGGTATTGATTGATGTCCGTGAAGATAACGAGTGGCTACAGGATCATCTGCCGCAGGCGAAACATATGAGCCGCGGCATTATTGAGCGCGATATTGAACAGCGCTTCCCCGATAAACATACGCCTCTGCTGCTCTATTGCGCGGGCGGCGCACGCTCTGTACTGGCGGCCAGCAGTTTGCAACTGATGGGTTACCAAAGGGTGGCCTCCTTGATTGGGGGTTATAAAGGCTGGATCCAACGCCAGCTGCCCGTGGTGCAAGATTAATTTAGGCTGGGTTTAACTTTTTATAGGCGAGTCACATGCAATACTTCCCGCTGTTTATTGATACTGTTAATTTAAATGTCCTGCTGGTGGGAGCGGGTGATGTCGCCAGTCGTAAGCTGGCCTTACTGACGCGTACCGAAGCTAATATCCATGTGATTGCCCCCGAGGTAAATCCCGAGGTAAAAGCCTATGCCGATGCGGGCAGGATTTTATTGTCTGAGCGGCCCGTGGTGCAGGCCGATATTCAAAACTATGATCTCATCTATCTAGCGACCGCAAATGATAAGCTCAACGCCGAATTAGCTACCTTAGCTACCGAGCGGGGGATTTGGGTCAATGCCGTGGATAACCCCGCCTATTGCCGCTTTATTACCCCATCGATTGTCGATAGGGGGCGTCTTGTGGTGGCGATCAGCACTGCGGGCGCAGCACCCGTGTTTGCGCGTACCATTCGGGCCCGCTTAGAGACCAGCCTGCCGCAATCCCTTAAGCCCTTGTTCGACTTCGTGGCCGACAAGCGTCTCGAAGTACAGCAAAGACTCACCAAAACTGCGACGCGCCGACTATTTTGGGAGCGCTTTTTCGACACCAATGGCGATAGATTTGATGCGCGTACCCCCGAGCATTATCAGAATGCCTTTAACCATATCGTCAGCCGCGGGGAAATCCTATTGTTGGATAATGCTACGCCCGTCGAGTTATTGCCGCTGGCGGCCATGCCCTTGTTACAGCGCCTCGATTGGATTTACAGCGAAGTAGGTTTAGCCGATGACTTGGCTGAACTGGTGCGCCGCGATGCTAATCGCGCAGCGCTGCCTGCGCTGAGTGATATCAGCCGTGAATATGAGCAAGGCTCACGCATGTTGTTGGTCGCCGATACCCAAAAGATTGAGCAACTTAAGGCGCATTTTCTGGTGGCCAAACATTTACGCCCCGGCGCGATTTAGTCTTCTTTATCGCAGTTTGTTTGAGCTGACGGCGAGTCTTAGGTAGACTCGCCGTTATTTTTTATCGTTAAGTTTAGGATGTACTATGGCTCTCAAAGCGACCGTGTTTAAGGTCAATCTTCAGATCGCCGATATGGACCGAGGTTATTATCAAGATCATCAGCTGACATTAGCGCAGCATCCCTCCGAGACCGATGGCCGCATGATGGTGCGTTTGTTGGCCTTTATCCTGAACGCTTCCGAGACCTTAAGTTTTACTAAGGGATTGTGCGTCGACGATGAGCCAGAACTCTGGGACAAGAGTCTCTCCGGTGAAGTTGACCTGTGGATTGAGTTTGGCCAAGCCGATGAGAAATGGCTGCGTAAGGCGAGCGGTCGCGCAAAAGCGGTGCAGCTGTTTACTTACGGCGGACGTAGTGTCCCTATTTGGTGGAAGCAGAATCAAGCGGCACTAGAGCGTTATAAAAACCTTAAAGTGTGGAATATTGCCGAAGAGTCGGTGACGGCGATGGAGGCCTTAGTGAGCCGCACTATGTCGCTGCAGGCGTCCATCAGTGAAGGGCAAGTCTGGTTATCGGATAACGAGCACAGCGTGCTTATCGAGCCAGAGATGCTGAAAGATGACCAATAAAAAAGAGCCTGCAATTGCAGGCTCTTTGTTTAGACGAACATTATTGGAATTTGAGTTCCCAGCTATCGATATAGCCTACGTCGCCACGGCCGCTATCAACCGCTTTGAGTTTCCACACACCGCTTGACTCCACGCCAGTCATATCAACTGTGTAGCTCTTGTTGATATTGTCTGCGCCTGCGCCAGTGTTGTTATGCAGTGTTGCCGTTTGGCCTGTAGGGCTGACGAGCTGCACTTTTAAGTCACCAATGTAAGGGTGAACAATATTCACCACGGCAGTCACAGTGCCTGAGTTACCCGTGCGGGTCACTGTGATTGGGCTCGTGATACCAGTGGTTTTGTTATCAGGAATATTGTAGTTATCAGCATTGGTGTAGCTTGCTGGTGTGGTAGGAGTACCACCACCGCTTTGGGCTGTGTAGCTTGCAGTTAACGATACACCGCTAAAGGCTGAATAGCCTTTCACCATCGCGTAGTAAGTACCAGATTGAACGTTGCTGATTGGGCAAGATTCACTGTTACCACCTTTGTATGGACGGCAATCGTAGTTTGAGGTCGTTGGCGCTGCGCCGTACTGTACGTACAGATCCGCATCACCCGTGCCACCGTTCATCACAAAGCCTAAGTTAGTTGCGCCCTGTGGCACTTCAAAAGAGAAATGCAGTTCTTCACTGGCAGCGCCGCTTAGACCCGTTTTTGGCACTCCGTTTACTAACACACTGTCAGTTGGTGTCGGGTCAACCGGATCCGTTGGACCATTACAGGAAGCATCTAAGAAGGTTTTCGCGGCAACGGCATTGACCAGACCATAGCCATAGTAATCATCACGGCCAGCTGTGCCTAAGTCTTCAGCGGTTTGTTTGAGCGCGTTACGTACCTGAGCCGCGCTACATTCTGGGTGGTAGCTCCAGACTAAGGTCGCCACACCAGAAACGTGTGGGGTCGCCATCGATGTACCGTTGTAGTACTCGTAGTCTTTATTGCCTTGGTTGCTGACGGTAACGGTTGCGCCTAATTGGTTGCGCAGTGCTAAACCCGTTGCACGGTCAACAGAGACAGACACTAGGTTGATTTCGCTGTTCGCATCGACCAAGAAGGGGTTTTGTAATCCAGGTAATGCGCTATTACTGTAAACGATAACGGCGCTGGCGCCCGCATTTTTACAGGCTTTTACCGCATTGATTTCTGGATAAGAAGAGCCTTGGTTACCGACACGTTCAACTAAACACACCTTGTTAGACATGTTGCCGCAGTTGAAAGTTGAGCCGCTGACCGTACATTCGGCCAAGGTTGCAGTTGCCGTGCCATTGTATGGATTGGGCGCGTAGTTGGTGCCCGATGGCGTTAAGCGATTGTGTGGCACAACACCAGAGTTAAAATAAGATTGACCGCCGATAGTAATATCGGCTAAACGGCCTTCACCGCGGGTAACGGTTGAGAGAATCGCTTCACCAGGGCCTGAGATTTCCACTTGGTTGGTGTACTGAGAGAAGGCTGAGTGATCTTTGTGATTATCAACCGACGCTACAGACATCACCGCATCGTAAGAGGCGGGGTAGCTGTGGGTATTGTTACCGGCGTTACCGGCCGCAGCAATCAACAGCACGCCGTTATTGTAGTGGGCTGCCAAAGCATTACGCTCTGTGGTGCTAGAACCTGAACCACCTAAGCTCATTGTGACAACGTTTGCACCGTTTGACACACAGGTGTCGACCGCTGACACGAGTGATGAGGAGTAGCCCCAGCCAGACTCGTTAAAGACTTTAATGACATGGATATTGGCATTTTGATTTGGCATTACGCCAATAACACCGTCGTTGTTAGCGATCGCCGCGATAGTACCAGCCACGTGGGTTCCATGGGCGTTGTTATTGCCTGGATCGTACCAGTTGCCCGTACCTGAATTGTTGGTACCTGTGACATTGTTACCGCTTAAGTCGCTGTGACCACGATCATAACCAGAGTCGATAATACAGATAGTACGGTTGCCCGCTTGGCTGTCGCTTAATTGAGTCGCACCCACAAAGGTTTGTCCCCAAGGCGTTGTTTCGCTTAAGAGGCGGCGTGGCATGTCTTCTTCCACATATTCCACATCGGCGCGGGCTCTTAATGCCTTGATGCCATTGTTATCCAGCTTAACTGAGTAGCTGTTACTGCGGCCGATACGCTTCATTTCTTTGGCTTTTGCCTTGTTCAACACACTGTGTTGGGCGCTAATTTCAGCTACCTGAGGCTGATAATTCATCGTAGTGGCGAGCTGATCGCTGCTTTCTGACATCAGGGCTGGCGCATCGGCATTTTTAAATTTAACGATATAGCGCTTAGGCAGAGGAGAGGTCTGTGCTTGCATCGCTGCGGCGAAACCCGGTGCGTCGGGGGCGGCATGAACACCTGCCGAGATTGCAATAGCTAGGCTGGATAGACTCAGGGCTATCTTAGTGGTTCGATTGATTGTCATGTTTTTCTTCCATGTTCAATTTAGTGTTAATCATTATTATTTTTGGCTTTTAAAGAATAACTACGACTCAGATGCTACTCGGTTAGTGAATTTATCTTTGGTGTAAGTGTTTGTAAATTAAATGTTAATGGTATGATGGTTGGTAAAAATAGCTCTGTTGATAAGCGTTTTAAATGAATAAATACTCATATGTAACAAGTTGTAACCATTGTTTTTAAATATTTATGTTTTTTTATGTGGAAAAGGTGAATAAGCAAAAGCGAATTTTTAAGCCATAGAACGCAGGGTTTTGAAAAATGTAACGTTCTATTTTGTTGAAATTACTTCATATAATCTTTTGGAATGATTAATTTCAAAAATGATTGCATCTGTTTGGTTTGAATGTTGAATTTTATTCAAGTGATTGATTATGCGGTTTTATTGAATTTTGGTGTCGGCAGTTTGGCATTTGCCAATTTATTGGCTTAATTGTATGAAATGAACGGCGTAAATGATTAAGTAATCTTGATGGCAGGCTCGAAAAAAGAACAATATACAAAAAGCGCCATTTGGCGCTTTTTAGTCCGTCAGTAAAAGAGTGACTTACTCTGTTTTAGGCTGAGCGTCGGCTAAGGTCTGATAACCGCCACCGTTATAGGTTTGAGTGTAACCCGCCGCGACTAAGGCTTCGGTCGCGATACTGCTGCGTCGACCGCTACGACAATACAACACCACGGGCGCATCTTTGGCGATACCGCGCTTAGCAAACTCGGCGGCGACTTGCTCAAAGGGAATATTAACCGCATTGGCTAAATGGCCAGCGGCAAATTCCTCAGGGGTGCGCACATCGAGCACCATAGCGCCAGCCGCGATTTTCTGCCACGCAACTTGGGGCTCTTGATCGGCGGCACTTGCCGCGTTCGGGACTAAGGCGAGTGATGACAGACTCAAGAGGGCCACCCCCAGTAAGGTTTTACTGCGATACAGTAACTTGTTGAACACTGACTTTCTCCTTTGCAAATGTGCATTAACCTTGTTTCGCGATTTCGGCTTCGGATTTGACGCCCAATTTGCGTAATACCATGGCCGCAGGGCAAAAACCCGTGAAAGCGCTTTGGAATAGGTTAGCGCCAACGAAGGCCGTTAACCACATAAAGTTATGGTGCACAAAAGCGGTTAACACCAAAGACAGTAACACCATAAATCCGGCAAAGGCCATAATGCTGCGTTCGAGTGACATAGGTTGCTCCTAGAGGCAGCGCTATGGCTGCCTATTGTGGGTTAATCGGCTGTTTGAGTTAAGTTTATGCGATTTTTCATCGCTGCGTAGTAAAGCACTGGGATGACGATTAAGGTCAGTAAGGTCGAGATAAAAATCCCGAAAATCAGACTGATCGCAAGCCCGTTGAAGATTGGGTCGTCTAAGATAAACAGGGCGCCAATCATGGCCGCCAAAGCGGTCAGCATAATCGGTTTAGCCCGCACGGCGCCCGAGTGAATCACTGCGCGCTCAAAGGGAACGCCTGAGGCGGTTTCCTGATTGATAAAATCCACTAATAATATTGAGTTACGGACAATAATCCCTGCTAAGGCAATCATGCCAATCATTGAAGTCGCGGTAAATTGCGCGCCGAGCAGCGCATGCCCCGGCATCACTCCTATCACTGTCAGTGGGATCGGCGCCATAATGATGAGTGGCACCAGATAGGATCTAAATTGAGCGACGACCAATAAGTAAATCGCAATCATCCCCACTGCATAGGCTATCCCCATATCCCTGAAGGTTTCATAGGTGATCTTCCATTCACCGTCCCAGAGCACGGCGACTGAGTCTAGTCCTGTTGGTTGGTGGATATAATGCTGATCGAAACCTAAGCCACCGTCGCCGTCGATTTTGCCCGCCATGTCGAACATGCCATAGAGTGGACTGTCTAGCGGACCGGCCATATCGGCGACCACCATCACCATAGGGATCATATTCTTATGGATGATAGGAGCATCGATTTTTCCACGCTTAATCGTCACCAGCTCAGACACGGGCACAGATTGCCCCGTTTGACTCTGTAGCTTCATATTCAGCACTTGCTCTAAATCGATTTTTGCCCCTTCCTGTAGTTGCAAGCGGATAGGCACAGGTTGTTTTTGCTGCGCGATATGCAAGTAGCTTACATCCTTGCCGCCAACCGAAGTTGCAATTAAATCAACGATATTGCTATAGGGCACCGCCATTAGGCTGGCCTTAGAGCGGTCGATCATCACTTGCCATTTTTGCTGTGCTGCGGGCAAGAAAATATCAATATCGACCACATCTTTGGTCTCACGGAACAGCGACTGCAGCTCGTAGGCCGCTTGTTCGCGAATCGCAGGACTTGGACCATAGACTTCGGCCACAATTGGTGACCAGACTGGCGGGCCAGGTGGCACTTCGACGACTTTCACATTGGCCTGATACTTAGCGCCGATATGCTGCAATTCTTCACGGACCGATAGCGCAATGCTGTGACTGTCACGCTTGCGATGCTTTTTATCGACTAGATTGACCTGAATATCGCCAAGCTCTTGGCTGTGACGTAGAAAATAGTGGCGCACTAAGCCGTTAAAGTTCATCGGTGCATTAGTGCCGGCATACAGCTGCAAATGCTCCACCTCGGGCACAGTGACAAGGTAGCGACTTAAATCCTGAAGTACCCGCTGGGTTTGTTCCACTGGGGTGCCTTCAGGCATATCCACCATGACTTGGAACTCGGATTTATTATCGAAGGGCAGCATCTTTAACACCACGAACTGACCTACGGGCAAGGCCACGGCGATACCGATAAGCACAAAGACCCCAGCGGCGAGCCCAATCCGTGCTTTACGGGCACCTTTACCTAGCAGGAAGGGACCGATTAAACGGGTAAACAGGCGCACCATTTTGCTCTCGTTCATCTGAGCATCGGCATCGCTGCTGTGCGTGGCGTCAGTCACCGAGCCACTATGGTGTTTGAGCAGCTTACGACTCAGCCATGGGGTTACCATAAAGGCGACCACCAGGGAAATCAGCATGCCCATACTGGCGTTGATGGGGATCGGGCTCATATAAGGGCCCATTAATCCCGACACAAATGCCATGGGCAGCAGGGCCGCGATAACGGTAAAGGTGGCGAGAATCGTTGGGCCGCCCACTTCATCGACCGCAACGGGGATGAGTTCACTAAAGGATTTTTTACCGAGCGCCATGTGCCGATGGATATTCTCCACCACCACAATGGCATCGTCGACCAAGATCCCGATGGAGAAAATCAGCGCGAAGAGTGACACTCGGTTAAGGGTAAATCCCCACGCCCAAGAGGCGAACAGGGTGATCGCCAAGGTGATAATAATGGCGACACCTACCACCAGTGATTCGCGGGCGCCCATGGTTAAAAACACCAATACGACAACGGCACTGGTGGCAAAAATCAGCTTAAGAATAAGGGTGTTAGATTTATCCGCCGCCGTCTCACCATAGTTGCGCGAGACTGTCACTTCGACATTGCTGGGGATCAACACATTCTTGACTTTAGCAATGCGCGCGAGGGTCGCATCGGCAATATCAACGGCGTTTTGCCCCGGCTGCTTACCAATGGCGATGGTCACCGCGGGGTAAATATCCGTCTTGTCGCTATGCCAAACACTTTGGGTGGGAATATCACTCTTTAAACTGATATCGGCAATATCGGCCAAATACACGGGGATAGGTTTACCCTGCTTATCCTGCGAAATACTCACTACCAGCTGTTTAACATCGTCTATAGTTTGCAAAAACTGGCCAGCCTGAACCTTAATTTCTTGATTACCTTGCACTAAAGACGCTGGCATCGAGATGTGATTATTGTCATTCAGGCTCTGTCTCAACTTGTCGTAGGTGAGATTGAAGCTGTTCATCTTAGCGGGATCGATGCGAACATTGGCCACCATCTCATGTTGGCCAACGGTGTAAATCTCCCGCGTACCCGGGATCCGCTTGATTTCGGTTTCTAGCCCTAACGCCACATGGGTCAACTGTTCGGCCGAGACCTGTTTGTCTTTGGACCAGAGTGTTAGGCTAACAATCGGCACATCATCGATACCGCGTGGTTTAATCAATGGCTCGCCAACACCCGCGCCCTGCGGCAGTTTATCCATATTGGAATAAATCTGGTTGTAGAGGCTGACAATGGCATCGTTGCGGGTTACGCCGACCTTAAAGATCACAATGATCATCGCGCCATCGGGCTGGGAGAAAGAATAGAGCGTGTCTATCCCTTTGAGCTCTGAAATCACTTGTTCGGCGGGCAGGGTGACTAAGTTTTCCACTTCGGTCGGGGTCGCGCCGGGGAAAGGGATAAAGACGTCGGCAAAGGTGACGTCAATCTGCGGTTCTTCTTCCTTTGGGGTCACTAAGATGGCAAACAAGCCGAGTAACAAGCCCAAAAGTGCCAGCAGTGGGGTAATGGCACTGTTTTGAAATGCGGCCGCAATGCGACCCGAAATGCCAAGTGACGTCGAAGATTCAGTAGCGTGTTTCATTCAACAACCTCATCAAGTTGATATCGCTAGGGAATTTATTGCTTTTGTTCAAGCAACACTTGGTAAGCATCCACGGCGACAATATCACCGGTTCTCAGCCCTGCGAGCACTTCCACTTCACCATCGACAGGCTCAGAGACGCGCACCTGGGTGAGCACGAATTGCTCGCCTTTTTTCAGGTAGACACTGCTGAGTTCATTCATGGTGATAAGCGCCGAGGTCGGCAGTTGGATCTTTTCCCGCTCGCCATTTTTAAACAGCGCCTTGGCCCAGGTTCCAGGTTGCAGGTTGGGTTCATCCTTTGGCAGGTTAATCCGCACTTGATAGCTATGACTCACAGGATCGGCAAAGCTAAAGATGGTGAGATCCTTGGAGGTGAGTTCACGGCCGTCACTTAAGCGCACCATAAACTCAGGCGCGTTTTTCAGTTGCTGAATATAGCGCTGTGGCACTTGGGTAATAGCGCGCATTTGGCTCGGCGAAAACCCGGACAGTAGCGGTTGACCGACACTGACGGTTTCGCCTAATTCGACTAAACGCTCGGTGACAATCCCGCTAAATGGCGCCGATACTACAGTGTATTTGAGGGATTCGCTGGCTTTGATGACCCTAGCTTTGGCGGCACTCACGGCTTGCTCGGCGGCCTTGGCATTGGCGGTCGCTTCATCCATGGCGCCTTTTGAAATCGCGCCTTGAGGAAAGAGTTCTTTATAGCGTTTGTATTGGGCCTGCGCCTCCACATTCAGGGCTGTGGCTTTGGCGAGATCGGCCTCATAGCTTGCAAGTTCCGCGCCTTGCTCTTTACTGGTGATCTCGAGTAACGCCGCGCCTTCTGGCACGACATCATTAACATCGTAGTTGAGCTTAACGATACGCCCTGAGGTTTGCGCCGAGACGGTAGCCGCTTTGACGGCCTCGATACTGGCGTCTAAGGTCACCCAATTCGCGTACGGTTTGCTCATTACCTCGAGGGTCGCCAAGGGCGCAGCCTGGGTGGCAAAGGGGGAAAAAACGAATAATGTGAATAGAGTACGTGAGATTGCAGCCATACCAAATCATCCCAAAAATAATTCATGAGTAAATTCTAATGGAGTTGTTTTGATTAGGCAATCAATATTTATTAGAAAAATTTAATGTAATCGATTTCGCTAATATAGGGAAACGGCGAATGAATCTTCCCTTACATCAATCGCCATATCATCACTCTGGTCCTTGTCCAGCTTTAAAGATCAATCGTTTAAATAGTAGGTCAGCGTAGACACAATGCGAATTTGTTTTATGTAAGGCGTGCTGCTGTCACGATCGGAAATCGTAAACTGACCTTGGCTGGCACTCTTAATCTTACCCAGACGCGATTGTGAGTCCTTGGCAAACTTTTCGGCCACTTCCCGCGCATTTTGCGTTGCTTCCTGCACCATGGTCGGTTTCACATCATTGAGTGCCGTAAATAAAAACTCAGTGCGGTTTTCATAATCTTGGCTACCGATGGCGATGCCTTCTTTAACTAGATTTATCATTTGCTTACGCGTGCTGAGCATTAAATCAATTTGTGGGGTATAGACAGAAAGATTCACCTTTGCCGAGTAACGATAGCGCACATTCGGGTCAACGTAGCCTTGAGCCTGTCTGTCTTCTATTGTCGGCAGCGAGACTGTAATTTCGCTATCGCTAAAACCCTGTTCCTTGAGGTAGGCGACCACTCTGTCGGTTTTTTGCTGCACTGTGTCGTAGAGCTTAGGCAGGTTATTGTCGACTTCGGTGAAGTTAATCGGCCAGATGGCGATATTGGCTTTCACTTCCTTTTCGGCCAGCCCTTTAACTGTAACTGTGCGCTCTAGGGCTTTCATCTCTAGCAGCGCCGAGCTGGCGCTTTGTCCTACATAGACCATGCCTGCACATAAGAAACCGCCAAGCACGAGGGCGGGAAGTAGATAATTGCGTTGCATAACATACTCACTCGATGGGATTGTTGAAGCTACCTTACTGCAATTATCTGACTTTGGGCATAGGCAAATGAGTAAAGCTTTGGGCTTTATTGAAAATGCTCAGCCGCTATTCAGGATTCGCGCTGTGTTGCAGCAAAAGCGGCTTATAACTTAATCGCTTAGTTTACGGGAGGGATCGGACTTGGCTGCCATAATTCGACTTTATTGCCATCGGGGTCGATAAACCAACCGAAGCGGCCAAATTCTGAGTCTTCGATATCTCCAACCTGTTTGCCGCCGCCCTGAGTGATTTGAAGCAGAGCCTGCTCCAGATCGTCAACAATAAAATTGAACATAAAGCTTTTGTCGGTCGGGGCAAAATAACTGGTGTTATGGTCGAAGGGGGTCCACACATGGTAACCGGGCGTCGGTTTATCGTTGTGATAAAAGGCTGCGCCGCCCCAGTTTTCAATTGGTATTTGCAGATGGGTTTGATACCAAGTGGCTAACGCGATGGGATCAGTACTTTTAAAGAAAATACCACCGAGTCCAATGACTTTTGCCATAAGGGTGACAGTGTAAGTGGGGGATGGATTAACTTTAGGCAATAAATACGCAAGATACAAAAAAGCCGCAAAAATGCGGCTTTTTTGAGTTCGACACAGCTTAGAACTGGTAGCTGTATTGTACTGAGTAGTACATACCGCTTGATTCAGTTACCGCGTTCACAGGGCCTGTTAGTGCGCTGTTTTCGATCAGGTGAACTTCTTCACCTTTAATGTAAGCGATACCGAAGTCAACGGTGTTTTGTGGGTTGATGTGGTAGCTCATACCTGCTGTGTACCAGTTACGGTCAGAGTCTGGGAATGAAATCGAGCTGATTTCGTCCACAACGCCTTGGTCATGCATGTAACCAGCACGAACGGTGAATTGTTCGTTGATGGTGTAAGTACCACCCAGGCTGAATAACCATGAATCTTTCCATTGGTATTCTTTCAGGGCTACATCACCTACAGGCTTAGTCACACCCACAGCGGCAATTGTTGCTGTGCCGTCTTTCGCGGTGATTTGATCAAAGTTACCCCACTGGGTGTGCTGGGCAGTGTAGTGCAGTGCAAATTTAGGGGTGATTTGATGGAAACCGGCAACTTGGAAAATATCCGCTAACGGTACATCTAAACTATCAAAATTGGTCGTAACTGGTACTGCACCTACACCAGGAATGGTTGTCATCGAGACAGTATTGATATCGCCTTCAACATTGACTGTTGGGCTGAAACGGTAGCTGATACCAAAACGGTTGTCTTTATCTAACTCAATAGTAGCACCTACGATACCACCGAATGCCCAACCGTCAGCGTCTACGTCAACCAGAGGCGTTGTGCCCATATTACGGGTTAAACGACCTTCACCGTAGATTGCGTCCACACCCGCGCCGATACTGAACATATCGTTAATGCGGTATGACACGCTGGCGTTGAAGTTAACGGTAGTGACTTCAGTTTCACCCAGTAGGTCGAAAGGCGCTGGTGAGCCTGCTGGCAAATTCTTCGAAAGTGAGCTGGCATCGGTACCAGTACCGAAGTTAGAGAATGCGGCAAAACCCACGGCGAATTTATCGTCGATTGGGTGAATGTAGAAAATGTTTGGGATAACTTTAGAGCTACCCGCATCGTCGATGCTGCCTAAGTCATAGGCGCCACCGCCAAAGTTAACGTCTTTAACGTCAACAGTAATGTCGGCATAGGTTAAGCCGAAAGATATTGCATCTTTATCGAATAATGCCATAGCTGCTGGGTTACGAGATAACACTGAAGCGTTATCGGCGATGACTGCGTCACCGGCAAAAGCACGGCCCATACCTGTGGCTGATTGGCTGTTTAATTGGAAACCCGATGCAAATGTTTGTGAGCTCGCCAATGCAACGGCAACGGCAAGCAGTGTCTTGTTGAATGATTTCATTATTATTCTCTCATTATTTTGGTATTGGATTTTGTTCGGTCCTAGTTGCCAGAACAAGGCGCAAATCCTTTTATAATCTCCGGCATGGTAGGGACTGTGCGTAACCTCAACAAGTCCGACCAGATTTGAAATTTGTTAATTAACAGTTAATTAAAACGGGGTCGTACTTTAGTATGAACGAATGGTCTGGCCAGATGCTTGGTATCTTTGGTTTTTATTGGGGAGGGAAGTTTTAATTGAGGTTAATGCTTTGTAACGAGAAGAAAGTTAATAAATTTAAACAATTTGTAAAAAGCGTACACATGTACGCTTTTTACAATTAGGGACAGAAAATTATCTGTTATAACGCGGATTTAAATTGCTCAAATTCTGCGGTAATGGCTTCGGCAGGGCGTGACATTTTACTGACGATGACACCGGCAATAATTGCAAACACAAATCCAGGTAAGATTTCGTATAGGTCGAAAATGCCACCTGTGAGCTGCTTCCATATCACCACGGTTAATGCGCCGACAATAATAGTAGCAATTGCACCGTTACGGCTGTATTGCTTCCAGAAGAGTGATAGCAGTACGACAGGGCCAAAGGCGGCACCAAAACCTGCCCACGCATAACTGACTAAGCTTAATACACTGCTTTCAGGATTCAGGGCAATGATCCCTGCGATCACGGCAATGGCCAGCACGCCCATACGACCTACCATCATCAGTTCGCGATCGTCGGCTTGAGGGCGCAACCACTTGCGGTAAAAGTCCTCGGTGATCACGCTCGAACACACCAACAACTGCGAATCAATGGTACTCATAATGGCCGACAGAATCGCGGCGATCAGTAATCCGCCAATCCAAGGATTGAAGGCGGCTTGGGCTAAATGAATAAACACGGTTTCGGCATTGGCCAAGGGTTGATTGGCAAAATACAGTGAACCCGCTAAGCCTGTGGCTAACGCGCCGATGAGAGATAACATCATCCAGCTCATGGCGATACGGCGTGACAGCGGCAGTGCATCGGCGCTGCCAATGGCCATAAAGCGCGACAAAATATGGGGCTGACCGAAATAACCGAGCCCCCATGCGAGCAGTGATAACAAGCCAATCACTGTGGTTTTGTCACTGATCAGTGCCAACATGGCTGGGTCGATAGACTCAATTCCCTCATGGCTCTCTGGGTGCGAGAACACCGCAAAGGGGATGATCAGCAGGGCTATTAGCATTAAACAGCCTTGGAAGAAGTCGGTCCAACTCACGGCAAAAAAACCGCCAATAAAGGTGTAACCCACAATGATGGCCGAGCCAATCACTAAGGCAACGTTATAATCGAGGCCGAAGACTTTTTCGAACAGAATGGCGCCGCCCACCATGCCAGAGGAAGCATAGAAGGTGAAAAATACCAGAATTGTGACCGCAGAGACAAGCTTGAGGTAACCCTGTTTATCGTGAAAACGTTTCTCGAAGAAGTCGGGCAGGGTGAGGGCGTTGTCTGCTAATTGGGTATAAATGCGCAGGCGTTTAGCCACAAACAACCAGTTCAACCAAGCGCCGACCACTAAGCCAATCCCAATCCATGCTTCGCCTAAGCCGCCTAAGTAAACGGCGCCAGGTAAGCCTAAGAGCAACCAGCCTGACATATCGGAGGCGCCCACGCTAAGCGCGGTGACGGCGGGACCCATTTTACGGCCGCCTAAAATATAATCATCAACAGTATCGGTGGCACGGTAAGCCCAAAATCCTATGCCCATCATCAATACTAAATAGCCAACAAATGTGATTAAAATCGGGGTTTCAATCGTCATATTGTCTTTATCCCATCTTGTTATTATTCAAAGTGGCAAGCATGCTACCAGATGTTTGAGCAAGAACCCATTAGTAGATAAAGATGTGATCGAAATCCGACCTCCGAGCATGATAAAAGATCGGAGGTCGTTAAAAGAAAGGATTTACTATTAATAGGTTAGATAAAGGTGTTCTTGATTTCGTCTTTTACAAAGCTAAGGTCTGTCTGATCTTCACCCACAAGCAAAATGTATGCATCAGCGGCCTCAAAGCCCATGCCCTGATATTTACCATCGGCAAAGGTGTTATCCAGCACCATGCGTTTTTCGATGGGCACAATAAACAGAGTCACTTTACCTTTTTCAGCTTGCAGCACTAAGTGCAGACTCTTAACCCCTTGAAAATCACAGTAAGAGGTGTAGTAGACCTTACCTGGTTGCTCAGTAAATTTAGCGTTTCCTAGATTATTCATCGAGGCTAATTGCGCATTTACTTGGCTAAAGTTGACATTTTGGTCCACCTGCAAGGCTACGCCTTCATGGTAAACATGGGCTAAGGCATGCTCGGCTAAATCCACTGGGCCTAAGCGCAATAAACTGAAACTGATCCCCACAATAAAGGCAATCGACGCGGCCATGGCGACTAAAAAGCCCGTTTGACGGCGCTGTTTATGGTGCTGCTGCAATTGTTGGCGCAGAATAAGTTTGTCGGCCAAGTCCTCTGGCACATCCACTTTTAACGCATGAGTGATTTTGGCATCGAGGCCCTTAAGCTCTGCGACAAATGCTTGGTTTTCTGCGCTTTCCTGCATTTGCGCAACAAACTCGGGATCTTGATTATGAGGATCTTCATAAGCTTGGCGCCTAAATTTAAGCTCATCCATTGGATTGACCTCTCACATCGGTTTTCTCAAGTAGTTCTTTCAATTGGTTCCTCGCCCGAAATAAGCGCGTCATGACAGTGTTGCGGTTTAAGTCCAAGAGCTGGGCAATTTCATCACCGCTAAAGCCACCGATTAACTGCAGCAATAGGGGCTCCCGATATTCAATATCCAGCTTAGCGATTTGTCGCCTTAACCAGTACTGCTCGGTTTGCTCTTCCGTGCTGGAGGCAATGTGATCTTCTAAGCTGTCTTGTTCGATATCGGCGTAATCAAATTGTTTGCGCTCGAATCGACGGGCATTTTCGCGCCTCAGAATCGTGATCAGCCAAGCCTTCGCCGCTTTATCATCCTGTAGGGAATCTAAAGAGCGCCATGCCCGCAAGAAGGTTTCTTGGGTGATGTCTTCTGCCACCTGCTTATCGCCGCATAACCAAAAGGCATAACGGAAGATATCGGCGTGCAGCGCCTTGACTAGGCTGTTGTATCGTCGTTGTTTGCTCAGCATGTCAGAAGAGACCGCAGGCTCGACGGATTTCTTTCGCCAGTTAGCAAACATTTTTTCGATATTTTCTTTTTATTTTACGATTCAAAAGATTACACCTTATTCATGCGAGAAAGCAGTGGCGCCGTTTAGGGTTAGCCGTTTGGATTTAGCGGGCGTAATGGCGTGGATTGCTGCGCCATGGATTTTAGATTGCCGTTTTTTACCGCGCTTAACAATGCTTTTACCGCGACAGCCAGTTGGGTATCGCTATTGGCTTTACCACCGTAGGCTAAGGCTTGCAACTGACGAATCGCCTCTGCTAACTCGCTCGACTGCGCGGCAATTTTATCGAGCGTCATTGGGCGAGCGGCCTGTTCACTATAGTATTGCTGCAATTGCTGCAAAATATCACTGACATTGCCTTTAGCGCAGGCTTGCTCTAATCCCTTAAGGCCATTGCGAAGAACGAGCGGTTGCGCAGTGACTTGTGTATTGACTGTTGATTGGCGTTTCAGCGCACGTCGCCAAGCGACAAAAGTGACGGCCCAAGCAACTAATGTCACCAGCCACAGCAGGGCGAACAGATTAGCGTTCCAATGACTTTCACTGTTAGTACTGGTATTTGCCTGCCAGTTGGGTTCGATGGGCGTGTCGACCACGGCGCCACCTTTTACTTGAATGGTGCGGGCGGGCAGGGTCGCCATTTCTTGGCGTTTAAGATGCGGATTCCACCAAGGTACTTTCACTTCGGGTAAGGTAAAAGTGCCCGCCTTACTGGGGACTATGGCCGAGGTAATGCTGTACTGTGACACTATCTGCGCGTCGCGCACAAAGCTCTGGCGCTGGGGTTTTTCGGGATAGGATTTGAGCTCAGGCGGCAGGTTTTGCGCGATATCCGGCAGGCTATTCTCATCGGCATTGGAGGCCAATAAGGTGAGCGTGCGGGTGATGGGACTACCGACGGTAAACTCTTTTACATCCTCAGGAAAACTTTCTTTTAAGGCCACTAAATCGGCCACAAGCCATTGGCCTTGGAAGCTCGTTGGCGCAGGTTCGACTTGGATGCTTAAGGAGGGCGCGCCAGCCTGCATTGGGCGACTCTCGTTAAAGCCAAACATGCCGCCACGGCGTTGGGATTCCACTAATACATCGCCAGAAAAGGTCGCGCCTTTGATGTTCACTTGGCCGGGTAAGTCGGGAATGATGCCATAGGTGCGCTCAATCACGCGATAACGACGGCTTTCGATGATCTCTGAGCCGTCTTTGTCTTCTCCAATTTGCTTAATCTGCGCGCCTTCGATAACCGGGGCATTGAGCACGCCGCGTTGCAGTTCGACCGCAAGATAAAGCTTCACTTTATAGGTAATAAGCTGGCCGACGTAGGCCTCATCGGTCGAGACTTTGGCATCGATAAACAGATTCTTGGCCTGCTCAGGTTGTGCGCCCGCTTCGACTACCTTGAGGGGAATTTCGGCGGAGCTAACGCCATCAATGCTAAAGGATGGAATGGTCAGTTGGCCCTTTTGCTTTGGGGCAAGCAGCACTTGCCAGCGGGTCTCTTTGACCGCATCGAAGTTCATTATCTGGGTGCTGCGACTCACGCTGGTGCGACCCACGATAAAATCCTTGAGCAGGATGGAGGTATCGAGTTTACCCGTGTCGACCTCATCGTCGGCACTGACATTGAGCACAAAGTACTCTCCCTCCATCACCGGATTGCGATCGACCGACGCCTCGAGTTTGCTCAGGGCAAAGGCGGGTTGAATGACCGCGATGCAAAGCGTGAGGAGGATAAAAAATTGTCTGATCACCACTGTTCGTTATCCCTTGATATTTGGCCATTTTGACGGCGTTTTTGATATTCGAGTTGCATCTTGTTACGCAGTAACACCTGTGGATCTTCACTCACGCCCCGCAGTGCTCGCTGCATCTCCGCGGGTAAAGGCTCGCTGTTACTCGGCGGCGCTTCAACAGACTCAACAGCGGTATCTGGTTTTTTATCCGCCTGCGCCTGTTTCTCTTTATCCGCTTTTTGCGCTACGGCCTGTTGCTGTTCTTGCTTGGCTTTGGACTTATCATCCTCGACCTTTGCCTGCATTTTTGCCTCGTTGCTGGCTGGATCTTCTTTATCTTCAGCATTGTTATCGGCGCCGTTTTGCTGATTGGCTTGTTGCTCGGCCTGCTGTTGTTCCTGCTGTGCATCTTGCTGATCTTGCTTGGCGTTTTCATCACTCGCTTGCTGTTTATCCTGCGCGCCTTGCTCAGGATCATTCTGCTCTGATGAGGTACTTTGCTCCTGCGATGGTTTTTTGTCCGCTTGATCAGAATTATTTTGCTGTTGGGACTGCTGCTCTTGAGACTGATCTTGAGCTTGGTCGTTTTGCGAGGATTGTTGATCTCCCTGCTGCTGATCGTTCTGGTCCTGTCCCTGTTGGTTTTGATCGCCTTGAGACTGTTTATCTTGATTGTCAGCATTTTGCTGCGACTGCTGCTGGTTCAGCAATTTCTCTGCTAACTCAAGGTTGGCCTTGGCCTGTGGAAACTCGGGCTGCTTGTCGAGTGCGGCCTGATAACGCTCCTTGGCTTTGTCGGGTTTACCGAGTTGCATCAGCGCGTTGCCTTGGTTGTAAAGGCCATTGGCAGAGCTATCTTGCTCAAAGCTTTTTAGCGCCTGTTCGTACTCGCCCGCCTTGTACTGCGCCGCGCCTTGCCATTGGGGCGTCTCGAATTTTTGTGCGGCATTGGCGTAATCCTCAGCTTGATAGGCCTGCATCGCCTGTTGCTCTTGGGTGTGCCAGAGTGAGTCCCATGCGCTGGCATGGGCGCTTTGCGGCGCAGCGCTGAGCAATAGACCGCCCAATCCCATCAGCAGCCAGTTAGCGAGCATGCCTTGCCTAAAGCTCAGCAGGGCAGGGATGAGTAAGAGTAAGGCGAGGTAAGGGCCGAGATCTTGCCAGGTTTCTCCATCGAGATCCGTGGCTTTGGCATCGCCACTGTCACTCAACCAATGTTGCAACTGTGCTAAATCCTGACCATCGGCACGATTGGGGATCATGATGCCATTATGGTTATCGGCTAATTTTTGCAGTAAGCCAAAGTCGGTTTTGGCGACAACGACTTCATTGCTGCTGTCACGCTGTAATTGGCCATCGGGTAAGCGGATGGGCGCGCCTTGGGGGCTACCAAATCCCATGATCGCGAGGCGATATTGGCTACCGGCTAAGGCAGAGTTAGCCTCATCGAATTGCCTCGGGGTGATGCCATCTGTCATCACAATAATATCGCCCCGTAGATGCCCGCCCTGTGCCAGTAGATTTTTAGCTTGGGTTAGCGCGGCCGCTAGGTTTGAGCCCAACACGGGCATAATGTCAGGGCTTAACGTGGGTAATAAATTAAGCAGCGTGCCCGTGTCTCGGGTGAGCGGGCTTATGGTAAAGGCATCGCCAGCGAAGGCAATCAGGCCGGTTTCGCCTTCTTTTAAGCCGCGGAGCAAATCCGTCGCCCGAAACTTGGTTTGGGTTAAGCGGTTGGGCGCCAGATCGGTGGCAAACATGGAGACAGACATATCCATCACCAACACTCGGCCTTGCTCGGCGGCAAAAACCGGCAAGGTTTGCTTATTGAGGGCGGGGCCCGCTAAGGCTAAGGTGGCAATCACCCAAGTGAAAGCCAAGATATGCAATGGTCGACGGGATTTTTGCGTGCCCTCTGTGACCAATATTTTGGCCAAGTGCGGCGCAATATAGCGATTCCAAGCACTGTTACTCTGGTGTTGGCGCCATAGCGCCCACAGGATGATGGCGAGTGGCAACAGGGCGAGTAACCATTCTGGACGAATAAAATGCAGGCTCATTAACGAACATCCCCCCGTGGTGTTGCTGATGGAACAGGGTTTTTAGTCCGCGAAAACAGCGCTAATTGGCCTAAGGCTATCCAAATGCTGGTGAGCAGCGCGAGTGCGAGCGGCCAATAGAATAGCTCCGCTTGAGGACGATAGCTGAGTTGATCGCGACTCACGGGTTCCAGTTTGTCAATTTCTTGATAAATCTGTTCCAGCTCTTGGCTGTTACGGGCGCGGAAATAGCGGCCATGGGTCACTTCGGCAATATGCTTGAGTTGGTTTTCATCGAGATCCATCGACGGATTGACGCGCTCACGACCAAACAGGGTGCGTCTTTCCATGACATCGGCACCCACGCCCACGGTATAAATCGTCACTTTGCGATTAGCGGCGATTTGGGCCGCTTGATCAGGATCGATATTACCGGCGTTATTTGAACCGTCAGTCAATAAAATCAAGACTCTGTTACTCTCATCCATTTTATCGAAGCGCTTGACCGCGAGCGCAATCGACTCGCCAATCGCCGTTTGCTTACCGACAAGGCCAATCTGCGCCTCCTTTAAAAACTGAGCGACAGAGCGTCTATCTTGGGTGAGTGGCGCTTGTAGATAAGCGTGATCGGCAAATAGAATCAAACCGATACGATCGCCTTTGCGACGCTCTATAAACTCACTGACCACGTGTTGGATCAAGGTAAAACGGTCGACGACTTTACCGTTAATCACCATATCTTCAATTTGCATACTGCCGGATAAGTCCACCGCCAGCATCAGATCCCGCCCTTGGCTTGGCAGTTCAATTGGATCGCCAAGCCATTGTGGGCGGGCGATAGCAAGCACTAACAAGCTCCACATCAACCAATAACGCTTGCGGCTTTGTCGGCTGTGGCTACTGATATTGGCCTTGCCCGTTTGACTAATGCCGGGCAATTGCAGGCGACCACCTTCGGCTTGCACCGTTTGACGACGCCAAAAAATAAAAGGTAAAGGCAGTAGAATCAATGCCAAAGGCCATGCGACTGTTAACATTGCTCCTCCGCAGGCTTTGCTGGAGCCGGTGTTAATGCTGCCGACGAAGTCGGGTTTTGGCTTGCAGCAGTGTGCATTATCGGTGCGCTTAATTTGGCTTTAGAGGCAAACCAGCTGCGGGCGAGGGCCTGTAACTCAAGGGCCTCCTCGGCGCTGAGTGGTTTCACTTGGTGGCGTTTATCCAATAATGGCCCAATGCGGCCGCGCTGCTTTGCAGGCAAATGGCTATCTAACCAGTTTGCCCACACGGGGCCGTCGAGTTTGGCTATCACTTCCCTTGGCAAATAACTTAAGGCGGTGCGCTTTAACAGCTGATTCACGTCAGAGGGATACTGGCTCGAATGAGGATCTAGTGCTGCAAATAAACCTTGGGCGGCTTTTTTAGGCGCTAAGTAGGCGGCACGTTTTTTGAGCCAAAGAATTGCGGCAATCAACAAAACCAACAGGATAGCGAGTGCTAACCAATAACCTATGGCCCATGGCCAAGCCCCAATCGGGTCGGGGAGAATAATATCTTGTAAATCCGCCAAAGCGGGATTTGGCGTGGCAGCCTTATCCAAGGCTGGATTTAGAGTTTGTGGGTTCACGCTTTGGACTCACTTATGCTTTATGTTGCACTGTCTACTATTACTCACTTATTTGCCGTGCCGTTATTGCAGTAAGGCTAATTGCTGTGCGAGGGGTAAACCCGCGTCGATAAATTGGGGGCGCACCTTCAGTTTTTGCATCATGGCGATAAAGTCATTTTGCTGCTGTTGCTGCTGCCCAAGCCATGCTTGATAACTGTCGCGAGTCAGCACTAAATCTTGGTCCCCTTCGCGAACAGGCAAACTAAACTGCTTGGGTAAGTTGAGGTTGCCCTGCCTTAGAGGGTCGGTCACCAGATAAGCGCCAATATCACAATGGCGTTTAAGTTCTGTCAGCGGCGCGATACATTGCGGCGTAAAATGGCTGCCATCTGTGATGATCCAAATCAATGAGCCCGGTTTCGCGATCCGTTGCAAGCGCTGGCAGGCGCGCAGGATATGGTCTGGATCCCGTGGATGACTGCCGAGCTGATTGAGTTGTTGCTCGTGCACTCGGCGCAGGCCTGAAATGAGCTGCAATATCCCTTGGCGGCGACTGCGGGGTTTTAGCTCCAGATGCTCCGACTCGCAGGCGATTAAGGCACCGAGTCTGTCACCGTGATTGATGGCATTCCAACCTAGCGTGGTCGCTAAATGCCCCGCTTGTACCGACTGCAGCAGCAAACTCGAGCCAAAATACAGGCTCTGGCTTAAATCGAGCAGCAGCAGAATAGGGCGCTCGCGTTCTTCAATAAATAACTTAGTATGGGTTTGCCCCGTGCGGGCGGTCACGCGCCAATCAATAGTGCGTACATCGTCGCCCTGTTGATAATGGCGCACTTCGGCAAATTCCATCCCGCGGCCTTTGATTAAACTGCTGCGATGCCCCGCCATATTGGCACGTGCCCGGCTGTGACGCTCAGGAATAGCCCGCGCAATCGTCTGGCAGGCGAGCAGTTCTTTCTCGGTTAAATGCAGCCCGTCGGCAAATAATGGCAAGCCATGTGGATTGCCATCACTGTGTAGGGATGCGTTTAGCACACTGTTATTCATTCAAAGCTACTCATACAAAGCGATTCAGTTACCTAGGATTTATCAGCCCGCGTATCCAGACCATGTTCTGAGATTAAGGGACGGCGACCTGAGTCAAAATATGGTTGATCACTTGGTCGCGGCTGACACCCTCGGCCTGTGCTTGATAACTCAGCAGCAGTCTGTGTCTTAACACATTAGGGGCAACGGCTTGAATGTCTTCGGGAGAGACAAAATCGCGCTCGTGTAACCAAGCTCTGGCACGGGCGCAGCGCTCCAGCGAAATCGTCGCACGCGGACTCACACCGTACTCTAACCATTTTGCCAGCTCGTCGCTGTAACGCGCGGGTTGGCGGGTCGCCATAATGATTTCGACGATGTATTTCTCTAGCGGTTCGGCGAGATAGATTTCCATCGCTTCATCTCGGGCGGCAAAAATATCGGCCTGTGCAATTGGCTCCGCAGTCGGCAACTCATGGGTGAGTGCTTCTTGGCGGGATTGGCGCAGGATCTCGATTTCAGTGTCACCACTTGGATAATCTAAATTCAGGTGCATTAAAAAGCGGTCGAGCTGGGCTTCGGGCAGCGGATAAGTGCCTTCGTTTTCTAAGGGGTTTTGTGTCGCCATCACGAGGAAGAGTGGCGGCAACTTATAACTGTTTTTACCCACGGTCACTTGACCTTCGGCCATGGCCTCTAATAACGCCGACTGCACTTTAGCTGGGGCGCGGTTGATTTCATCGGCGAGGATCAGGTTGTGGAAAATCGGGCCCGCTTCAAATTCGAAGGTACCAGTTTGTGAGCGATAGATATCCGTACCCGTAAGGTCGGCTGGCAGTAGGTCAGGGGTAAATTGGATCCGGTGGAAATCCCCTTCCACACCATCGCAGAGGGCTTTAACTGCACGGGTTTTAGCAAGACCTGGTGGGCCTTCTACTAATAAATGGCCATTGGCAATGAGGGCAATGAGCAGGTTTTCGGTCAAAACTGGCTGCCCTAAAACAACCTTATTTAGGTAAGTGCGTAATGCGTGGAAGCGACTCAAAGGCATGATGCTACTCGTTTTTTAGGTTGAAAATATCGATTGAAAATACGTGTGTGGGCTATAGACAACGAATATGGTAAAGAATTCCCTAAGGGTTTGGCTAGTGTTAAAAAAACAAACAGGTGTTTAAAACTTGCTGACAAGAAGTTAGAATCAGATCACACTTTAATGGTCAGACCTGTTATTAGGCTTTTTTGGTGCCAAACAGCAGGGCAAACATGGAAATCGATAGCGCCGCCTGAAATCTCTCAGCGATAGCGCACATAAAGAGGGTGACAAATGAGTGATAGACAACAGGTAACTAACGCAAAGGGTGAGCGTATCGCCATTGTGGCGGGCTTAAGAACGCCATTTGCGAAACAGGCGACCGCATTCCACGGTGTGTCGGCGCTCGATATGGGCAAAATGGTGGTTAACGAACTGCTGGCCCGTAGCGAACTGGACCCTAAGTTGATTGAGCAGTTGGTGTACGGTCAGGTGGTACAAATGCCTGCGGCACCGAACATTGCCCGTGAAATCGTGTTAGGAACGGGCATGGATGTGTCAACCGATGCCTACAGTGTGACCCGCGCCTGTGCGACCAGTTTTCAATCTGCGGTGAATGTGGCTGAGTCAATCATGACGGGCAATATCGAGATTGGTATTGCCGGCGGTGCCGACTCTTCTTCTGTATTACCTATTGGTGTGTCTAAAAAACTCGCCCATGCCTTAGTCGATCTGAATAAAGCCCGCAGCTTTGGCCAAAAGTTACAAATTTTCCGCCGTTTAGGCATTAAAGATTTACTGCCTGTGCCGCCTGCCGTTGCCGAGTATTCTACGGGATTGTCTATGGGACAAACCGCGGAGCAAATGGCCAAGACCTATAATATCAGCCGCGCCGACCAAGATGCATTGGCGCACCGCTCCCACACGTTGGCGAGTGAAACTTGGGCTTCAGGTCACCTACGTGACGAAGTGATGGTGGCCCATGTTCCCCCTTACAAACAGTTTATCGAGCGCGATAATAACATTCGTGAAAACTCCGATTTAAGCTCTTACGCTAAACTGCGTCCCGCTTTCGATAAAAAGCATGGCAGCGTGACGGCCGCTAACAGTACGCCGCTAACCGATGGCGCCTCGGCGATCATTTTGATGAGCGAAGGCCGTGCTAAAGCCTTGGGTTATCAACCTATTGGTTACATTAAGAGCTACGCATTTACCGCGATTGATGTCTGGCAAGACATGCTGATGGGGCCATCCTATGCAACGCCATTGGCATTAAAGCGCGCCGGCATGGAATTAGAAGATTTAACTCTTATCGAAATGCATGAAGCTTTCGCGGCACAAACCTTAGCCAACATGCAGATGTTTGCCTCAAAGAAATTTGCCGAAGAAAAATTAGGGCGTAATCGTGCCATTGGTGAAATCGATATGAGCAAATTTAACGTGCTCGGTGGCTCTTTAGCTTACGGTCATCCATTTGCGGCCACAGGTACACGTTTAATCACTCAGGTTTGCCGTGAGCTTAAGCGTCGTGGCGGCGGAACGGGTCTGGCAACGGCCTGTGCTGCGGGTGGCTTAGGGGCTGCAATGATTGTGGAAGTGGAGTAATGGCGATGGAAAAGACATTTAATTTAACCCGCCGTGAAGACGGTATCGCCATTCTAACGATGGACGTACCCGGCGAAACCATGAATACCCTCAAGGCAGAATTTGGCCCTGAGATCAGTGAGATTCTGTCTGAGATTAAACGCGATAGCAGTATCCGTGGCCTAGTGCTGATTTCGGGTAAAAAAGACTCCTTCGTAGCTGGGGCGGATATCTCTATGCTCGACGCTTGCCAAACGGCGGGCGATGCTAAAGCCTTATCCCAACAAGGGCATGTGGTGTTTAACGAGTTAGAAGCCTTGAATATCCCTGTGGTTGCCGCGATACATGGCGCTTGTTTAGGGGGCGGTTTAGAGCTTGCGCTTGCATGCCATCAACGTGTGTGTAGTGATGATGGCAAGACCATGCTGGGTGTACCCGAAGTGCAACTCGGTTTATTACCCGGTGGCGGCGGTACTCAGCGTTTGCCTCGTTTAGTGGGGATCACCACTGCCTTGGATATGATGTTGACTGGTAAACAAATCCGTCCGAAACAAGCGTTAAAGATGGGCTTAGTTAACGATGTGGTGCCACAGACGATTTTACTGCAAACCGCGGTGGAAATGGCGCTCGCGGGTAAGCGCACGGCGAAACCAGTTAAAAAATCGCTGGTCAATCAATTACTCGAAGGTACAGGATTCGGTCGTAACATTATTTTCGATCAAGCCGCCAAGCAAGTCGCTAAGAAAACCCAAGGCAACTATCCTGCGCCGGCAAAAATTATTGATTGCGTGCGCCAAGGTATGGCTAAGGGAATGCAAAAAGGGCTTGAGGTGGAAGCCAGCCATTTTGCAGAGCTGGTGGTGTCGAAAGAATCAGAGGCGCTGCGCAGTATTTTCTTTGCCACCACAGAGATGAAGAAAGAAACTGGCGCCGAAGGGGCGACACCACGTAAAGTCAAAAAAGCCGTGATCTTAGGTGGCGGTTTGATGGGCGGTGGTATTGCTTCGGTCACGACGACTAAGGCTAAAATTCCTGCAAGGGTAAAAGACATTAACGAAAAGGGCTTAAGCAATGCGCTTTCTTACGCCTATAAGTTATTGGATAAAGGCGTTAAACGTCGTCATATGACGCCAGCCGTTCGCGACAATTTAATGGCACTGATGACAACGACGACCGAATATAAAGGCGTTAAGGACGCTGATATTGTTGTTGAAGCCGTATTTGAGGATTTAGCGCTTAAACATCAGATGGTTAAAGATATTGAGCGTGAATGCGGTGAGCACACGATTTTTGCATCTAACACCTCATCTTTACCCATTGGCCAAATTGCACAAGCGGCCAGCCGTCCTGAAAATGTGATTGGCTTACATTATTTCTCACCAGTAGAAAAAATGCCGTTGGTGGAAGTGATTGCCCATGCGAAAACGTCTCCTGAGACGATTGCTACCACAGTGGCCTTTGCCCGCAAACAGGGTAAAACGCCAATCGTGGTACAAGACGGTGCCGGTTTTTATGTTAATCGTATCCTCGCACTTTACATGAACGAAGCTGCGCAATTGCTGCTGGAAGGGCAGAGTATTGAGCACTTAGACAAAGCCTTAGTGAAGTTCGGTTTCCCCGTTGGCCCTATCACTCTGCTCGATGAAGTGGGTATCGATGTGGGTGCTAAAATCGCTCCAATCCTTGAAAAAGAACTGGGTGAGCGCTTTAAAGCCCCTGCAGCCTTCGATAAGTTACTGAGCGATGATAGAAAAGGCCGTAAAAATGGCAAAGGTTTCTATCAATATGCTGCTGGCAATAAAGCGCCGAGCAAGAAGAAAGCCGTGGATGAAAGTGTATATGGCGTATTAGGTATCAAACCGGGTATCGATAAAGAAATGAGCGCGGTAGCGGAACGTTGTGTCGTGCAAATGCTCAATGAAGCTGTGCGCTGCTTAGATGACGGCATTATTGCTTCACCACGCGATGGTGATATTGGCGCTATCTTCGGTATTGGTTTCCCACCATTCTTGGGTGGCCCATTCCACTATATCGATACTCTAGGGGCCGATAACTTAGTCAAGATACTGGAACGTTACCAGGCTCAATACGGCGACCGATTTGAGCCATGTCCACGTCTTAAGGAGATGGCGGCAGAAAAGACACGTTTCTTCTAACGCTTAAATATATCGTGGTCAAAAAAGCGGCAATTCGATGCCGCTTTTTTATTGCCTCTAGGCTAATTTTTGCCTAAAAAACGTTCACATTTATATAAGGGATCTTGTATGATGGCACCCTTATTTACGGCTGTTGTGCCGTGACACCGAGTATGTAGATGTTGATTAGTGCAGATAAATAGCCTCGCCTAGAGTCTATTGGCATAGTGAAATGCTATTTTTTGACATGCACTATCGTGACTTAGCCGATAAAGAGGTTGCTGTGGGATTCATGTTTTATATCGTTGTCGCCTTGTCTGTGAGTTGTTCTTGGTGTTTTGGTGTTGCGGCTTTTAGAGCAGGACTATCGGTAAGCTACTGGGCTGTAATGGGATTTATACTGGGTCCCTTAGCGTTTCCACTCTTTTCTTCCCATAAACGTATTGCGTTAAGCAGAATGCGCCAGACTTCTGACGTTAGACTAATCGCTTAATGTAGATATGATTTTTCTTAAATATGACCAATAAAAAAGGAGCATTAGCTCCTTTTTTATTGGCATAGGCCGAGCGCTAGCAAAATGGCTCTAGGCTTTGTGGGCGGCATATTTCCGCTTATGGTGGAATTAATTCCACCAACCCTTTGCAGGGATCACTTCAAGGTGGTTTAAGCCTTCTGGTAATTTCACTTTTTTACGAACAGGCTTTGTGAAACCAAGTGCTTTTTTGATTGAATTTAACATAGACACTCTCCTTCACCTGATTAATGTTATGCAACTTCAGAGTTAATGAACTTTACGCAGGGATGACCAGCGACTTCAACAGATTTGAATTTGACTGCAGGGTGGCCAGCGACTTCAATTGGTTTGAATTTGACAGCAGGATGTCCAGCGACTTCAAATGGTTTGAATTTGACTGCAGGATGTCCAGCGACTTCAAATGGTTTGAATTTGACAGCAGGATGTCCAGCGACTTCAAATGGTTTGAATTTGACTGCAGGATGTCCCGCGACTTCAAATGGTTTGAATTTGACTGCAGGATGTCCTGCAACTTCAACTGATTTAAATTTCACAGCAGGATGTCCTGCAACTTCAACTGATTTAAATTTCACAGCTGGATGTCCGGCTACTTCAAATGGTTTGAATTTGACTGCGGGATGGCCTGCGACTTCAAATGGTTTGAATTTGACTGCGGGATGGCCTGCTACTTCAAATGGTTTGAATTTGACTGCTGGATGTCCGGCTACTTCAAATGGTTTGAATTTGACTGCGGGATGTCCGGCGACTTCAACAGATTTGAATTTGACTGCAGGATGGCCTGCAATTTCTTGAACAACTTTAATATTTTCTTCAAATGTTACAACTTCGTGAGAGGCTGTATTTTCATGGGTTGTTTCAATGGCAGTGGCAGTTGTTACAAAGCCGATGGTAGACAGTAATGCTGCAGCAGTTAGAATTCCTTTCATCATTTTATCTCTCAGGGTAGTTGATACTGTTTTATTTTTTGACACTGAACACCTTAATGCAGATGTTGTGCCAATGTTTCAAACTACCGTTGAGAGATAATTTAATGATCAAATAATGTTGTGGTGGGGCATGAATTTACTTCGATCATCTTGCAGCAATTGAGTAAATTCGGTTTCATTAATCGCTTTGCTAAAGATATAACCTTGTATTTCTTCGCAGTTAAGGGCGCGCAGGATATTTAGTTGTGCGGCTTGTTCAACACCTTCACCGACAACCGACAGACCCATATTGTGAGCGATGGTGATGATCGAATCGACCATCTTCAAATCTCGGTCAGATTTATCAATATCATCGACAAAGGCTTTATCGATTTTGAGCGTATGAATAGGGAATCGTTTTAAGTAAGAAAGCGAAGAGTAACCCGTACCGAAGTCATCTAACGCTAGACTAACCCCCATCTTCGCTAATTGTTGCATAACGGTTATAGCCATTTCTGGCTGCTTAATAACCGTCCCTTCGGTGATTTCGAGTTCAAGATGTGCTGCTGGCAATTGTGTTAACCGTAAAATAGCTTCAATTCGTTGCTGTAAATCGGGTAGGGCAAACTGACGTGACGATAAATTGACGGCGACTCTTCCTTTAAATAGCCCTTGTTCACGCCATTTCTGCGCAGCAAAACAGGCTTTCCTAAGCACAATTTCACCGATTTCGATAATGAGACCATTTTCTTCCGCAAGAGGAATAAAATCATTTGGTGGGACCAGTCCACGGGTGGGATGATTTAAACGGACTAAGGCTTCCATCCCCGCGACGTGACCACTTTTAAGATCGACTTTGGGTTGATAATACACCTCAAATAAATCTTCTTTTAATCCTTCACGAATTAGGTTTTCAATTTCTAATTGTTTAATCGCATGTTGGTTAAGGGATTCTGAGTAGAATTGGTAACAATTACCGCCGGCAGATTTAGCATGATACATGGCAATATCTGCTTTTCTCAGAAGTGCTTGCTCACTCTGTTCATCTTCAGGGTAGAAAACAATACCAATACTTACGCCCAAAACCAGCTGCTCATTGCCGATTTCAAATATGGTTTTAAAGGCTTCAATGACACGTCCTGCAATCGCGGCACAGGCACTAATGTCAGATGTTTTATCTAATACAATCGCAAACTCATCGCCACCTAGGCGATAGATGCTGGTGTTTTTAGGTACAACAGACTTAATTCTGACGGAAACGAGTTTGAGTAACTGATCACCAATTTGATGGCCTAATGAGTCATTGATACGCTTAAAATTGTCGAGGTCGAGTACCATTAAGGCATGGGTAATTTCTTTATTAACCAAGTTTCCTAATGTGACTTGCAAGTTTGAGCGATTAGGCAGCCCCGTTAATAGGTCATTGTTGGTGAGTTTACGAAGCTCTTCTTCTTGCTGTTTACGTCTCGATATATCAGAAAATACCCCAACGTAATGCGATAACTCACCTAATTCATCGTAAATGGCATCAATGGTGAGTTCCATATGGAAATGGCTCTTGTCACCACGGCTAGCTTCAACTTCGCTGGCCCAACGACCTTGTTGTTTTAACATGGTACGAATTTGATTAGTAAAGGACTCCGGATATAAATCGAAGGTAAGCAGATTACCAATAAAATCAGTTCGATTACGCTGAGAGATTCTACAGCACGCTTCGTTCACCTCAACAAATCGATATTCACTGTCGAGAATAAACATACCTTCGGAAATATTTTCAATGGCTTTTTCGAACAGTTTTAATTGTTCTTCCTTTTGCTTGAACTGGCTGATGTTTTTAATTGTCCCCGTCATCCGTAGCGCATTGTCTTTGTCGTCTCTTTCTACGATTTTCGCTCTGTCTAGGATCCAGATCCAACTATCATCTTTGCCTTTAACTCTATATGCCGCTTCAAAATGATCGGTTTCACCGTAGAAGTGTTTATTGAGCGCTTCTCTTACACGTTCTTGATCCATGGGATGAATATTACTTTCTTCATCACTGTTGCCAGAACGGTGACCATCCCTCGGAAATTCCAATGCCCCCCAAATATTCGAACGGAAAATATTGCCGGTCTCAATATCCCAGTCCCACATTTCATCGCCACTTCCCCATAAAGAAAGCTTTAGGCGTTCTTCGCTTAATGCAATTTGTCGTTGGATTTCTCGTTTGCGTAGGATTGCTTTGAAGATAAAGAGAGAGAAAAGCATTAAAATAATGAAATAAAATACTTTGGCTTGAGTTGAAGACCACCATGGAGGAGTAATAATGACAGTAACCTCCTTTACGGGGGATTGTTTACTGGAAAGAGAATTGACTGCATATACTTGAAACTGATATTTTCCAGGAGACAAATTTGTATATGTAGCTGAATTTGTTCCATTCGCCGATATCCATGTGTCAGAAAGGCCATACATCCTATAATGATAATCAGTAGACGAATCTTCTGACAGAGGTGAAATAAAGTTAAAGGAAAATGGGTAGTCTGAATATTTTAAGGTTATTTCATTAATAATTGAATTTTTGTTATTAAAGAAAATGCTATCATTTTCTTGTGGCACATTGAAAACTAGGAAGTCAGATATTTCTGTTTTGTTGATTTCTTTGTTTTTAATATAGTTTATGACATTTTTTGGGTGTAAAATACTAACACCATTTATTCCTGCAAGTAGAACATAACCATTCACATCTATTGCGCTCGGCGAATTGTATTCATACTGACTTCCGTTCGCAGTATTTAAAGTATATATTTTTTTACTTTTCTTTTCATATATAACTACTTCACCTAATGATGCAGCTATCACTAAGTCATTGTTATTTGTGATTGAATAAATTTCTTTTTTGTTGGTAAATACTTGGGAAACATTGTTGTTTTCTCTATTGTAAAACATTAGTGATGTAGATGTTCCAAAGTAAATGCCATCATCACCATCGACTATGCTATATGTTATTTCTTCCCCTAAATTTTGTAATAATCCATTCTCATACTTTTTGAAACCACCTTGGCCTGCTATGTAAATATCATTCAGTGTCACTAATTCAATATCGAAAATAGGCTCATTTTTTTGGGTGTCAATTATATTGGTTACTTCTTTATTTTTTATTATCAATACCTTACCATCTGATGTTCCAGCGGTTATGATAGAGTTATCTTTACTGCTAGATAAAGATGATATTGATTTTTTACTAATTAGTACTAGATTTTCTTTGTTCTTTAAAAACAAACCGGAATGAGTTCCAAAATATAATCCATCTTTATTAAGAATTGCATATTTGTAGCCTTGTGATTGAGTATCAAAGCTATTAATTCGGTTGAAATCCATATCGAACAGATCTATTCTTTCAGATTCAGATGATACAAGGAAACCCTGTGTATTTTTTGTAAGATGCCACGCATTGTCTTGTACTAAATTAGTTTGTTGTACTAAGTTGTTCACATTTTTTACAATGATAAATCCCTTATCAATAGTTCCTAGTACAAACATGTCCTCAGTTGCAAGGAATGAAGATATTTTGTCAGCTTTTTCTGAAGGAATAGAACCGATAGTGGTTCCATTAGAAACATTAATTATTTTGCCGTCATTAAAACCGTAAACTGTACTTTCGTACTTTGCGAATTGAGAAAATGATTCTTCAGTTATCTTTAGTGATTTATTTTCATTATACTCATATAATCCATTGCTGAGCGATACTATCACTTCACTTTGTTTTATTTCATCGAAATCTATAGTATGATTTGCTATTTCTTTTAATTCATCATTTGTCAAAGAAAATAATTTCCCTGCATAATCTCTTATGTAGTAAGTATCATTTACTTTGATGACCTTTTTTATTTCACCTAGTCCTTTACTTAAGAGTTCGTATGTTTTTTCTTTGTTACTTATATCGATTATTGAATTATTCGTGCCAACGATTAAGCTATTAGTAGATGAGTTGAGGCTCCAAATAGGGGCGTTTTTTGCTGATATACTATAAGGAGAGAATGAGTCTTTAAGTTTATCGTAAACAACTAAGCCGTTGTCTGTTCCAACATATAATAGACCTTGAGCATCAACGAGTAAGCTTCTAATAAAAGAACTAGGAAGACCTGTTCTAGGATCATTTGAATAGAAATGTCTGAAGTGTTTTCCATCAAAGCGGTTAAGTCCATTAAATGTCCCAATCCATAGATAGCCATCATGGTCCTGAACTATCGATGTAACAGTACTTTGGGAAAGCCCTTCTGGTACACCAAACGATTGTGACTGGAGAATAATAGGTGATTTATTTGAAAATGGAGATGCGTTTACGTCTTCTAATGCATGAATGCCAAAAAAAGCGATTAAGACGATTTTTAAGAGTATTTTCGGCATAGTGTTGTTCTTAGTATTGTCCGAGGATGCCATGAAACAATTGTGTTACATCACTTTTCCAGAAATACTTGCTTTTGTCAAAAGTGAGGATGTAAAAAATCCTTTGGATTGCAGATAGATGGCGTTGGATTTTGCATCCTTTTTCATCTATCAAGAGGATTGACCGCGTTTTGCATCAAATTTTTATACAAAGACAAGAGATACGACTAGGTAAAACCCGTAACACAGCGCTTTTGTTTGTTTAGTTCAAATTCTCAATTCATGATCTGATTTAAGATTACAGCCTAAAAATTGAACTTTTCAGTGTTTTGTTTAAAGAGTTTAAGATCGGTAATCATATTCTCTGATTTGAGCGCTGACTGCGCCGCATGGGCAGAACCTGTGCTAAAAAGCACGAGTCTATCGCTATGCTTAGTGCGCATTTTTCGCATCATAAACTTGATGAGATCTGGTCGAGTGAGTTTGTTGATTTCCGCGACCACTAATTCACGCTGATTAAACTGATAATCACGGTTGCCCACGCTCACCCAATAACGCTGGCCACGAGTTTTTAGGTTAGCATCATGCTCCATCACTTGATTGATGAGTCCCTGTTTGGTGCTTTCCCATTCTTCATTGGTAATTTGCATCACGGCATAATTAAAGTCCGCGATAAATTCATCAATAGCCTCTAATAAATGCAGTGGTCCCGTCGTCGGGGATTGAATATAGAAAATGAGTCCCGGATGGCGATTGAGTGGCAGATAACCTGTGCCGACCATGTAGCCCAATTGTTTTTCGGTACGTAGCTCATGGAAGAAGGTCGAAGACATAGTGTGATTGAGTAAGCTAAACAGCGCCATTTTCTCAGGTGTTGCTATAGCTGATTGATAATACACAATAATTGCACTGTCTTGATGATCTATTGCCAGTTCCCGAAGGAGGGTGCCTTGTCCTGTTAAGTTGATTAATTCTCGAGTCGACTCCGCGCTTGGGCTTGAGACGAGGGACAAGATATGTTCCAGTCGTTTCCCTAAGGCTTGCGCCTCTGATACAAGCCAATCGCCGTAAATCAGCCCTTCGAGGTAAATCTTCTCGTAAAAGGCGCGTACATGGTTATGGAGATCATTTAAGGTAATATTTTCAAGCAGCTGTGCCATACGAGCAGGCTCGTAGCTGCGTTTTTGCAACGTAGAGGTCAGACTAGTAAATAGCTGTGAAATGGGTTTGGCTTGCGCCAAGTTTTGCCAGCTACGCAGCAGCTGAGATTTAATTAACGCGAACCGTTCTTCAGTGAAATTACGTTCTCTCGCCTTTTGGATAAGTAAGGCTAGCAGGGTCTCTTGATTGCCCGTAAAACCAGATAGATGCAGTGTGATCCCGCCCTGATGGGGGTAAATGTTATAACTTAGTCCAGCAACTTCAGCCTGATAAGTTGGCTCAGTCAAATAATCGAGCAGCATCTCAACGTATAAGCGGGTGAGGGCAGCATGTTTTGGGGTTTTACTCGCCTGTTCCGAATCGAGCGATAGATACATATGGCCTTTCGGGACATTAAACTCATCGTCTTTTTTATGCCAAATCCGGTATCCTGTTGATTCAGCGACAATCACAGGCACGGCGACTTCACTTTTATCGGGGCGGGCAATGGAGTCTGCCACGATAAAGGGATTGGCTGCGGGCAATTGCAACTCAGGGCGAATTTGTGTCACTTGCCAACGGGCAAGGGATTCTGGTTTTATCGGTAAGACTTGATATGGCGTATGGTACCAATTGGCTTTACGGTCGGTCTTAACGGACTGTGCGATGAGTTGTAAGCGCATATTTTGCGGCGTCATTAAGTTCAATAGCTCAAGGGTTTCGTTAATATCTAAGCCATCCATGCGATAGTCACCAAAGACTAAGTCTTCCACTTCGTAGTGGTGCATGTTGATGCTTAAGTGGCTGGCTAAATCGAGGGATTTCACTTGCTCCTGATAGCGAAATGCCATCTTGAGCAGATTGGCTCGTTCTAAATAGCGCCAATCCTCAAGGCCTTGGTTTTTTATCAGCTCGATATACTCAAAGCAGCTGCACACAATATCGTCAATATTGGCCACGCCTTTGTCGGTCAGTTGCAGACCTATGCTGTAGTCCTTGAAGTTATAGCCATTGACTCCGCCGCCCGCGGAGAGATTATTCACTAACCCCTGTTCTTTAAGATACGACAGCAGGCTACCCTTACTCTCATTGCCGAGGATATGGCTAATGTAAGTCAGCGGCTTACGTTTGTAGTAGTGGTCGATGCCAGGGAAGTTAAAACTGATACTTAAACGCTTTTGTTCCTTTAAGGGGACAATATTGATTTGCTTAAGCAGTTCATTTTCTGAAAACAGCGGCACATCAGGATACTGTTTGACTAAGTTTAAGTTGCGGACCGCACTGAAATATTGGGCCGCAAGCGCTTGAAGATCATCTAACGGCATCGGGGCGACTAAACAGAGCGTCATTAAATTGGCACTGTAATGGCTTTGATAAAACGCCAATAGCTCGCTTCTGACCTGCGCCTGCTCTCCGCCAAGGGTGACTAAATTGCCGACAGAAAATTTCGAAAACGGATGCTGTTGATTGACGGTTTCTTTAAGCACTTGATAGGTGCGGCGGATGTCGTCCTTCAGCTTTAAACTAAATTCAGATTCAATCGCTTGGCGCTCCCTATCGACCAGGTCGAGGTCAAACTTGGGGGCGATAAAGAATTGGCTAAATCTGTCTAGGGAGCCGGCAAATACGTCGGCGTTGATGGTAAAAAAGAAATTGGTGTGCTCTGTGCCGGTCCACGCATTATTACTGCCTCCATGCTGATTGATAAAGGCATGATACTCACCGGAGTCAGGGAATTTTTCAGTGCCTAAAAAGAGCATATGCTCTAAAAAATGTGCCATACCGGGTCTATCCACAGGATCATCAAAATGTCCTACGGCCACCGCCATGGAAGCGGCGGCTTGGCTGGCGTCCAAATCTTCGACCAATAATACCCTGAGGGCATTATCTAACACGAGATAACGGTACTGACGATGATCGTTTGGACTTTTGTAAATAGACTGAGAGGCTTGCAAAGAGACACTCCGGTAACGATGGCTTGTTATATATTGATAGTCTTAATGGTTTTTGGCAAATATCTCTTGTGTTTATCGACTAAAGATTAACCCTTACAAGGTTTGTTGAAATCCATTTTAGGGCTACAATTGGGATAAAACAAAAACAAGTGTGGGTAGCGAGAGAAGTATGCAGCTATTTTTGATGCGACATGGTGACGCTGGATTTAATGCTCAGTCGGATAGGGACAGGACGCTTACCGATTTAGGAAGACACCATACTGTCTTAATGAGTAACTGGTTAGCCCGAAGTGTCAGCGATTTTGATCTTGTTTTGGTCAGCCCTTATTTACGTGCGCAGCAAACCTGGCAAGAATTGAGTCAACATTTCCCCGAGCCTCGCAAATGGCTGGTCGTGGATGATTTAGTGCCGTCAGGCGATCCTGCCAATGTAGCCGCCTTAATTGTTGCCTATGCCGAATTGTACAAGGCCGATAAAGTGCTGGTGATTTCCCATATGCCACTCTTGGGCTATTTGGTCAGCGAGCTAGTCGCGGGTGTTGAGCCGCCCTTGTTTGCCACCTCAGGAATTACTCTGATAGATAAACATGCCGAGCAGGCCAGCATTGTTTGGCAACATGCGCCCCACAGCATTAGTTAATTCATTCGATAAAACAAAGGGCTCACATTAGTGGGCCCTTTGTTTTTTAGAGGATAAATACGTCCATTAACGTCGATGCGGCTGGTCGCCAATATCGATAAGCACCAGCAGCGCCGCATCGCCACCCCATTCTTTAGGGGCCTGATGAAACGCTTTTACCATCGGATGTTGCACCAACCACATAGGCACCTGCTGTTTTAGTATGCCAGTGCCGTAACCGTGCATCACACAACAACATTGGCTTTGCTGTTTTACGCAGGCTTGAATGAGCGCCGCGAGCTCGAGTTTAGCCTCGGATTGGCGGTAACCGTGTAAGTCCAGCAATAAATCCGGTTGGTAATCGCCACGTCTTAAGCGTTTAAGCTCGAGACTATCGACACCCTCATCGAGCCAACGCATTGGCCCCTGAACGGGCAGCAGAGGTTGATAAGTATCTGAGAAATAACTGTTAGCATGCAGTTGCTGCTCTTTCAGTTCAATTTCCTGTTTGGTTTTTAGGGGCGTGCGAAAATGCCGCTTATCTTGGGCGATAGGTTTTATCCCCTCGATCAGCGCCGAAAACATCGCCATGCCTTCTTTATCATCGTCTTTATTCATGGCGGGTATTCTATTGAATCCTATGGTTTCTGAATAGAGTTCAGTTACAATGTTTGCGAACAAACAAGCGGGAGAGCGTTTTGGATAAGATCTTTGTAGATGAAGCTGTGACAGAGTTACGCACCATAGGTGACATGTTGCGTTGGGCGGTGAGCCGCTTTAATGATGCCAATGTGTACTATGGCCACGGGACGGATAACGCGTGGGATGAGGCTATCGCCCTAGTGTTTCATGCGTTGCACTTGCCCGAAGAAATCGGCCAGCAGGTGATTTTAAGTAACTTAACCAGCAGCGAAAAACACAAAATCGTTGAGCTGATCATTCGCCGCGTACGTGAACGTTTGCCTGTGCCTTATTTAACCAATAAAGCGCGCTTTGCTGGGCTTGAGTTCTATGTGGATGAGCGCGTATTGGTACCACGTTCACCTATCGCAGAGATGATTGCCAATCGCTTTGCTCCTTGGTTATACGGCAAACCCGTTAATCGTATTTTAGATTTATGTACTGGCAGTGGTTGTATCGCGATTGCCTGTGCCTACGAATTTGATGAGGCCGAGGTTGATGCGCTGGATATCAGTGAAGATGCCCTCGATGTGGCGCAAATCAACGTAGAAACCTTAGGCGTGATGGACAGAGTTTTCCCGATGCAATCGGATCTGTTTTCAGCCATTCCTGAAGGTCCACAATATGATTTGATTGTCTCTAATCCGCCCTATGTGGATGAAGAAGATATCGGTGATATGCCAGATGAATACCACCATGAACCTGCGATTGGTTTAGCTTCGGGTCGTGACGGCCTCGATTTAACCAAACGTATTTTAGCGAATGCAGCCCAATACCTGACACCAACAGGGATTTTAGTGGTTGAGGTGGGTAACTCTATGGTGCATCTGATGGAGCAATTCCCTGAAGTGCCTTTTACTTGGGTTAGTTTTGAACACGGCGGTGACGGTGTGTTTGTGCTGACTCGCGATCAACTGGTCGAACATCAATCGCTTTTTGCTATTTATCGCGACGCGCAATAATCACAATAAGCACATAAATTAGGTTGAGTCTTTTCCCGCTGCCAGTTAGGCTTGCAGCGGGAAAAAGAATTGTCCAGCCATTGCTGGGCGCGGAGCGATAAGCAAATCATTTAAGGTGTAAAAAGCGGATGTCTGGAAACAGTATTGGTCAAAATTTTGTGGTGACTACCTTTGGTGAAAGTCACGGTGTGGCGCTCGGTTGTATTATTGATGGTTGCCCTCCAGGGCTCGAACTCACCGAAGCCGATATGCAGCATGATTTAGACCGCCGTCGTCCTGGCACATCCCGTTATACCACCGCGCGCCGTGAGCCTGATGAAGTACGGATCTTATCCGGTGTGTTTGAAGGCAAAACCACAGGCACCTCCATTGGACTTCTGATCGAAAACACCGATCAGCGCAGCCAAGATTACTCCAATATCAAAGATTTATTCCGTCCAGGACACGCCGATTACACCTATCAGCAAAAGTATGGTCTGCGTGATTACCGTGGCGGTGGCCGCTCATCGGCCCGCGAAACCGCTATGCGGGTTGCGGCGGGTGCTGTGGCGAAAAAGTATTTAAAACAAGTGCATGGTATTAATATCCAAGGCTATATGTCTCAACTTGGACCGATTAGTGCCGAGACCCTCGATTTTAGTCAAATCGAGCAGAATGCCTTTTTCTTCCCCGATGCGAGTAAGCTCGAGGCGCTAGATGAATATATGCGCGAGCTGAAAAAATCCGGTGATTCCATTGGTGCCAAAATCTCTGTGGTAGCGACAGGTGTTCCCGTTGGACTGGGCGAACCCGTGTTCGATAGGCTCGATGCCGACATCGCCCATGCCTTAATGGGCATAAACGCAGTAAAAGGCGTTGAAATTGGCGATGGCTTTGGCGTTGTCACGCAAAAGGGCTCGGAAGGACGCGATTTAATGTCGCCACTGGGTTTTGAATCAAATCATGCCGGTGGCATACTCGGCGGCATTTCATCGGGTCAACCCATCGTCGCCCATATTGCATTAAAACCAACCTCGAGTATCAGTGTGCCGGGCCAAAGCATGACGGCCCAAGGGGAAATGGCGGAAGTGGTGACTAAAGGTCGTCACGACCCCTGTGTCGGGATCCGCGCGGTACCGATCGCCGAAGCTATGCTGGCGATTGTGTTGATGGATCATCTGTTAAGACACAGAGCTCAAAATCAGGATGTTTGCAGTCACACACCGATTCTCGGCATGAGATAGGTGCGATGAATGAGACAGTCTGCATGGAATAAAGATGCATAGCGGCTGTGTAATAAATGGAATGCGTTAATGCCAACAATCTCTAGCACAAGCCAGCAGTTACGCTGGCTATGTGCCTGTTATTTTTTCTTCTTTTCAATTCTCGGCACTATGATCCCTTACCTTGGGGTCTTCTTCGAAAACCGTGGATTTAACCCTCAAGAAATCGGTTTTTTGCTGGCGATTTTAATGGCGACCCGAATCGTGGCACCCAATGTGTGGGCTAAGGTGGCCGATCGCACTGGCATGCGCTCCGAATTGGTGAAGATGGGCGCGGGCGCCGCGATGCTGGCGTATTTGAGTTTCTTCTACCACGGTGGCTTTGTGTATATGGCGCTGAGCCTTGCGCTGTATACCTTCTTCTGGAACGCGATTTTGGCACAGCTTGAGGTGATCACCCTCGAAACCTTAGGTGAAAATGCCAGCCGCTATGGACAAATCCGCAGTTTTGGCAGCATTGGCTATATCTGCTTGGTGGTCGGTGCCGGTTTTGCCATCGGCCAATGGGGCACTGAGGTGTTGCCTTATATTGGTTTAGCCTTGTTTACAGGGATGCTGGTCAGCGCCTTGCCGTTGCCCGCGAATCGTGCCGTGCGCCCTCAAGGGCAGGAGCGGCAGCCGCTCAAATGGACTAAGCCCATTCTGTGGTTCATGGTATCGGCGATGTTATTACAGATGAGCGCTGGGCCTTTTTACGGTTTCTTTGTGCTCTATCTTAAGCAGGCGGGTTACACTGAAGCGGCCGCGGGGATTTTTGTTGCCTTAGGGGCAATGGCCGAAATCGTGATGTTTATGTTTGCGCCTCGCTTGCTTGGACGGTATGGCGTCAATACCTTGCTTGTCGTCAGTATTGCTATGACTGCCGTGCGTTGGTTGCTGGTCGCCTTCGGCGTTGAGAGCATGTTATTACTGGGCTTAAGCCAAGTGCTGCATGCGTTCACCTTCGGTTTGACCCATGCGGCCTCGATTCAGTTTGTGCACCGAAATTTTGATGCCAGTCATCGCAGTCAAGGACAAGCCCTGTATGCCAGCTTAAGCTTTGGGGTTGGCGGCGCACTCGGAACGTGGATTTGCGGTTATATCTGGGGGGATGGTAGCGGCGCTGTATGGTCTTGGGTATTTGCGGCGGCCTGTGCCTTTGCGGCCATGTTAGCGGTATTTTTGATCCCTAAGGATAGGCCGCAAGCAGTTGCTGCATAAGCTTATATTTTATTGTGAAAAATAACTCATTGTAAAAACTAGAATAATTAACAAGAGAGGTTAAGGTGATCCGGTTTCGTTTAGGCTTAGTCATCAATCCACTGGCGGGTTTAGGTGGTAGTGTGGGTCTTAAGGGTAGCGATGGTGTGGCAGAAGAAGCCCTTGCCTTAGGCGCCGAGCCCAAGGCGATAAAGCGTATGATGCAAGCCTTAGAAGTGATTGCCCCTTTTGCCAAAGATATCGAAATCATTACCGCCTCAGGTGTGATGGGGGAGGATGCTGCCAACGCCTTAGGTTTTAACACCCGTGTGGTGTATCAAACTCCGGATAAAACTCAAGCGATAGACACGCAAGCCGTTGTGCGTACCTTGCTGAACGAACCGTTAGATTTATTACTGTTTGCGGGGGGCGATGGCACGGCGCGCGATGTGTATAGCGTGTTTGAACAAGCCGTTATCGACGATAAATTACCCGTGCTTGGTGTGCCGGCTGGGGTAAAAATCCATTCGGGCGTTTACGGCATCACACCCCATGCTGCGGGCATGGTCGTGAAAATGTTGCTCGAAGGTGAGTTAGTCAGCCTGATGAGCGCCGATGTGATGGATATTGATGAAGTGGCCTTTCGCCAAGGCACGGTGCGCGCCAAACGGTTTGGTGAGCTGTTAGTGCCAGCAGAACCCCGTTATGTGCAAGCGGTGAAGATGGGCGGAAAAGAAGTCGATGAGCTCGTACTCGCCGACATTGCCGCCGATGTTATCCAGCAAATGGAAGATGAGCTGTATATTATGGGCTCGGGCAGCACGGTCGCCTTTGTGATGGAAGAACTTGGGCTAGATAACACCCTGTTGGGGGTTGATCTTATCCAAGATAAAGCCTTAGTGGCGAGTGATTTAACCGCCAAGCAGTTGCTTGACCTTACTCAAGATAAGCCGGCAAAACTGGTAATTACCTTGATTGGCGGGCAGGGGCATATTCTCGGTCGTGGCAACCAACAGTTGTCGCCAGAGCTTATCCGCCGCCTCGGTAAGGACAATATTATTATCCTCGCCACAAAAACTAAGCTAAAAGCACTTGAAGGACGCCCCTTAATTGTGGATAGTGGCGACCCTCAATTAGATCGTGAGCTTTGTGGCTATTACAAAGTGACGACGGGTTACCATGATTATGTGATGTATCAGGTGGCCAACCCCGACTATTCAGATTTATAGCACCGAGGGGCCAGCGGCCATTTGGGCGAAATACGTTATTGGAGAGTTTGACCCGATGTTAGAGCAGTATGAAGAAGCACTAGAACAGTGGATAGAGTCTGTAGTAAGCCATGGTGATGACGACGCCTTATTTGCCTGTGGTTATCTGCAAGGGCATGTGGCGGTGGTGTTATCGCAACTCGAAGACGAAGGCGAGAGTACGCTAGAAGCCTTGCTCGAAAAAATGACCGACTGTTTAGCCCTCGCGCGCCAAGAATTAAATGATGCCGATTTTGCATTAGTGGAAGCGGCGTGGACACAATTACATGGCAAGATTGTTAGTCATTTAGCGGCCTAATTGATGAGTACATCCACGACGACTTCGGTTGATTCCATGGCAAAACCTGAGGTGCAGCAAGCGGTTTATATCGGTCTAGTCAATCCGAAAACTCCGACCAATGTGGGCGGCATTATGCGCGCTTCGGGCTGTTATGGTGTCGATGCGGTGTTCTACACAGGCAAACGCTATGAGTATGCTGCCCGTGGGCCGCAGCAATATAACGCCGATACGCAGAGCGCCGCCGAGCGCATTCCGTTAACTGGGGTGGCCTCCCTACTCGATGCGCTCCCCTCTGACACTAAGCTGGTGTGCGTGGATTTAGTCCTAGGGGCGACACCCTTACCTGAATTTGTGCATCCCGAGAAAGCCTTTTATGTGTTTGGCCCAGAGGATGGCACCATTGGCCAAGAGATTATCGATAGAGCCGATGCCGTGGTGTATGTGCCTACGGTAGGGTGCATGAATCTGGCGGCCTCGGTGAACGTACTGCTTTACGATAGATTGGCGAAAGCCCATCGCGAGCAGCTATCAGCTCAAACCGAGTTCGATGGCGATGCCTTGATCCGCCAAAGTCGCGACAACAATAATCGCACCCGAGTAAAAACGACTAAGCAGGGGTCTTCGCTCTAGGGTTAACGCTTAATAGTTAATGCTCAGTCGAAATACAAAAAGGATTAAGCACTGCTTAATCCTTTTCTGTTTTGAGCAGCCAATTATTGGGGTGTTAAGAGGTAAGTCTGATTAGCACTCAATAATAAGCCTTGGTTTTTAATTTTCAGGTTTTTACTCAAACCGCGATGTTTATCTTCACTAAAGCACTTTTTACCAAAACGCTCTTTACTAAAGTGCTTTACCCTTTAGTAATTTGCGTAGCCACATCCGATTTGGGTTGAGTTTATTTAAGGTGGGCCAATCTAGTGGCAGCGGCTCACCGGTTAATTGTGCCGCTAAACATTCGGCCGCCAAGGGGCCAGAGCTTAATCCCCGCGACCCTAAGCCACCTAGGATATAAAGGCCATCGAGGATCGGAGCCGGGGTCGTTTGCCAATAATGCTTGCTTTGTTCGGCCTGCTGCTGATTGAGTTGATGCTGTTCATAGCGCGCCAATATTTCAGCCACATCGGGCGCACAGCCCATCATGGGGAAATGATCCCGCGTCACCATCCGCACGCCGACACGGGCGCTATTGTCGCTGATGTCGATATCGTCAACCCAGGCTTGGTTGGGGTAGCTTTCTTGCATTTTTCCGAGGTTTTCCCATTGCTCCTGTGGGCAAAAATCGAGGTGCTCCGCCGCTTTGACATAACTGGCGCCGAGGCAATGCAAGCCTTGATGACTCGGTGTGAGGTAACCGTTCGCGCATAACACTGTCGCCAGTTGGCTCAGCTTAAATTGGGCGGGGACGTGGCTCACTTGGCCGCGAAACGGGCTTATCTGTAATCGCTCACTGGCCGAAAATTGGGTGAGCTGCGCGCCATTGGCGAGCACGAGTTGGCGGAATGGTCCAAAACGCTGGCCTTGACTGTGGAGATACCAAGCCTTTGCATCACACTCGATTTCGGTGATCTCGGTATTGAAATGGCATTGCACATTGGCAAGCTGCGAGGCTTTATCTACCGCAGCCTTGGCGTATTCAAATGGGCATACCCAGCCCCCGAGGGGATAAAAAAATCCAGCCTTATCAATACCTATTTGAGCTATCTCGTTGGCTTCATTCGCATCAACGGCGTAGGCGATTTCCGCCGGCCAGTCCTGACTTTGGATGATTTTATCCAACCGTTGTTGGCTGCGCTCATCATGACCCGTTTGCAGTACCCCACAAAAGTCATGGGAAATCGCGGTAATAGTAGGGGCGGCTTCTGTCTCCATCATCGACGCATGGCTCAGCGCCTCGATGCGGCGGCGGCTGAACAAAAATGCCTGTTGGAAAAAACGACTCAGCTCATCATTTTCAGGCGTGAGCAGGGGGTAAATCGCCCCTTGGCGATTGCCGGATGCGCCTTGGCCTAACTCATTATCCTTACAAAACAATGTGCTACTTTGGCCTCGTTCGGCAAGGGATAGCATTAGGTTCGCCGATGCCAGTCCGCCACCGACGATAGCAATGGGATGGTCTTTAGTGGCGAGCGCTGTAGGTTTTGGGGTAAATGCCTGAGCGGTATCGGCTTGCTGGCGTAGCAGTTTGCGCTCATGGAGTAAAATCTCATCGGTGATAATATGGCTTTGCAGTGCATCACTTGCATCACCATTCAAGGCATCTTGGCTGACGTTAAGCGTGCTAAAGCCACTCTTGTGGGCAAGCTGTTGCAGGGTTTCAGCCAAATTGACCCCAATCAGCTGGGCATCATCGGTGCTCAAACGGGCCATTTGCCAGACTTGCTTGCCATTAAGCTGCGCCGCCAAATGCGGTAAAACCAGCCATTGCTGAATGGGATGATCAGCGCTGTGGGGCAGTTGACTGAGTGCTGTGTGTAGGTCGCCAAAATGCAAATCGACCGTGATACGGCCGTCATCAAAGATTAATCTCTGGCACCCTATAATGCGCGCAGGTTTTGCCTTAAGGATGGCATTGGCAATCGGTTGTAAATGAGACTTGGAAATTAAGCTTTGCGATTGATCCCAAAGTAATTTAAGTTCGTAATCGTTAATGGGATTAGGCTCAAACACTTTGACTAACAGTCGTGTGTTGCCCTGAGTCTGAGTCTGCGTTTGCCAGTGTTGTAGTAGAGAGAGCAGCTCGAGTCCATCGCCCAATCCCCATTGCCCCATGACGCACAAGCCCTGAATGGGCTGGGTTGATTGCGTCGTTAAGCGTGAGAGTCGAAGGCGAGTTAAATTGTCCAGAGACTGTGCAGTAGTCAACGCGCATGGGGGATAAAGGTTGATCAATTGCGGGTAATCACGCTTAAATTGGCAAGATTTTTGGGGCTTAGCAGTCAAAGAAATATACTCTCGGTCTCATATTAGGCATTATTTTACCCGCCTTTATGGAAAGCTGACCACTTAATTGAAGCAAAACAGATACTATTGGCTCAGCAAAAAGTAGGTACTGACATGTACACAATGGATAGCAATAAAATGAAAAGAGTCGTGATCACCGGAATGGGTGTTGTTTCAAGTATCGGTAATAACAAGCAAGAAGTGACTGAGTCACTTAAAGCGGGCCGTAGTGGTATTACACATTCCGCTCAGTTTGAAGAAATGCAACTACGCAGTCATGTATGGGGCAATATCAAATTAGATCCTTCTGAGCTGATTGACCGTAAAGCGCTGCGTTTTATGGGCGATGCTGCGGCATATGCTTACATTGCAATGCAAGAAGCCATTAAGGATGCTCAGTTAACTGAAGAGCAGTATTCAAATCCTCGTGTAGGTTTGATTGTGGGCACAGGCGGCGCTTCGTCTTCTAACCAAGTTCAAGCTGCGGATATTCTGCGCGAAAAAGGCGTAAAACGCGTGGGTCCTTATATCGTGCCACGCATTATGTCGAGCACGGCCAGCGCGTGTTTGGCAACTCCCTTCAAAATCAAAGGCATGAACTACTCAATCAGTTCAGCATGTGCGACCAGTGCTCACTGTATCGGTCACGCCGTTGAACTTATCCAAATGGGTAAGCAAGATATGGTGTTTGCGGGCGGTTCGGAAGAAGTGGATTGGACCCTGACCATGGGCTTCGATGCGATGGGCGCGCTGTCGACTAAGTACAACGACACTCCAGAAAAAGCCTCTCGTACCTATGATGCGGACCGTGATGGTTTCGTGATCTCCGGTGGCGGCGGTATCTTAATCGTTGAAGAGTTAGAGCACGCTCTGGCTCGTGGCGCGAAGATTTACGCTGAAGTGATTGGTTATGGCGCATCATCAGACGGTTACGACATGGTTGCCCCGTCTGGCGAAGGTGCGGTGCGTTGTATGCAAATGGCTCTGGCCGATGTGGACACGCCAATTGATTACATCAACACTCACGGTACTTCTACCCCAGTCGGTGACGTGCGTGAATTAGAAGCCCTGCGTGAAGTCTTTAAAGACAAGTGCCCACCAGTTGCATCGACTAAGTCCATGACTGGCCATGCCTTAGGCGCGGCGGGTGTACACGAAGCCATCTACAGCTTGATCATGATGGAAAACAGCTTTATTGCTCCTAGCATCAACATCGATAACTTAGATGAAGCCGCGAAAGACATGCCAATCGTGCGTGAATACCGCGATGCAGAGCTGAACACTGTGATGAGCAACAGCTTTGGTTTTGGTGGCACTAACGCAACATTAGTGATGCGCAAATATAAGTAAGCCATTATTTTCGTTAAAAAAGGAAGCCTAGGCTTCCTTTTTTATTGGCTGAAATTCAGAAATACCAATCACATTAAATATCTAATTCAGTTCAGAGCCTCTCCGGCATCTCAATCCAAGGAGAATTGATGCAGAAATGGTTATTCCCTTTTAAGTCAATGTAACGAAATAATGGGATGCCTGTGTGGCTCCCGAAGGGCGGGTTTCAACGCGCTTTATACTGCGTTTAAGGCTTTCGACAGAGCACCACTATGCCTTCAAGCCTTCGCCTTGTCTAAAGCGTGTTGAACTCCCGCTGAATGAACAGATATTTAATACGATTGGTATAATGCGACTCAGGGATTGGGATTTATCTCTAGAGTCTTGTTAGAATCCTGAATATCTTGATATTGCTGTTTATCAGAAAGGTCCCCATGAAGATTGTTGTCGATGAAAATATGCCCTATGTCGAACCCTTATTTGGGGCGTTAGGCGAGATAATCCCAGTCAATGGCCGCACGCTAACGCCCGAGCAGGTGCAAGATGCCGATGTGCTACTGGTGCGCTCGGTCACTCGAGTCAATGCCGCATTGTTAGATGCCAATCCAAAGCTTAAGTTTGTCGGCAGCGCCACTATAGGGACGGATCATGTGGATCTGGCCTACCTTGCAAGGCGTGGTATTCCCTTTTCGAATGCACCCGGCTGTAATGCGACCGCAGTCGGGGAGTTTGCCTTTATTGCGATGTTAGAACTGGCGGCGCGGTTTAACTCGCCGCTCAAGGGCAAAGTTGTGGGGATTGTCGGCGCGGGCAATACTGGCAGCGCGACGGCCAAATGCCTCGAAGCCTACGGCATTAAGGTATTACTCAATGACCCCATCAAAGCGGCCGAGGGCGATCCCCGTCATTTTGTAAGCCTTGAGACTCTATTACACCAAGCGGATATCATCAGCCTACATGTGCCCATCACTCGCAGTGGCGAGCATAAGACGCTGCATTTATTCGATGAAGCACGCCTGATGAGTCTTAAACCCAATACCTGGCTGGTGAACTGTTGCCGTGGTGATGTAATTGATAATCAAGCCTTAATTAAGGTTAAGCAGCAAAGGGATGACCTTAAATTGGTGCTCGATGTATGGGAAGGGGAGCCGCATCCCATGCCTGAGCTGGTACCTTTTGCTGAGTTTGCGACTCCGCATATCGCCGGTTACAGCTTAGAAGGTAAGGCCCGTGGCACTTTTATGCTGTACCAAAAGTTGTGTGAGTTGTTAGCCATTCCGGCCAACAAACGCTTATCCGAGCTCTTGCCGCCATTTCATTTTAAGGCGGTCGAACTCGAACAAACTCCCGATGAAAAAGCCTTATTACAGCTCGCAAGATTCGTCTACGACCTGCGTGATGACGATGCCGTATTCCGAAATGGCTTTGCAAAGGAGAATGGCTTCGACATTATGAGAAAAAATCACAAACATAGACGAGAATTTAGTGCATTGGCGCTGGCTTATCACGGCCAATCTGAGGTAGATTGGTTGTCCAATTTAGGTTTTTCAGGAGTCGGTCGGTAATTATGTCGCAGGAATTTAATGTTGTCGTTTTAGGTGCATCGGGCGCAGTGGGTCAAACTATGATTGAGATCCTCGAAGAGCGTAACTTCCCGGTAGCGAACTTATACCCTTTAGCCAGTAGCCGTAGCGCCGGTGAAACGGTCAGCTTCCATGGCAAACAAGTTACCATTTTGGACGTCGAAACCTTCGATTGGAGTCAAGCACAAATAGGCTTTTTCTCTGCCGGTGGCGATGTGTCGGCCAAGTGGGCGCCTATTGCCGCTGAAGCGGGTTGTGTGGTGATCGATAACACTTCGCACTTCCGCTACGACATTGATATTCCATTGGTTGTGCCTGAGGTTAACCCCCATGCTATTGCCGATTTCCGCAACCGTAACATCATCGCCAACCCGAACTGCTCGACCATCCAAATGCTGGTGGCACTAAAACCGATTTACGACACTTACGGTATCAGCCGTATTAACGTTGCGACCTACCAGTCTGTCTCTGGTACAGGTAAAAAGGCGATTGAAGAGCTGGCAAAACAATGCACTAAGTTGCTGCAAGGTCTGCCTGCTGACGCTGAAGTTTATCCAAAGCAAATCGCGTTTAACGTATTGCCGCAAATCGATAAATTTATGGATAACGGCTACACCAAAGAAGAAATGAAAATGGTCTGGGAAACCCAGAAGATTTTCGGTGATGACGAAATCCTCGTCAACGCAACGGCCGTGCGTGTGCCTGTCTTCTATGGCCACTCAGAAGCCGTACATATCGAGACGCGTCAACCTGCTGATGCAGAAGATATTAAAGCTTTGCTGCGCGATGCCGAAGGAGTGGTATTGTTCGAATCCGATGACGAATATCCAACGGCAGTGACCCATGCAGCGGGTACCGATCCAGTCTATGTGGGCCGTGTGCGTAAGGATATCTCCCATTCTCACGGTATTAACCTTTGGGTGGTGTCGGACAATATTCGTAAAGGCGCAGCCTTAAACAGTGTGCAAATTGCTGAGATTTTAGTGAGAGATTATTACTAAGTCTTTAGTCGCAATTGATGCCCAATGAAAAAGCCTGCTGCCAGCAGGCTTTTTTTGTTTTACAATTGTGAACAGTAGCAGGGCTGGGATTTCTAGTTTATAGTAATCTCAATAAATACAATTGCCTAAAGCCTGTTATCAGCGAGATAACTTAAATAGCGCTTCAAAGGGAAGGATTGATGAAATTTCGCACTTCGTATCTTGTGGGCCTGATGGCCACCGTTTTAGCTGTTTCTTCCACGACCTCTTTTATTGATCCTGCGATAGCTGCTGATACTCCCAAAATAAAACCTTTAAAAATCATGGGGCCAGACGGACAGATCCGCCAGGTCAATCATCAATATGGACCAACGACCTCTAAGGACACTTTCTGGAGTATTGCGCAAAAAGTCCGTCCCGACGCCAGTGTCAGTGTTTATCAGGTGATGGCCGCAGTATTTGATGCAAACCCCCATGCGTTTAACTCCGACAGTTACAACAGCCTCGAACGTGGCATGATTTTGCTGATCCCTTCGAAAGAAGTGATGCTCGCCATCCCCAATAGTTTGGCCATTGCCCGCGCCGAGCGCAGCGATAAGCAGGCTCGTTCTGGTGCTAAAGCCACGCCTAAGGCAGAAACCAAACCTGCGACTAAGCCAGCTGCACCGACTCAGACCGTCGCACAGCCTAAACCTAAGGTGGAGACGCCACCTAAGGCCGAGGTGAAGCCCGAAGCGGCGAAAGTGACCAATACCGAAGTGGCTGCGACGCCAACCGCGCCTAAGATGGTGAGCTCGGATATCAATGCACGCCTCGAAGCGGCGGAGAGCAAGAATTTATCCCTGACCGATGAGTTAGCCAGAGCGCAAGATCAACTCGCGGTGAGAAATACCGATGTTGAGACACTCAAAGCTAAGGTTGAAGAATTAAATCAACAGATTGCGGTATTAGAAGAAACCCTACAGGCCAGCAAGAAGCAAAACCTTGCACTTAAAGCCGAGGTTGAGGCCGCGCAAACGCCAGAGACCGCGACCACAGACGAGCCTGCCATGCCAGCAGAGCCAGATGATCTGTGGCGTAACCTGATGAGTAATCCACTGCTCCTCGTTGCAGCGGCGGTGATCCCCGCATTATTGCTACTGGTCCTCGTTTTCTGGCTATTACGCCGTAAACGTAATAAAGAACGTCGTGAGCTTGAATCACAGCAGGCGGCTATGATGGCCGCGGGTGCGGCTGGCGTGGCGAGTGCGTCCGTACTGGCGATGGACGATGACGACCTCGGCGACATGGCGGTGCATTTAGATACTGACCATGCTGATTCGATCGACAGCTTACTCGATGTCGGCAGTGTCGACCTGCAACCCGAGCAGGACATGACAGATAGCCATGAACAGATGGACATGGCATCAGAAATGTTTATTGACCCTGGTGTCAGCACTGAGCCAGAACCACAATTTGAAGAGGATGAAGGCCAGTCTCTGGATGATCTCTGGGCAGAGGCCATGGGGGACCAAGAGGAAGCCGAAGCCTTTGCCGAAGAAAAAGCTCCATCCGGCAATATTATTGAGGAAGAAGACCTCGATGCACTGCTGGCCGGATTGGGCGCTGATGAAGAAGATACCCCACAGGAAGCTCAAGCTTCCGCAGCGGGGCTTGACGATCTTGACGAATTAGCCGGTTTTGATTTACCTGCAGAACCTGCGCCAGATACAGAGGATGAAGATTTAGCCGCAGCCATTGCTGCCGAACTAGATTCTGGACTAGGCGCTGACTTAGCCACAGAGCTGGACGCTGAGCTTGAAAACGATGCAGCGCCAGCTGACGATGATATTGATGCGTTACTCGCTGGCTTTAATCAGCCAGAGATGAAAGAGACTGCCGAAGTTGCCGATGAGGACCTCGATGCCTTATTGGCCGATTATGACAAGGCGCCAGCAGAAGCCACAGATGATCTCGGCGATGAAATTGCCGCCGAATTGGATGATGACTTAGCCGAGTTGGGGGTTGCGCAAACCGATGATATCGATGCCTTGCTGGCCGATTTTGATAAACCCGCCGCGCCAGAACCCGATTTAAGCGATGAAATTGCTGCTGAGCTCGATGATGATTTGAATGACATTGACGTGAGCGGCTCTGATGATATTGATGCGTTACTTGCTGGCTTAGATGCTCCCGCGCAGCCCGATCCTGAAGTCGCCGCGGCGATTGCCGCCGAGTTGGATGATGAACTTGCTCCCGACTTACCAACGAGCGATGAAGACCTCGACCAGTTATTGGCAGGCTTTAACACGCAAGAAGCGCTCGTCGAAGAGGCCGTTGTCGACGATACCGTTGCCGAGGATATGGCTCACGCTGAAGCCGCCCTTGAGCGCGATGACATTGCCGCCGAACTCGAAGCCGCATTACCTGAAGACTTGTCAACGGCAGAGGACGACCTCGATTCTTTATTAGCCGAGTTCGATGTGCCTGAACAAGCCGAGGCGGATGCCGACGACTTTAACTTCGACTTAGAAACCACCCATGTCGAGCCAGAAGAAAAAGACGAGGAAGAAGATTTACTCAAGGGCATTGGTGCCGCCGCCCATGCCATTGATGGCACGGACGATACCTTCGAACTGAGCGAAGAGATTGCGGATAACCAAGACAGTTCGGATAACAGTGCCGATGACGCAGCCACAGAGCCTAAGTTTACAGGCTTTGATGAAGATACTGACGATATCGCACCTGCTCTTGGTGCCGCTGTCGCCGCATCTGCCGTGGCGGCCGCCGCGAGTGCGAAGGAAAAAGAGTCATCTTTCTTCAATGACTTAAAGGCCAATAAGAGTAAGGATCCCCATGTTCTCGATTGGGATACCGAACTTAATTTTGCGCCTACGCCTGAAGCGAAAACGCCGGTCAAACCCGAAAGCGATTTGCCTTTAGATCCGGTACCAGTGCAGGGCACGTCGCGTAAACCGCTAGAGTTTGCGCCAGATGCAAAGCCTGAGGTTGATGCCAAAAATACGGCTGCGAGCACTGAGTTTAACCTCGACGATGAGCTGGATTTAGGCCGCGAGTTCGATTTAAAAGACGATACTGATGATGTCGATTTAAGCGATGACAGCGTACTTGCCGCCTTTAGCACCAATACCGAACTCGAAGAGGAAGAGATATTAACCCCTGAGGACAGCTTTGCCCTCGATGACGAGCATACGCTCACCGTAGATGAGGCTCTAGCGGCGCTCGATGCGCAGGAGTCGCGCAAGACGAAGAAATTTGTCCCGGAGCATGATTTAACCAACTTCCAAAACGAGCATGGCTATATCGATATCGAAAAACTGCTTAATGATGCCGAGCAGGATAGCGCTGAGACAGATCTCTATCCCGAAATGGATGTTGAGATGAGTGATGTGGGCGCCCTGATTGGCGATGCCGCCATGATCGACGTGGACGATGAGGAAAACTCGGTCAATGCCAAGCTCGATTTAGCCCGTGCCTATATCGAAATCGATGACAGCGACAGTGCCAAAGCATTGCTACGGGAAGTTCAAATCGACGGTAACGAGCGTCAGCAAGAAGAAGCTGCCCGCTTACTTAAAGAGATGGGTTAATCCTTAAGGGGCTTGATTTCACACTAACGGCGCGCAGAGCGCCGTTTTTTTTATGGGCTGCTGTGATAAAATGCGCCGCTAAATTAACTGTGAGGATGTGCGGATGCGGATTGCATTAGGTATTGAATATGACGGAAGTGGTTATTTCGGTTGGCAGCGTCAGGCCGAAGTCGATTCAGTACAAGGGCAATTAGAACAAGCCTTATCTAAGGTGGCGAATGAACCCATCAGCTTGTTCTGTGCGGGGCGAACCGATGCCGGCGTTCATGCGACTGGGCAGGTGGTGCATTTCGAGACTAACGCCATACGCAACGAAGGCGCCTGGACCTTAGGGGTGAATGCCAATTTACCCGATAATATCGCCGTTCGTTGGGCTAAAGAGGTGGATGACAGTTTCCATGCCCGCTTTTCAGCCACGGCCAGACGTTATCGCTATGTGATTTACAATCATAATTTTCGCCCCGGGATCCTACGTCACGGCGTGAGCCATTACCACGGTGATATCGACGCTGATAAAATGCATGTTGCAGCGCAGGCGCTGCTCGGTGAGCAGGACTTTACCAGTTTTCGTGCCGTCCAATGCCAATCGAAAACCCCGTTTCGCAATGTGCACAGCGTCAAAGTGACGCGTCAGGGCATGTATGTGATTGTCGATATTTCTGCCAACGCCTTCTTGCACCATATGGTGCGAAACATTGTCGGCTCCCTGCTGGAAATTGGCCTAGGCAACCAGCCGCTGACTTGGATGGCGGATTTACTGGCCCTTAAAGACCGAAATCAAGCGGCGGCCACCGCCAAACCCAATGGACTCTATTTAGTCGATGTGACCTATCCCGAGCAGTATCAACTGCCGAAGTTGGCTTTAGGGCCATTGTTTATGCTGGATTAATCGCCGTTTGGCCGATTAAGTGAAGCGCGTATCGAAGGAAGGAAAGAACAGATGACCACAGCCCCGACTGAACAGACAGCCTTAACTGTGCCGAGTGCGAATGCGCCATTGGCACAATGGCTAGATTATTTATTATCGATTCACCCAACCGAAATCGATATGGGATTAACCCGGGTTTCTAAGGTTGCCACGCGCCTGCATTTATTGGATTTGGGGCAAAGTAAAGTGGTCACTGTGGCGGGCACCAATGGCAAAGGCACCACCTGCGCCATGCTGGAAAACATCCTACGTCTATCTGGGCTGACAGTGGGCGTTTACAGCTCGCCCCATATGCTCAAGTACAACGAAAGGGTGCGCATCAACGGTCAAGATGCCAGCGATGAAGCCTTTGTGGCGGCCTTTGAACAGATTGAAGCTGCGCGCGGCGAGATTTCGCTGACTTTCTTCGAATATGCCACCTTGGCGGGCTTGATCCTGTTTAAAGCGGCCAAGTTGGATGTGGTGATATTAGAAGTCGGTCTTGGCGGCCGTTTAGATGCCACCAACATGATTGATGCCGATATCAGCGTGGTGACGTCCGTCGATTTAGACCACGAGGCGTATTTGGGTAATACCCGCGAGCTGGTCGGCCGTGAAAAGGCGGGTATTTTTCGCCAAGGTCGCCCTGCGATTGTCGGTGAGCCGAACTTACCCCATACGGTCAATGATGTCGCCCAAGATGTTGGCGCCAAGCTCTATCGTGTGGGCGAGGAGTTTAGTTACCAGCAAGATGGCCAGACGTGGGATTACCAAGGCCAACTATTCACCCTTAAGCAGCTGAGTTTGCCGACACTGCCATTACCGAACGCCGCGACTGTGATTGCGATTGTTGAGCATGGCTGGCCGAATATTGCAGCCGATATCATAGCCAAAGGCATCAGCAGCGCGCGCTTAACCGGGCGTTTAGAACAAGTTAACGAGCAGCCGCTGATTTTACTCGATGTGGCGCACAATCCCCATGCGGCGCGCTTTTTAGTCAAACAGCTCACGCCTATGGTGACGGGGAAGCGAGTGTTTGCCCTGTGCGGCATGTTAAAGGATAAGGATATTGCAGGCGTATTGCCTGTGGTTTCGCCCTTAATCGATACTTGGTACTTAGTGAGTTTACAGGGTGAGCGCGGCGCGAATGCAAGCCTGCTGCGCCAAACCTTAGCGCAAGACACTAAGGCCCATGAGTTTGACGATATCGCCTCGGCATGGACGGCATTAAAAGCGCAAATTCAGCCCGATGATGTGGTAATTGTGTTTGGCTCCTTTTACACTGTGGCAGGTTTTAAGTCTCTCTTTAAGCAGGATAACCGTTTTGTCTAGCCAGTTTCATAATCGATTAGTCGGCACTGTGGTGCTGGTCGCCCTCGGGGTGATTTTTCTGCCGGATATTTTAGATGGCAAGAAGGACCGCCAAGAGGAACAATTTGCCGAAATTCCCCTGCGTCCTGCCGCGATAGCGCAGCAAAACGCCGATGATATGTTTGAGGTGTTGTCCACTCAGGATGTGGATGGCGAAGGCGCCATGCCTGAAGAGGCCTCTCCGAATGATGAGGCGGCGTTAGCGCAGGCGGTCAATACTGACGTCAAAGGCACGCCTGCAGCAAAAGTTGAGCCTAAAGCGGAAGCGGTGAAGGAGCAAGCCAAACCACAGACGGCAAAAGCAGAAACTAAACCTGAAGTGAAAGAGCCGGTGAAAACCGAGACTGCTAAGGCCGAGCCGAAGAAAGAGACGCCAAAGCCGACTCCAGTGAAAACTGAGCCGAAAAAGCCAGAATCCAAGCCAACCACAGTGGCGAAAACTGACAAGCCTAAAGCCGAAACTGCGAAAACAGAATCTGCAAAACCTGCCAAAGACGATGGCATTAAAGTGGTGAGCCGTGATTCATTAAAACCTGGACTTACCCTGCAACTAGGCGCATTTAGCAATGCCGCCAACGTAAAAGCGCTGGTGGCGCAGTTACGCAAAAGTGGTTACAAGGCGTACACAATTCCAGACACACCAAAGGATGGCGTATTGACTAAAGTGTTCGTGGGGCCTGATGTTTCCGAAGCTAAGCTCAAGAAAATGCAGGAAGAAATTGAAACCCTAACCCGTTTGAAAGGCAGAATTGTGCCTTTTAATCCGTTGGAATCTTAATGCTGAACTGCGGAGGCTGAAATAATTTATTTACCTCGCTAGGGGTGAGAATCGTTTCAGTCTCTGGTAGAATCGCGCCGTCTTAAAGCCTATGCTGGAAAGCCATCTCAATGGTTTGGATTGATTACGCTATCATCTTTGTTATCGGGTTATCGACTCTTATCAGTCTGATCCGCGGATTTGCCAAAGAAGCCATGTCGTTAGTGGTATGGTTCGCGGCTTTCTTTGTTGCCAGCCAATTTTATCAAGATCTCGCCGTTCATCTCACGCAAATGAACGATGAGGTGCTACGCAATGGGGTCTCCATTGCTATTCTTTTTATCACTACATTAATACTCGGCGCCCTGATCAATTACATCATTGGGCAATTAGTGGTTAAAACCGGATTATCTGGCACTGACAGACTCTTAGGTCTGTGTTTCGGTGCCATTAGGGGCGCACTGATCGTCAGTGCGCTGCTGTTTTTTATGGATGCTTTTACAGGTTCACCCAACACCCAATGGTGGAAGGATTCTGTACTAGTGCCCGAATTTGGCGTTGTGATCCAATGGTTCTTTAACTATTTGGAAAACACCTCCAGCTTTGTACCCAAACTATAAAAAAGACAATAAATTTATCCTAAATGATGGAGGATAAGTCATTGTTGAGGCCGAACACCTAAGGTACGGACTCAACACTGAGATGAAGCTCTTAAGTCGTATGGCTGGAGATTTACTTCGTCTTTTACTTATATTTCAACATGAAAGGGCATAGAACATCTTACAATGAGGAAGCTTACCCATGTGTGGTATCGTCGGAATAGTTGGCCAATCATCGGTTAATCAGACCATTTATGACGCACTGACCGTGCTTCAGCACAGAGGTCAGGATGCGGCAGGTATTGTGACCGTTGATCGTGGTGCTTTCAGACTACGTAAAGCCAATGGTCTGGTCAAAGATGTATTTGAAGTCAAACACATGCAGCGCCTACAGGGCAACGCTGGTATTGGCCACGTACGTTATCCTACTGCAGGCAGTTCCAGCGCGTCAGAAGCGCAGCCTTTCTATGTTAACTCGCCATTTGGGATTTCATTAGCCCATAACGGTAACTTAACCAACACGGTTGAATTAGCTGAAGGCCTGATCAAAAAGCGTCGCCATGTGAACACCACATCCGACTCAGAAGTATTATTGAACCTGCTGGCCGATGAGCTGCAAAAAACCACCAGCTTGATGCTGACCGCCGATGAGGTGTTCGACACTGTTGCCAAGGTGCACGAGCAAGCCCGTGGCGCCTACGCGGTAGTGGCCATGATTATCGGTCAAGGTCTGGTGGCCTTTCGCGATCCTTTCGGTATTCGTCCTCTGGTATTAGGTAAGCACGAAACCCCAACCGGTACTGAGTACATGGTGGCCTCTGAGAGCGTGGCGCTCGATGCCGTCGGTTTTGAAGTGATGCGCGATGTGGCACCAGGCGAGGCAATTTATATCTCTCTCGATGGTCAGCTTTACACTCGCCAATGCGCCAAAGAGCCAAGCTACTCACCTTGTATCTTCGAATTCGTGTATTTTGCGCGTCCAGATTCGACTATCGACAACGTCTCTGTTTATGCCAGCCGCGTAAACATGGGTGCCAAGCTCGGTGAAAAGATCAAAAAAGAATGGTACGACCATGATATCGACGTGGTGATCCCGATTCCTGAAACTTCATGCGATATCGCATTAGAAATCGCCCGTTGCATGGACTTACCTTACCGCCAAGGTTTTGTGAAGAACCGTTATATCGGCCGTACCTTTATTATGCCTGGTCAACAGGAGCGTAAAAAATCGGTACGCCGTAAACTCAATGCCATCAACACTGAGTTTAAAGGTAAGAACGTGCTGTTAGTGGATGACTCTATCGTTCGTGGTACCACCTCAGAACAAATCATTGAGATGGCGCGTGAAGCGGGTGCGAAGAAAGTGTACTTTGCCTCGGCGGCACCGGAAATTCGTTTCCCGAACGTTTACGGTATCGATATGCCAACCTCGAATGAACTGATTGCCCACGGTCGTGATGCCGACGAAATTGCTAAGCTGATTGGCGCCGATGGCATTATCTTCCAAAATCTGCCGGATCTGGTTGAAGCGGTGAGAATGGAAAACCCAGAGATCAAACGTTTCGAAACCTCAGTGTTCGACGGTCACTACATCACTAACGATGTTGACCAATCTTACCTCGACCACTTAACTCAGTTACGTAACGACGATGCCAAAGCCGACCGTAATAAAGACATTGGCACTAACTTAGAGTTACACAACGTTTGCCATCCATAAGATGAAATGCTTAAGATGAAAAAGTGTGTTTGGCGGTAAGCGTTAGCACACTTTAAAACGCCAAATAAAAAGCCAGTGATGAGTCACTGGCTTTTTTGTTTTGATAATAAACACTTATGAAGCTTTGGGATTCTCGCCTGATTGATTGAGAGCCGTTTGCTCATCCTGCGCATTTTTACGCTCAACCCAATAGTCCGCATGGGGAATACCGAGTTTTTCAGGATCGAATAGCGGCTCAATACCTTGTTTTTGTTGTGACTCATAATCCTTAAGGCAAGTGAAGGCGATGCGTTGCAATAGAATAATGGCAATAATGTTTAACCACGCCATTAAACCTACGCCAATATCACCCATGCCCCATGCTAAATCGGCGGTTTTCACTGTGCCGTAGACAGTTGACGCCATCAGCACCACTTTCAGTACTACGGTCAGCCAAGGACGATTTACCTTACGGTTGATATAAGCGATGTTGGTCTCGGCAATATAGTAGTAGGCCACAATGGTGGTGAAGGCGAAGAAGAACAACGCGACGGCGACGAACATATTACCAAAGCCTGGCATCATGCTTTCCATCGCGGTTTGTACATAACCAGGGCCCGCTGCAACGCCGGCAATGCCAGTGTAGAGTGCGACACCTTCAGGCCCTTGCACATTGTAAAGTCCAGTGATAAGCAGCATAAAACCAGTGGCAGAGCACACAAAAAGAGTGTCAATGTACACAGAGAATGCTTGTACTAATCCTTGTTTTGCAGGATGACTTACCGCTGCGGCCGAGGAGGCGTGTGGCCCAGTACCTTGACCCGCTTCGTTGGAGTAAATACCGCGTTTTACCCCCCACATAATCGCAAGACCTAAAATCGCACCAAAGCCTGCATCGAGTCCGAAGGCGCTTTTTAGGATCAACATAACAATATCGGGCAGCTGACCAATGTTAAGGGCAATAATCACGCAGGCGACAATGATATAGCCGAGCGCCATAAAGGGCACTACGGTGCTGGCAAACTGGGCAATACGTTTTACACCACCAAAAATAATGAAACCTAACAGCATGGCGAGGATAGCAGCGGTGACGTTAGGGTCGATATCGAAGGCGGTTTTTAGGCTCGAACCAATCGAGTTAGCTTGTACGCCGGGCAGTAAAATCCCGCAGGCAAAAATGGTCGCAATGGCAAATGTCCAAGCGTACCACTTCATGCCTAAGCCTTTTTCAATGTAAAAGGCAGGGCCGCCGCGGTATTCACCATTGATTTTTTCTTTGTAGACTTGGCCTAAGGTGGATTCGACGAATGCGGAGCTGGCGCCAAGAAACGCCACCATCCACATCCAAAACAATGCACCCGGGCCGCCGAAGGTAATAGCCGTAGCGACACCGGCAATGTTCCCGGTTCCCACACGACCGGCTAGGGTCATGGCTAAAGCTTGGAAGGAAGACACGCCAGCATCTGTGCTCTTACCATCAAACATTAAACGGATCATTTCGGGTAAATGGCGTAACTGTAAGAAACGTGAGCGCAGGGAGAAAAAGAGTCCTACACCGAGGCAAAGATAAACGAGTGCGGGGCTCCAAACGATATTGTTGACCGCATTAACAATCTCATTCATATAATTCAACTCCAATATTCTGTTGTTTTTGCAGAGTTTTTAAGATTTTTGCTTGTGATTTTGGGTACTAAACAGCCAATTAGGCCTAAGGTTAAGACGCGTGGGGACGTCCAAGAGCTTCAACATAACGACTTTTTAAGCCGCTTCATAGCTAAAGTTGTTAAATAATTGATAATTTAACGTTCTTTATTTGATTGCTTTATTGATAGGGGATTTAGCGGTGCTCTAAGTCGCTAGGTTTCGAGTCGTGTCTGTCAACTGAGAGATTGAAAAAGGCGGGGCAAGGTGTGTGGGTTTGCACTCTTTATTTTGCCTAAGCAGATGTGAGTGTGGGTATCCATACAAGGCTTAAGAAACTGGGCTTACATCACCAGCCATAACAGCATCCATAGTCCGAATAGCCATGCCAAACTGCGGCGGCTAACACTATGTTTTAATAGCAAAGACAGGCTTACAGCCACGGGCAAATACAGGATAACTCCCCAAGAAAGGAAAGGCATCTCAAGCCCAAGCCTTTTTAGCCCCATTTCACAAAGCAGACTTAATGCTAGCAATAACAGGCTGTGGAAGATCACCAATTGATTGAATCTTAAGGCGAGTGCTGGCTTAAAGGCTGGGATTGAAGGGCCTGGCAAGGTCAGTGTATTCATTTGTTTTCTCGATTTTTCGTAACGGATGCAAGGGATTTTAGTTTTAGATGAGAATCATTCTCAATTAAATTTACACAGCTTTAGTGTTTCGTTACCGCAGAGCGAGTTAAATCGGCCCTTGAGGTAAAACGGCGGTTTGCACTCTTGTCCGCTTTGGGCTAAATTACACTGTAATTATATCCAGTATTTAATGTAGATATGATCCTCTATATTGCTGAAAAACCAAGCCTAGGGCGTGCAATCGCCGATGTGCTGCCTAAACCCCACAAAAAAGGTGACGGGTTTATCGAAGACGCAAACGGTAACTGTGTGTCTTGGTGTGTCGGGCACTTGCTCGAACAGGCTGAGCCCGATGCCTATAATCCCGAGTTTAAATCGTGGAAGTTTGAGCATTTACCCATAGTGCCAGAGAAGTGGCAGCTTAAACCTAAGGCCGCGACCCGCAGCCAACTCACAGTACTTAAAAAGCTGGTGAAGCAGGCCGATACTTTAGTGAATGCGGGTGATCCCGACAGGGAAGGGCAGTTATTGGTTGATGAAGTGATCGCCTATTTGGGCGTGACGGGCGATAAATTACAGCAAACGCAGCGACTCCTTATCAGCGACTTAAACCCGCAGGCGGTGAAACGTGCCTTGTCACAACTCCGCAGTAATCGTGAGTTTATTCCTTTGTCGACCTCGGCACTTGCCAGAAGCCGCGCCGATTGGCTCTATGGCATGAATATGACGCGGGCCTACACTATTCAAGGGAAAAAGGTTGGCTATCAGGGCGTACTATCGGTCGGCCGAGTACAGACCCCGCTGCTTGGGCTTATCGTGCGCCGCGATGAGGAAATCGCAAATTTTCAATCTAAGCCTTTTTATGAGGTTCTGGCCCACTTAGTGACGGACAAAGATCAGGCTTTCACGGCGAAGTGGCAACCCAGTGAAGCCTGTTTACCCTATATGGATGAGGAAGGGCGCGTGCTCGCTAAGGGCCTAGCACAAAATGTGGTGCGTCGGATCACCGATAAACCCGCCAAAGTGACCCAGTTAAGCACTAAGGATAAGCAGCAGAATCCGCCTTTACCCTATAGTTTATCGGCGCTGCAAATAGATGCCGCCAAGCGCTTCGGTATGAGCGCCAAGGACGTGCTCGATACCTGCCAGAGCTTATACGAGCGCCATAAGCTAATCACTTATCCACGCTCAGACAGTCGTTATTTGCCCACCGAGCAGCATGGGCTTGCAAGTGGGGTATTAGCGGCCATTACGGGCGGTGCGCCCGAGTTAGTCGCACATGCTGAGGCGCCCAATCCTCGGCTTAAATCTAAGGCGTGGGATGATAAAAAAGTCGATGCTCACCACGCCATTATTCCAACGGAAAAACAGCCCAATCTAGCTGGTTTAAGCCAGCGGGAAAGGCAGCTTTATCTGCATATTGCTCGCCAGTATTTGGCGCAGTTTTACCCTGCCTATTGCTACAGTGAAACCGCGGTCGAAGTGACGATCGAAGGTGGCCTTTTTAAAACTAAGGCAAAACAGGATAAGTCTCTCGGTTGGAAACAACTGTTTGCCAGAGAAGAGAACGAACGAAAGGACGCATCATCCGCAGCGAGTTTTGCGCAAGGCGACAAGGACACAGAGGAAGGGGAATATCTTGGTCAGTTACCGCCTCTTACCTTAGGACAAGTTCTTCATTGTCACCAAGGTGAATTAGTCGAGAAGCAAACTCAACCTCCCAAAGCCTTTACCGATGCTACCTTGCTGAGTGCGATGACGGGGATTAACCGTTATGTGACTGACCCAGAGATCCGCAAAATTTTAAAGGAAACCGATGGCTTAGGTACGGAAGCGACTCGCGCAGGCATTATTGAACTGCTGTTTAAACGGGGCTTTATTCAGCGTCAGGGCAAGTCGATTGTGGCCACGGAGGTGGGCAAGGGCTTAATTAATAGTTTACCCCTTAGCGCCACGACACCCGATATGACGGCGCTGTGGGAGGCAAGTCTAAACGGTATCTGCCATAAAGAAATCTCATATCAAGGCTTTATGCAACCACTGCTGGGGACGCTAAATAACTTAATTGAAAATGCGGGCGCTCAATTACCCTCAGCCCTCAATGGCTTAAAAGGGCAGGGCTTTAAGCGTGCAGCAACGAAAAAGTCCGGCTATCGAAAAGCTGGAGCCAAAGGGGCAGGATGGAAAAAATCCGGCACTAAAAACGCGGCAGTGGGAAGCTCGGCCGCTAAAACTACCGCGGCTAAATCGACGGTCTCGACATCCGGTACGCCTACTACGCCTAGACGGCGAGCGAGCAAAGCGCCCGCCCAAGCTTGATGACACAAATGTAATCAAACTGTCGCTAATGCTCGCGATCTAGTAACGATATTTAATATATTCCGCGATATTTAATTGCCGCCAATCACGATATTTAGCGAGTGCTGATAGATGAAACGTTAATTTCATCTTGGTTAGAAACTCGCTCCCCTGCTTTTTTGACTATGTTTGTCATGCACTCAACCCCGTTGAGTGCATTTTTTTAGGCAAAAAAAAAAGAGTAAGCCAATACGGATTACTCTTACGGAAATTGGTCGTTGAATGTTGTAGCCAAAATCACTCATATGGATGAGGAGCCAGCACACAATGACAGCTTTTACTTAATTAACCCTTAAAATTAACATTTATCTCAAATGTTCACCGCGGTTGAGACTAATGAGCTTATCTAAGATCCGCTCGCCATCCATTCGAATGCCATTGTGTTCATATTCTGAGGTTAACCAATACTTTAAGTGCGCAACTTGTTTGGCTGTTTCGAGGCTATAGTCCATCTCTACGTACATATCTTCGCTGTAAATCGCCGCAGCAACGGGGACGCGGTTATGGCTGAGCTGCTCAAGATTATACAGTGCTGGCCAGTCCGTCTTATGGGCAAGGAGATTGGCCGCGGCTTGCAGTGGCGCTAAATGGCTAAATTGTTCAAACATCCAAGGGTAAATCATTTCGCCGGTAAACAGGAAAGGCTTACCCACTTGATAGTTAAAGGCCGGATACTGCTCACGCACCCTATGGGCAGACCACTGTGACGCACTGTGTTGGCAGTAGATGGCCTCGTGTAACAGGGCGAAAATCGGGTTGGTGTTATAGTCGAGCAATTGACAGAAATGATTTAAAAACAGAGGGTTGACATAATCACCTTGGGGCGAGTGCACCAGCGCCTGTTCAAGCAAATAGTAAACCGACTCTGGGCCTTGCTCCATGCCCAAGTTAATACCGAGCAGTTGCAGCATTTCGACCGTGAGGCGCTCGCCCGTGGCTAAATGCACTGGATGTTCGAGTAAATGTTTGGCGAGGCGAGTCACCAGATGCTGCGCATCGTGGAAGCGTAGGAAGAAGTCCTTATTCTTAGCGAGTACGCGCTGATAGGTGGCTTGATACACCTCATCGCTGCTACGTGTTAAAGAAGGAATTCCGCCGGTAATATAGGCTTCACTCACGCCCTGAGAGGCGGCGCTTAAGTAATGCAGCACGCAGAAACCACCAAAACTTTGACCTAAAATCGCCCATTTATCGGCGGGACAGAGTTGGGTACGGATCGCCTCGGCATCACGGACAATACTATCTGCCCTGAAGTGGCTTAAATACTCGGCCTGTTGTTCTGGGGTTAAGTGGCCGAGGCTTTGGTAATTGATGGGACTAGAGAGTCCTGTACCCCGTTGGTCGAGCAACAATACTCTAAACTCTTTGAGTGCGCGGCGGATCCAACCGCTATTATTAGCGGGGCGCATGGCAGCAAAGCCGGGGCCTCCCTGAAAAAAAACGATATATGGCAGTTTTTTATCTTTATTTTCAATGGCGCAGAGTTCCCGAGCGAACACACTGATCTGTTCACCAATCGGCTGTTGATAATTAAGCGGCAGGGTAAAAGTGTGTTTTTTGGCGAGAACACCAGCGAGCATCATATCGGGTTTCATCAATTAACCTTAAGGGGAGGGCTTGTTGTTTATGGCAGATTGTATACAAAAGCTCTGTTGTCGCAAGTTAGGATTATTTGATTAGCCTTTGGTTGAGATCAATTTTTATTGTAAAAAATTGAGCCATCATAAGCCTCTTAGCGTAATCTATCGGCTATGGATAACACGAGATTGAAGCTATGAAGTATCAAATTATTCCTGTGACACCTTTCCAACAGAATTGCAGCTTGATTTGGTGTGAAAAAACTAAGCGTGCCGCGGTTGTCGATCCGGGAGGGAATGTCGACCGTATTCTAGGTGAAATGGACAAATTGGGACTGACCCTCGAAAAAGTGCTGCTGACCCACGGCCATATCGACCATGTGGGTGGCGCTAAACTCTTGGCGCAGCAAACGAATGTGCCGATCATTGGCCCCCATGAGGCCGATAAATTTTGGATTGATAATCTACCTAAACAAAGCCAAAACTTTGGTTTTCCCCACTGTGAGGCCTTTGAACCCGACCAATATCTGCAGGATGGTGATGTCGTTACCGTAGGTGAACAAAACTTAAGTGTGCTGCATTGCCCTGGGCATACACCGGGTCACGTAGCATTTTACTCCGCTGAGGCCAAGCTTGCGTGGGTGGGCGATATCCTGTTTAGAAGCTCGATTGGCCGTACCGATTTTCCCCAATCAAATCATCAAAGTTTGATCCATTCCATTACCACCAAGCTCTGGCCTTTAGGGGCCGACGTGGAATTTATTCCCGGCCACGGACCTATGTCGACCTTTGGTGAAGAGCGTGAACATAACCCTTTCGTGGCGGATCAATTACTGCTTTAACTGCTCATCCATACGTTTGATCTATTTCAGTCATGTTTTGCGCAAGGTTAAAACTGGCACACTCGGTTTTCTGGTGTGCCTGATTGAGATTGCAATAAACACCTAAGCATCGAACGCTTTAAGCTAACCAATGTAGCCGACTCTTTCCATATCTTCTTCATTTATATCGATATCGTCCGTTTGTAGCGAGATATTTCAAAAAAGCACTTTTAGTAAGTGATAATCGTTCGTAACTATTTATATTGCCTAATTTTATTCTGAAATTTACTTTTTTGTTACATATTCCCAGCTAGACTTAAATCAGCGGTTGTATTTGTCTATTGGGGTTTACTATGAATACAAAAACAATGATGAGTGTTGTCTTTTCCACCATAGTCGTCAGTGCGTTGATTACGGCGGTGTTGAGTTTTAATGTCAAATCTAAGATTGAGCTTTTTAACAATGCAGCGAATATTCGCTATCAATCCTACCAAATTGCCGATGAATTAAGGCAAAGCTCCGATGATTTAACGAGGCTCGCCCGAACCTATGCGGTGACTGGGGAGGATAAGTACGAAAAAATGTATATGGATATTTTGGCGATACGTAATGGCGAAAAACCGAGGCCGGAAAAATATCACCAAATTTATTGGGATTTGGTACTCAGTTACGGAGATAAACCTAAGCCAGACGGTGCCAGAGTCGCTATCAAAAGCCAAATGAAGGCCTTAGGGTTCTCCGACGAGGAATTCCATTATCTCGAGCAGGCTCAGCAAAATTCTGATGCCTTAGTCGCCCTTGAGGTCAAGGCGATGAATGCGGTCAAAGGGATTTTTATGGATCCTAATACCCAAACCTACAGCATTAAAGGTGAACCAAACCTAGCGATGGCGCGAGAACTACTGCACAGCGAGCAATACCATAGGGAAAAGGCCAAGATCATGCAGCCTATCGACGAGTTCTTTACTGCTTTGGATAAACGTACCGAAGGCGAAGTGAGCAATCGATTAGACTCCTTGAATATGGCACTCAATGGCTCACAGTTTGTGTTGTTTCTGGTGATTTTGGTCGCCGTTGGTGGCTTTGTGATTGTGAAGAGTCGCATCGTAACGCCGATAGTGCAAACCTGCCGTGAACTACTCGATATTCAACGTTCTAAAAATCTGGCGCGGCGGATCTCTGTCTCGGCGCAGGGTGAAATCGGTGAAATCGTCAATCAAATCAATTTGTTTATTTCTTCTCTCGCCAGCTCATTAGCGACAACGGATGGAATTGCCAAAGAAGTTGCCGATCTGGCGAAGCAGACCAAAGCCTCCATTCAAGTGTCGCGTGAAAGCTCGAACCGCGTCGCGAAAGAGTTAGATGCCAGCGCGAGCGCGATGGAAGAGATGACTACCACCTTAGTGCATGTGAGTGAGAGCACCTCCAACGCCGAAATTCGTGCGGCAGAAAATGAAACCCATGTGGGCGTTGGCCAAGATACAGTATCTGAGGCGCTCAATGCCATGGCCGTGCTTGAGAGCGAATTTACGACTACCCAAGATTCGATGCAGCATTTAGTGAACGAGAGCACCCAAGTGAGTAATGTGCTGAGCGTCATTAAGGCAATTGCCGAACAAACCAACCTACTGGCGCTCAATGCGGCGATTGAAGCTGCGAGGGCAGGCGAACAGGGCCGAGGCTTTGCTGTGGTGGCCGATGAAGTGCGTTCACTCGCCCAGCGGACACAGGATTCCACTAAGGAAATCGACGATATTGTTGCCAGTTTGCAGAATCGAACCAATCAGGTGGGCAGCTCTGTCACCCAGGCGGCGAGTTTAATGCAGAAAGCCTCAGGTGAATTACAGCGTATCGTGACTGTCTTCGATGATATTCGCCATAGCACGGCGGCCATCCATGGGATCAATACGCAAGTCGCCGCCTCAACCGAGGAGCAATCTTTGGTTTCTAAGGATATTGCCACTAGTCTTGTGGTGATCCGCGATAACTCCCGCGAGGTATCGCAAATTATCGAGCAAATTGAGTCCACCTCCATCAGTTTGGATAATCAATCCCAAGCGCTACGCACCAAAGCGGGGGAATATCAGTTTTAATACTTAATCTCGGGGTCCTGCAACGGGACTGGCATAGATGACAGGGATGTCAGACTGTTCCGCTTAATCCAATCAACCTTTCCGCTTCTTTTCCCTTTTAAATTCGAGTTGCCTTTGTTAGCTTGTTCTACATTCGGTAAAAATAATGTTTATGAATAATGATGCTAATTGATGACTACAGTTGTCATACGTGTGCCTATTGATTAGTGGAATAGAGAGGGAGCCTAGGTCGATGGATCACCAAATGGAAGACTTATTAGAGCATTGGCTCCCCTTAGCCGATGATGCCTGGGTGCTGGCGGTGATTACCCATATCCAAGGCTCGTCCTACCGTAAGCCCGGTGCCATGATGTTATTCCACGAGTTTGGCCAAGGCGCGGGGATCTTAAGTGGTGGCTGTTTAGAGGCGGATCTTCGCCGTCATGCGCAGCAAGCCATGCAATCGCAGCAGATTGCTTGTGTCACCTACGATGCGACCGATGAATCCGATGCCAGCTACCGCCTAGGTTGCGGCGGTAAAGTCGATATCATGTTGATCCCTCTACTTAAAGAAAATCATGATCTTGGCCTAGTGGACATAGTGCAAGCGTTTCGTAAGGGGCAGTCGGGATACTATCAATTACCTCTCGCACCCGCGGGCAGCGATGCTCGCAGTTACGCCGCGCAGTTTTATCCGGCCCAGAGTGCCCCTTTTCCTACCGCGGATTTTCCTAAGGCGGGCATACTCAGCCAGCCTGAAGGGGAGGCGCTCATCATCCCGCTCAGACCGCGATTTCATTTAGGGATTTTTGGTGGGGGTATCGATGCTAAGCCCGTGGCGACGATTGCCCACAGTTTAGGTTGGCAGGTGAGCGTGTTTGATACGCGCACCGCCTACGCGAGAACTGCCGACTTTCCCCATGCCCATATCGTCAAGCAAAGTGTTCATGAGGCGAGCACCCTTGTTGCATCCTTAGATTGTGCTGTGGTCATGCACCATAACCTGAACTTAGATGCGGCGGCGCTCAAAGCCATTCAACCCTTTGATCTTAAATATGTTGCGCTCTTAGGGCCTGCCCATCGGCGGGATAAAGTGCTGGAGATGGCTGAACTCAGTACCGATTCGTTTAGTGGCTTTTTCTCGGCGCCCGCGGGACTTGCGCTTGGTGGTGAGTTACCGAGCGCCATAGCCTTGAGTATTTTGGCCCAATGCCATGGTGTGTTACACGGCGCGCCATGTTCGATTCTCGATGGGATCATGCCCTAATGCCGAGTCGCCAACGCTTGTTAATTGCCGTGCTGGCTGCAGGGGAGAGCCGGCGATTTCAGGGGATTAAACTGGCGCAGCCATTATCAACGCCCTCGAGTGTAAATAGCGGACAAAGCATCTTACAACGCCATATCGACCGTTTGGCTCGTTTCACCTCCGCACCATTGGCAATGGAGTCATCCAATCAAGTCAGCGCTTCGTTGCTGGTGGTGCTCGGTGCCCACGCCCACGAACTTCGTCCCCAACTTGAGGCTTTTGGGGCGAATCAATGCACGCTACTGCATAATGCCGACTGGCAGACGGGTTTGTCATCGTCGCTGCGAGCCGCGGCTATCTATGCAAAAGCACAGCAGTTTGATGGCATGTTACTCACCTTAGCGGATCAGGTCGCGCTGACATTTGAAGACTATCAGCAGTTGATTGAGACTTGGCAAACGAGTCAGCAATCTGTGGCCGCGCTTTATCATCACGAAGCAGGGAAGCTGGATGAATTAGGCGCTCCTGCTATTTTTAATGCCTCAATACTCGATTTATTAACGGATTTGACCGGCGATCGCGGCGCCAAATCCATCTTAAAACAACTGGCAAATGTGGGTGAGCTAGTGGCTGTTCCCTTACCCCATGCCGCGATTGATATTGATACTAAAGCCGATCTTGCGTCGTGGTTGGCACTTAAGGAGTGAGTTATGGCAATACCATCCTCGGAGGCGGCAAAGGACCAGAGTCTTGCGATGCCTTCCCAAAACCTGACCATTAATGGCAGATCTTTTACCTTAAATGCGGATCCCAATATGCCTATCCTCTGGGCGTTACGGGATATTTTAGGCTTAACGGGCACTAAATATGGCTGCGGCGCCGGACTCTGCGGCGCCTGTACCGTGCATTTAGATGGTCAGCCTGTGCGCGCCTGTTTAACCAGCGTATCCCAGGCGCAGGGCAAACAACTGACCACGATTGAAGGGCTGGATAATCAAAAGCTTAAAAATGCTTGGGCCGAACAGAATGTTCCTCAGTGTGGTTATTGTCAGGCGGGGCAATTAATGTCCGCAGCAGCTTTAGTCACTCAGCATCCAAAACCGTCGGCGGAGCAAATTGATGCTGCCATGTCGGGTAATTTGTGTCGCTGCGGTACCTATCCTCGGATAAAAGCGGCGCTGCAAAGCTATGCCAAACAGGAGGGCTAAGATGAGTACATTCACCGCAGTTGAAAATATCAGTCGCCGCGATGTGTTAAAACTCTTCGGCGCCGTTGGGGGCGGTCTCGCCCTTGGCGCCAGTGGCCTCAGTTGGAGCCCAATGGCATTGGCACAGGACCAACAGGCGCGGCTCAATCTGTTTATCGCCATCGGTGAGGATGACAAGGTCTATTTGACCTGCCATCGCTCCGAAATGGGTCAGGGGATCCGCACGGGGATTTTACAAATCTTGGCCGAAGAACTGGAGGCCGATTGGGATAAAATTGTGCCTATTCAAGGACTCGCCGATAAACGCTACGCCAGCCAAAATACCGATGGTAGCCGCAGTATCCGCGAAAACTATGATCGCATGCGAGAGATGGGCGCGATGGCTCGAACCATGCTTGAACAAGCCGCTGCAGCCCGCTGGAAAGTCCCCGTGAGTGAAGTGCAGGCTAAAGATCATCAAGTGCTGCATGCTAAATCTGGCCGTGCTGCGCGCTTTGGTGAATTAGCCCTTGATGCGGCGGGATTACCACTGCCCGCGGCCGATTCACTGCGATTAAAGGCGGTTAAGGATTTTAAGCAAATTGGTGCTTCGCGTCAGATAGTCGATATGCAGGCCATGCTCACGGGTAAGGCTGTCTATGGCTATGATATTCAAGTGGATAACATGCTTTATGCCAGCATTATGCGCCCACCCGTATTGGGGAGCGATGTCGCAAGTCTTGACGATAGTGCGGCGCGCAAAGTAGCGGGTGTGGTCGATGTGTTCCGTATGCCTACGCCCAAGGGCGCTCCTGCTTTTCAAGCCTTAGGCGGCGTAGCTGTGGTGGCGACAAATACTTGGAGTGCGCTGCAGGGACGTAAAGCCTTGCAAGTGAGCTGGACTGAGTCAACCAACAGCAGTCACGATTCTAAAACCTACCTTAAAGAGCTGGTGGACAAGGTACAAGCCCCTGGCAAGGTGGTACGTCAAGTTGGTGATGAGGTCAAAGCGTGGCCAAAGGATGATACCCTTAAGGCGATTTATACCGTGCCTTACCTTATCCATTCCTCCATCGAGCCGCCGGTGGCCACCGCCAATGTGACCGAGAAGGGCTGCGAAATTTGGGCATCGACACAAACACCGCAGAGTACCCAGCAAAATGTGGCCGCGGCCTTAGGTATCGCTGAGGATGCGGTGAAAGTGAATGTGACGTTACTGGGCGGCGGCTTTGGGCGCAAGTCCAAACCAGATTTCAGTGTCGAGGCAGCGCTACTCTCCAAGCAATTTAAACGGCCAGTGAAGGTGAGTTGGAGCCGTGAGGATGAAATCCAAAACGGTTATTACCACGCCATCAGTGCCCAGTGTTATCAGGCCTTGTTCGATGCTAATAACAAACCAACGGCGCTGCTCGCGCGTACGGGCTTCCCGTCGATCAGCTCCACCTTTGCCGAGGGCGTTGAGTATCCATCCGGTGGAGAGCTGGATTTAGGCTTTGTCGATGTGCCCTTTGCCCTCGCAAATTTACGCTACGAGGCCGTTAAGGCCACAGCCCATAGCCGTATCGGTTGGATGCGCTCGGTATGTAACATTCAACATGGGTTTGGCGTGGGCAGTTTTGTCGATGAAATGGCCCATAAAGCCAAGTTATCTTGCCCCGATATGTGGCGCAGTCTACTGGGCCAAGCAAGGCGAGAGACCTTTGAAAACCAAGGCTTTAAATATGGCAACTATGGCGAAGACTTAAACCGTCATCCAGTCGATGTCGGCCGTTACCTCAAGGTGATTGAGGCGGTTGAACAAGCCCAAGCCAAGGCGCCTAAAGTTGGTAAGAATCAAGGTTGGGGCTTTGCGGTGCACCGCAGCTTTGTGAGTGTGGTGGCGGTGGCGATGCGGGTAGAAGTCGGCGAGGACAAACAGCTTAAGGTGCTAAATGCCATTGCTGCGATTGATGCCGGCACTGTGGTTAACCCCGACAGGGTGAAAGCGCAGACTGAAGGCGCGATAGTATTTGGTTTAAGCTTGGCGCTAATGGGGGAGATCAGTTATCAAGAGGGTAAGGTGATGCAGTCTAACTTCCATGATTATCCCTTGCTACGTTTACCCCAAGTGCCAGAGATGGAGATCATCATTATCGACTCGGATGCACCGCCTGCGGGTGTGGGTGAGCCCGGCGTGCCGCCGGTGGCACCAAGCCTGACCAATGCGATATTTGCCGCAACAGGCCTTAGGATCCGCGACCTACCAGTTAATAAACAGTTAAAGGTGTGATGCTGTAAACGACACCTGAGTGAGCAAAAAAGCGCCTAATAAGCGCTTTTTTCGTTTTTTTACCACAAATAAATTGCTTGTTAGCAAATTTACGGGCATTAATGCCGAAAATTAGCAATAGATCAGGTTTTTGTTACCAGGATAGAGGTAATTTAACCAATATGTTTACTCAAGTGACCTAAGGTATGCGGACTCGCGTACACATTCATTTGAATCGGTTCCTAGTCGGCCTGTGAGTCAGTTTTCGATTGCAGATCCCTACTAAAAATTGATCGACACGGAAGTGAAGGGCGCTATAACACCATAATACAGCCGCACCTTAAGCGCATTTGAGTATTAACTTCCGTGAAAACAATACAAAGGGGTCATCATGGAAAATCGTTGGCAAGTCGCTATTTCGGCGGGGCTATTAGCTGCTGTCTGGTGTGGTATCGCAGATGCCTTTCATCTCGTTACTTGGATTGGCTTTTTAGGTTGTAGCACCTTCTTTGCTCAGCCGAAGGCTGGTTTTCAAGGCGTGATGATGGCGTGGTGCACCAATCTCTCCGGTGTGTTTTGGGCTTGGCTCATTATCAGCGGTAGCAGTTTCTTCGTATCGCCTGTGGCGGGTTATCTGTTTACGGGTATCGCGACCTCGGCAATGTGCCTGCAGGCCAGTTATCAAAAATTAAGCTTTATTCCCGGTGCCTTTATTGGCTGTTGTATTACCTTTGCCATGGCAGGGGATGTCGCCAATATTGTGCCATCCTTAGTGTTGGGCGCCCTGTTAGGTTTTTGCATGAGTTTGTTGACGGCGCAGTTAGTCACCCTTCGCCAAAAATGGTCAGCATCAACAGGTTCTGAAATCGCCAGTGCCGATTAAATTCATCATTTCTTAATGTGCAGATGATGCCTGTGCGCTAAAAAAAGTGATGGAATATATGAGCTATAATGCTGATTTAGTACCCGATAGCCTTTAGGTCTTAGGAAATATCAAGATGAAACAAATCCAGTTTCGCACCATTGATGCCATATTGATCAAATTCAGTCTCAACGGAAAGTTTTGGGTTGTCTGCTCTATGGTGGCGCTGATCACCGCCGCCGTTGCACTCGTCAATTACCAACATGCCCACCGCAACCTCGAAGCCGCCTCTTTGGCTCGGGTGCAGGCGACGGTCGATGCCTTTGCTCAAGTCGCGAATGCACAGCAGTTGACAGGGGATACGTTGTCACAGTTTGCCCGTGACAATGGTTTAAGTGTTGTCAGTCGCCAAACTGAGGCACAGCGCCAAAGAGATAATGTGACCGCCAGTGCCAGCGTAGGATCCAGCGGCGCACTCGAGCTGTCGCAAAATGTTGCTCAATGGGAAAGCGAGGGGCGCAGCGATGCCAACTTAATGTTTTGGCTCGCGTTAATCGGTTTATTGCCCTTATTCCAACTCAGCTACTGGATTTCAACCTCCCTCGGTGGTGGCCTGTGGGATATGTACATGGCCATCAAACGCTTAGCCGATGGTGACTTAAGTTTCAGATTAAACTTTTTCGGCACCGATGACTTCAGTTTAATCGCCCGCGAAATTGACCGCTGCGCCGATAACATGAGTGAAATGGTAAGTGCTATCCGCAGCAATGCCCAGACGCTCTCCCTCGCCGCCGACGAGTTTAATCAGCAGGCCAAAAGCAGTGGCGAGTTAATTGGTGCCCAGCATCAATTTTTAGACTCTGTGGCCGTTGCCATGGCGCAGATGACCTCGGCGATTGAAGAAGTATCGGTCAATGCCAGTAATACCTCGCTCCAGACCAAAGATAACGCCAGCCAAATGAGTGCCAGCCAAGGGCGTATTAGCCACACGGTGGATAGTATTGGGCAACTCTCAACCAAGATTGGCGCGGCATTTTCATCGGTAGAACAGTTATCTAAGGATGCGGCGGGTATCGATGCCGTGGTGACGACCATCAACAGTATTTCTGAGCAGACCAATTTGCTGGCGCTGAATGCGGCCATCGAAGCAGCCCGTGCGGGTGAGCAAGGTCGCGGTTTTGCGGTGGTTGCCGATGAAGTGCGTACCTTAGCGGGACGTACTCAACAAGCCACTGTCGAGATCCAAGCGATGATCGAAGGATTGCAATCGGGCACTCGTCAGTTATCCAATATCACTACCGAGATTGTGGATCGCGCCGATGAAGGTCGCAGCGCCATTATTGCCGTGGGCGACGATGTCGAGGGGATGGCGCAATCGGTTAATGCCGTATTCGATATGAGCAGCCAGATTGCTGCATCGGCGGAAGAGCAGAGCGTTGCCGCCCGTGATATCGCTGGCCAGCTCAATGAGATCCGCCATCAATCCGATACCATTAAACAAACGGCGCAGCGCAGTGTCACCCTAGCGCATGATTTGCAACATGCCTCGGTTGAACTCGAAGGGATCCTTAAACAGTACCGCACTAGCTAATCTTACCTTCAATGTGGGCATTGCCAGTTTTCAGTGTGGGTAGTTGAGCAATAACACCCGATACTGAGTCTCATACAAAGCATTAGCGTATCATCTGAAAATGGCGGAAATCGTAGATTTCCGCCATTTCATTTTCGAAATACCTCAAAGCAGATAACTGAGTTGCATAGCAGTAATTGTCACTATTTCCCCAATATCACGCTCTCCTTTTATTACTAAAATATCCCTATTTTAGAGGGGTACTGGTGCAACAATGCCAATCTTAACTAACCCTTTTGCTGCTCGTTTAGCTAAAAAGCTTTTGCGTCATAATAAGTCGGCCGAATCGGATATTGCGATATATACATTGCCACTGTTTCCCCTGTGACACGACGCCTCTGTATTAACATGAAGTATCCCTATAGACTCGACGACGGCATCTGCAACACATGGAAGTGTAAATGCCGCGTTCACATGGCCTATGATGTTTCCGACATCATAGTGGCATTTCCCATATCCCTATGGGTCAGATGTGAAAGAGCGGCTATGCCGCCAACGATCACTGTTGTAACAATGGCAATTTTAATGACCATTGAACTGTTCATCTGGCTAAAAGCTTTTGCCCCAAAACGAGATAAGTTCGTCGTCAGGTGTGTAGGATGAATTGTCATTGTTTCCCCAGTGACACGCCGTGAATATGTCCCTATAGGCTCGACGGCGACATCCATGTCGCCAACGGTCACTGTTGCAACAATGGCAATTTTGACGACCATGGCATTGTTCATTTGGCAAAAAAGCTAATTGCCCCTTTCCGCGCTTCGGTTCGTTAGGTCAACCGAAAATTCCCGCACCTGCTGCCATACATATTCTTATCTATTTGCCTATGTTTGGCCTTACCAGAAATCGGCTAATAATGTATAGGTATGGCTCTTCTCTGAACATGGTGGAATAGGTATAGTTCTAGCCAAATTCCTCTTAAATTTCAGTGATGAGTGAAGCTGCTTTATATCAACAAATCTTGGGGCTAAAGGCACCTTGGGTCGTATCCAGTGTTCAACTCGATGAACCACGTCAGAGCATAATTGTTACCATCGCCTACGCTTCTCAAGCAGGCTTTAAATGCCCTATATGCCACAATGCGAGTCGCCATTACGATTCCCGTTTCCGAAAATGGCGTCACTTGGATACCTGCCAGTATCAAACGCTCATTCAAGCTAACGTGCCACGAGTACACTGTACCTCACACGGTTATCAAACCCTCCAAGTCCCATGGGCCAGTGGCAGCAGTCGTTACACTGAATTGTTTGAGATGCGTGTATTAACCTTGCTTGCGATGAGTTCTCTTAATGCCGTCAGTCGGTTCTTTAAACTGAGCTGGGGAGCCATGGATAGGATTATGGCGCGCGCTGTTTATCGTGGACTGGCAAAACGCAAACTGATTAATACCGATTATTTATTGGTCGATGAAACCGCTCTTAAAAAGGGGCATGAATATGTCACGCTGCTCTCTAATCATGAAGGACAAGTTTTAGCGGTTTCAGAGGGACGTTCAGCTGCAAGTTTTGATGCCTGCCTAAAACAGCTGCCTGCAGATGCATTACGTCAAACTCAGTCTATCTGTATGGATATGAGCCCTACTTACATTAAAGCAGCAAAGAAAGCGCTGCCCAATGCAGAGAGGAAAATCGCATTTGATCACTTCCATGTAGCCAAGATGCTAACGGAGGCGGTTAACCGGATCCGCAAAGACGAGTTATTCAGGTTGGCGCCGTCAATGCGGCAAGAGGCACATCGCACACGTTTTTACTGGTTAAAGCGACGAGATAATCTCAGCGAACCCGACCGAGAGAGGGTCAATAGACTCATCCCGGCAATGATGAATACGGCTCTTGCATGGTATTTTAAAGAGCAGGCTCGGAACATCTGGCATGGCAATAGTGTTCGAGGAACAAAGCAGCGATGGAAAGATTGGATAGCTTTAGCTAAAGCCAGCGGTCTCAAACCCTTAATGGCAGTGGCAGATACAATCGAGAACAAACTCTGGGGCATACTTAATGCCATGCGCTTTGGTCTATCAAACGGTTTGGCAGAAGCAATCAATAGCCAAGTTAGACAGCTCAGAGTAAAGGCTATGGGGTATCGAAATTCAGAGCGATTTCAACGTGCCATCCTCTTTCACTTTGGAAAGCTGGATATGGGGTTCCACCAATAACAACGAAGAGCCATAGGTATACAGTCGTATTTAAATTTAGGTATTTTTGTATGATTTTCAGACAAAATCAGTGCACACTTATTCCATCCGAAATAAATAAAACTCTATAAAATCAGGTGAATATAGTAACTGAATTTTAGTTAATAGGTTTGGAAAACGCGCATGCGCGTTTTTCCAGATGGAGTATTTAGCAAAATGCTGATAAGTTCATTACATACAAATAGTTAACTGTGCGCGTTTTCACAGGTCCAATGAGCTAAACGCGCATGCGCACGAATAAAATGTTAGCTTTCTCAGTAGTGAAACAAGGAATTATACAAATATTATGCTTGATAAAATCTTTAAATATACAGGACTCAGGCTTGAATTTTTCGACAACATGCTAATGCGAGCGAGCCAGAAGTATGCATTGAATGATCCTTTTGAACTTAGACCGAGTCATAGAAAAAGTAATAAAGCATTTGCTGATGAATATTACTTTGATTATGCAGTAGTTTCTTTATCTGAGACGAATAATAACTTATTGATGTGGTCTCATTATGCTGACCAACACAAAGGAATGGTTATTGAATTTGACATGACTCAGCCGTTATTCGATTCATATAAAACTTATAAAGCAACCATGCCGGACCCTGACGAGGAGTATGACTGCGTTGATATTATAGATGAAGAAGAAACAAAAAAGCGTGAGGCAATTAAATCAGGGCAAATACAAAGAGTGAGATACAACTCAATGCGCCCGAGTATATATAATTTTGATAATGTACTTGAGCACTTTTTGGTTAAGAGTGAAGAGTGGATCTATGAGAAAGAACATCGTGTGATATTGCCATTAATTACAGCAGACAAAATCATAGTTCACGAAAAATACTTACCTAAAATTGAGTTTACCCTTTACGATAGCAGCGAGCTTAATAAGGTTCCATTAGATAATAATATGTACCTAATCAATCTTAAAGAGGTTACTGAGCGAGATGGAAATCGATTTTTGAGTGGTTGGTATAGTTCTACTACTCCAGAGGAAGACCTTAAGTATGGTTTCATTGAGTCGACATATTTGGAGTATTTAAGAGAGATCTCAGAGGACCCAAGTACAATCTTCCTCTACCAAGTGCCACCTAAAGCAATAAAATCAATTTTTCTTGGTTGTAGAGTCAGTTGTGAAGATAGAAATGCTGTCATGGAGAAAATTCGGACGTCTGACTCTTTGAATCACATAGAAATATTTCAAGCTACTCCTAGTAATGAAAGATTCGAGCTTGAATTTAAAAAGCTAACAAAAGCTTAAAGACGGATTCACAACGCGTGGCATTTTTATTATGCGTTGATTTTAGTGATTACGGAGTAATGCAGGTACTTCACATTGCGTTGCTCACCACTTAAGCTGGCGTTATGGCCTTAGGAGATTTTGGTGTCTTCAGACAAAATTATAGATCATAAAATACTATCTCTTGATGAATGGCTTTCGTTCATTTCAGTACCCAGAAATGAACGAAACTTTCAAATTCTAGATTGCCAATTTGCTACTGACTCACATCGTGAAGAATACATTTCCAACATACAAAGTAGATCACTAGAGGAGGTGAACTACTTAATATCACAGTTTCTTATTGAGGGAGGCAGTTTAGGTTATGATCGGTTTCTTCTAGATTGGTTGTTGAGTCACCCCCGCGAAAAATTTGAGGCTATGATTGAAAAGAGTAGGTTTTTGAAGAGGCTATTAGTTCAAAGTGATGATGTACATACATGGCCAGATATAACATGGGTGCTAGACCTACTTCCACACTACCCACAAGAAGCAATACAAGCTATAGAATCATATTTTCAGGCTCATTGTCAGTTTTTTCCTGACGGAAGAATATTCGGTTTGGGTGATGCGCAAGCGTTAATTCGCGCGAAATACATGAATCACGCGCTACCAGCATGTGAATCTGTACTAAGTCTATCACCCAGAGACTTTGAATTGCTTGTGGGCTACTTGTACCAAAAGAAAGGATATGGTGTGGTTATCACGCCTAGGGTAAAGGATGGAGGGTATGATGTAGAAGCTGAAATTGCTAATGAGCGAGGAACTGAGCGGCTTCATATCGAATGTAAACGATATCAACAAAAAATTGGGGTTGCTATAGCTCGACAAGTGCTGGGAACTTTAAGTGTAAGCAATGCCACCAAGGCGGTAATCGTTTCAAGCTCATATTTCACAAAGCCAGCTTTGGATGAGGCTAGGCGATCAAAGAGACTTGAGCTAATAAGCATCAAGAATTTTGATGAAGAAATGAGAAAGTATTGTAGTTATAACTGGGTGGTATACATTGATAGGTATATCATGGAAATAAAAAATAGCCATAACAAACATTGCAGCGGACAAGCCGCTGAATGCAGCGTTAACCCATAGATATTTTTATCTGAAGCAAACGCGTTTGAGTTAAGGCTTAATTCGTAAATGTCCCCAAAGCATGCTGCTACGTATTTCTTTAAAGCAAACAGGCTTCGCCGATGCTAAACAGGTGAGCCATGGTGATTAGCGAGACGACCGTCCGCCCCATGGCCGCTCTTTGGCATCCATGCCATCAAGGCATTCGTGAATCCATTACATCTGACGGGGCGGGCCTGTATCCAAGGATGGACTTGAACAACATCCCTGTTTAAATGCCTGTTTGCCATCTGATAGGCTGGACGCCTGAATGTCGTGCAATGCAAGGACGCATGAGAACGACCATGGCTCTCGTTTATAAGCTTAGAACCCCTATGTGTCTATTCACCGTGTCGTCTAATGAATATCATGGCTCGCCTATGAAGCCTGCACTTAACGTACTCACTTTTAAACAAAAACATCGGCCTAGGCCGATGTTTTTTATATCGATTAAAGTAGTCACTCAAGCGAGTTAGGCTTCTTTAAAGGTGCTCCAAATTGGTGCGTGATCTGAGGGTTTATCGATGCCGCGCAGATCGTAATCGACGTCGGATTCGACTAAACGCGCTGCCAGTGACGGCGTGGCTAAGATCACATCGATGCGTAGGCCGCGGTTATCATCGAAGCCTTTGCTGCGGTAATCGAACCATGAATAACGCTCGCTGCGGTCGGGGTGTAGTTGACGGAAGGTGTCCACCAATCCCCAATCTTGCAGGGTCTTGAGCCATTCACGCTCTTCGGGTTGGAAACTGCATTTACCGGTTTTTAGCCAACGTTTGCGGTTGACTTCACCAATGCCGATATCTAAATCGATGGGCGAAATATTGATATCACCAATGATGGCTATATCTTCATCGTTGCTATGATTTGCGTGCAAATGCGCCATTAAGTCCTGATAAAACTTACGTTTAGCAGGGTACTTTGTCGGATGGTCGATGCTTTCGCCCTGAGGAAAATAACCATTCAACACAGTTAACGGACGGCCATTTGCCTGAGCAAAGGTGCCGATAATCATGCGGCGCTGCGCATCTTCTCCATCGGTTGCAAAACCCTTTTGCACCTTAATTGGGGCGACTTTGGAGAGCATGGCTACGCCATAGTGTGCCTTGCCGCCGTGGTAATGCACGTGATAGCCCATGGCCTCGACTTCGGCGAGCGGGAAGGCTTCATCGTGCACTTTGGTTTCTTGCAGGCCGATAATATCGGGCTGATGGCTGTCGATTAACGCTTGCAATTGATGCAGGCGAGAACGCAATCCATTGATATTGAAAGAAACGATTTTCATTAAGGGAGAACTCGTTTGAAGGGTTTTACCACAACGCTTTGATATACGCCCGCAGCGAAGTAAGGATCGGCATCTGCCCAGGCTTGAGCCGTGGCTAACGAATCGAAATCCGCCACCACTAACGAGCCACTAAAACCCGCATCGCCTGGGTTTTCGCTATCGATAGCAGGGTGTGGACCCGCAACCAGCAAGCGACCTTCATCGGCCAGTTCCTGTAAGCGTGCTAAATGCGCAGGACGCGCCGCTAAACGTTTTTCTAAGCTGTTCTCAACATCTTGAGCTGAAATCATATACCACATTATTTGAGTTCCTTGCGTTGATCTTCGGGAAGATGTTTATAAAGGTAAAAGACGGTGATAACGGTATTAATCAGGGTTAAGGCGGTGAGGCCAAACACTTTAAAGTTCACCCAAGTTTCTAACGGCAGTTTAAAGGCGACATAGATATTGACTAGGCCACAGATGGCAAAAAAGCTTACCCAGTACCAAGTTACGTGTGCCCAAATCTTATCGGCTACCTTCATCTCTTTACCCAACATGGACTTTAAAATCGACTTGTTGAGTAGCTGGCTCACGCCTAGGGCTAGGGCAAATAAAGCATAAATAATAGTGACTTTCCACTTGATAAAGGCATCGTCATGGAACACTAAGGTGAGGGTGCCAAACACTGTCACCATAGCGAAAGTAATAAGGTGCATCTTCTCCAATTTTTTGTACAGCGCATAGGTCACGACTAATTGCAGTGCAGTGGCTGCGATTAAGGCGCCACTGGCGATATAAATATCGAAAAATTTATAGACGGCAAAAAAGATAATGAGGGGCAGAAAATCAAGCAGTTGTTTCATAAATAATCGTGTTAAGAAGACGTGGGCTTGAGTGTAGCACGGGGGGCTAGAGGGAAAAAGCCGTGAAAGGTGACCGATTACTAACTGTTGCATGAAAGCGGCGGCAAGGGCTGTTGCAATCCATGTTGCCCTTACAACTAAGTGGGCCGTGACCGATAAGGCTAAGCTTGTGCGGCACGTTTGGCTTGGGCGCGCGTGGCTAACGGGCAATCGGCGCAGCGATGACTGTTGGCGAGTTGATACCTTAAGCAACACACGCGGCGAATATTGTCCGCGTCAGCTGCTGAGGCGGGCAGCAGATTAATGCTGTTGTAGAGTGGATTATCTTCGCCATCGTCAAAGGATTTAGTGTTAAACAGCTGCGTCTTAAGCTGTTCAAATTCAATTTCTGGCAATGCCATTTCGCCTAAATACCAGTGAATAAGGTAGCCTAAATGGCTCCAATACAACTTTGCGGGGGTTGGGCTTAAACCGATTAATCGCTCAACGCTAGGGATTAGATGGCTTTGAATCCACTGAATAAGTTGTCGCTCGCGGGGTGGCGTTAAGACAGTGGTTTTAACTATGCCAGCTTTTACTATAGCGGCTTTATCCCGAGGAGTGGGAGTTAGTTGAAACTCAAAACCTGCGACTCTGCCTGAATCGTGGGGCCGAAGATAAAAATGCTCAGGCGCTATATCAATCAGCTCAATCTGCTCAATGGTGCTCGCGAGTGAGTGCGGCGCGCTAATAATCCATTCCAACATGGGCGGGACTAACAGACCGAAATACCACTGTCCCCAGAGCGAGTGCAGGGCTTTGGAATTATGGCTATGGCTGAGCAATATCTGCTCGGGAATATTTTCTAACGTGATGAAAGATGAGGTTTTCCCCAAAGGTGGATAGGCCTTGGCAAAATCCAGTAAAAGCTGCTGATAAACGGCTGGCTGACTCCAAGTATCAAAACTGAGTCCTTGGGGCTTGGTGGTTGCCACAAAGTGCTGGGCATAAAATGGGGCGCGCAGCGCCAGTCGTTGATTAAACGCTTTGGCGACTTGAGTTAAATCCGCAGGGCTTAGCGCTGTTAAGTCGGTTGTTTGCGCGCCGCCCGTAGTGTTTAAACTTTGCGAGCATTTGCTATGGCAGTGCTTGGTATGATCAGGTTGGGTTCCTCTGGAAAGCTTGGCTAAGCTCGGTACCGTTTCCCTTTGGCGCGCCATAATCACTCCTTAGGCTTGAATTGATTAAACTGCGGTGAGTCTACTCACCGCAGCTTTCATTGATGAACAGCTGGTTATCGTCAGTCCGTTAGAAGCGATAATCTACATTCACGCTCACGCTGCGCGGGGTACCATATTGGTACTGACTAAATTGCCCCACTTGGCTGTAGTAGGTTTTATCTAAGGCGTTGTGCACATTGGCGCTTAGCTTTAGCTGCTCGGTAAAGGCATAACTTGCCATCAAGCTGGCCAATGCATAGGAGTCTTGCTCAACCTCGACTCTGCCTAAGGGCGAGTTGACGGTTTGATAGACTCGGCTTTGCCAATTAACCCCAGCGCCAAGCTGCAACTTGTTCCAATTGCCGCTAAAGGTATAAGTGGTAAAGAGTTTTAGCTGCTGGCGAGGTGATGAGGTGTTGATGCGATTGCCCTTAGGATCATCGGTGCTGAATTGGGTGTAGCCGAAGTAGATATTCCAGTCATCGGTGATTTTGCCTGTGGATTCAAACTCAAAGCCTTGGGTCTTAGTGCCGTTAACCTCTCGATACACAGGGATAGTGGTGCCTGGCAATACATCTCCGGTGCGTTCACCAACATTGTCTTGGCGAATTTCAAATACCGACAACGACATATCTAAGCTTTCATCCATTAAGCTGGCTTTAATGCCCGCCTCGTAGTTTTTGCCTTTGACGGGGTCGATGTAACTTGCATCGATGCGCTGCAAGGTTTGCGGCGCAAAAATATCCGTATAACTGGCGTAGAGGGAGTATTGCTCACCGAGCGCGTAGGTCAGGCCAAAATAGGTGGTGAGTTCATTGTCGACCTTAAAGTCATACATGCTGCCAAAGTTATCTTGGTCGGTTTGCCACTGGTTAAGGCGCAGGCCCGCGAGCAATGCCAAGGCATCGGTCAGATTGAGCTGCGTGGCCACATAGGCGGCGCTTTGCTCGGTTTCGCCGAAGGAGCCCGTGGTGTGAGTCTCTTTCCACTGAGGTTTTGGATACTGGAAGTTGGGATCGCGAAAATCTCCCAAGGGCGGCACGGCGGCCGTAGGATAATAGTAAGGGTTGGCAAACTCTTGGCGCTGACCCGTCCAGCCAAAGGTCAGCTGATGTTCTTGGCCAAACAGGGCAAACATTCCCTGCGCCCGTAAGTCGAGGTTATGTTGGGTACGACTTCCATCGACATAGGCGATTGAGCCTGCGGTGGCACCAAGATTAGTCACGGGGTCAGGGTAACCTGTAGCCCACAGCACATTATATTTCAGCGAGTTATCGCCATAGCTGTAGGTGCCTTTCAGCTCCCAACCGTTATCAAAACGATGTTCAAGGCTGGCGAAGGTATTGAGTCCTTGGGTATGCGCCGAGGCCCAATCGGGGGCGGTGGAAGTGGCGCGATCGTAATTTGTTCGGCTGCCATCACTGTGGAACAGCGGCAGCCCGCCGGACATAGTCGCTTCGGGCGTGGTGTCTTGATAATCTACGCCTAAGGTCAGCAGTGTGCTGTCGGTAATATCGGTTTCAAAAATGCCATAGAGGGTGGTGCGTTGTTGCTCGTATCTGTCTTGGAAGGATTCTTTATCCTGATAGGCGGCGACAACCCGGCCACGAATGCTGCCACTGTCATTTAAACCGCTGGATAAATCGACCATACCGCGCAGATTGTTCCATGAGCCGACACTCACAGAGGTGCTGCCCATAAATTCTTGCGTTGGGCGTTTACGAATAAGGTTAATCGCGGCCGAAGGGTTACCCGCACCTGTCATTAACCCTGTGGCGCCACGGACAATTTCCACGCGCTCGTAGATGGCGGTATCGATAAGGTTATCGCCGTAGTTAAAACGGGTGTCATAGGTGGTAGGCACGCCATCGTAAAGAATGCTAGTGACCGCAATTCCGCGCGAGCTGATGCTGTATCTGTCGTTGTCCATTGGCCGAGCATTGATGCCAGCCACGCTGGTCATGGCTTCGATGACGCTGTTGAGTTGTTGGTCATGCATCATTTGGCTGGTAACAGAGGTGACGGATTGCGGCGTCTCTAAATAGGACAAATCTAGACCCGTTGCCGTGTTCATCGCCTGAGTTTTGTAGCGATTATCATGGAGATCCTTAGCGCCAACGACATTAATGATTTCAATGTCTTTGGTGGATTTTTTCTGGGTATCGCTGGCATCGGCATAAGCATAGGGCATGCTGAGTATGGCACTGCAGAGAATAAGCTCAGGGCGTGTGATGGCGAGTTGGCAGTGCGCCGTGAGACGGTTGAGGGGGAAGGTTTTCATAATAATGATCTTAAATTCCATTTAGGCTGTTTGATTGACTAGGTTGTTTTTGGGCACAGACGCGTGCCCAGAGTGGGCGTAAGGCCCACTCAAGGTTAAAAGTGATTTAGGATTTGGGTTTAAGCTTCTGATTTCCAAAGGCATGGCTTTGCCTAAAGGCGGCCAGCGGATTATCTATTCCGCCCGCAAACCGCAGATTTTTTTCCCTGTCGGCAAGGTCAATCATCTGCTGGTTGTTATTGAGCTGAATGCGATTCAGGCAAGTGCGGACGAAGCTGTCTTTAAAGAGATCGTATTGTGCAAATTTGTCTGCCAACTGCGGATGCTGCGCTTGATAGTCACGCACATTGTCTGCCACAAGCTCCCAAAATTGCGCTTCGCTGACCTCGGTTTGCTTATCCAGAATTGGCGCTAAGTAACGGAAAATACAGTCAAAAATATCGAGCAAGATATAGTTGAGCTTCATCTCTTCCTCAAGCTCGACCGCAAGGCGCTGCACTTCTTGCGGCAGTGGTTCGCTGCCGTTGAGTACAGCGACTTCTTCGCCGATATCCTTCATCAATATTTTGACCGGGATGCCGGCATCGAGCACCAAAATCAGGTTCTCGCCATGGGGCATAAACACCAGATCGTAGGCAAAGAAGGCGTGCAGTAATGGCGATAAGTAGAGGTTGAGATAGCGCTTGACCCACTCCTTGGCGCTTAAGCCCGAGTGCTTGATTAAGGCGGCAAGCAGGGCTTGCTCCTGATGATCGACGTGTAATAGTGCCGCCATGGTCATCAGGGTTTGCTGCGGCTCAATGTGCGGCAGCGGACTCTCGCGCCACAGCGCCGACAGCATTTTCTTATAGGCGCTATCTTGGGTAAGTGCCTCTTCGTAATACCTGTGGTGATAACCAATCGCGGCAATTTCTTTTAGGATCACAAAACCTTGTTCGGCAAAATAGCTGTCGCTTTCGATAAGATCGGCCACCCAAGCGTTGATCTGCGGGGTGCAGCTCATATACAGCGGCGAAAGCCCACGCATAAAGCCCATGTTTAAGATAGAAAGCGCGGTTTTGACGTAGCATTTTTGCGGCGCGCTTAAGTTAAAGAAGGTGCGGATCGATTGTTGAACTTGATAGCAATCTTGGCTTTCGCCGAGATAAATGATGTCGCCGCGGGCGATTTCGCCGGCAAAGGTACGGGCAATTTTTTCGCGCCACTGCCAAGGATGAACGGGCATAAAATAAAAGCTATCGGCCGCTTGCCCCAGTGCGCTTAAGTGTTGTTGAAACTTGGTGAACTGTTCGCCAAGCTCCTGTTTTAACAAGCTATCATGGTCTAATCCTTCGAGGGAGGAGAAGGTGGTTTTGTCCTTACGCACCGCAATCCACACTAGCTGAAGCGCGCTGGCACTCTCGGGGGCAAATTGGTCATAGTCCTGCATATCAAAACCAATACGGCCATTGTTGGCGATAAACACCGGATGCCCCTCGGTCATGCCCGCCTCAATCGTTTGATAATCGGCCTTAGCGAGTGTAGTGGCGGGGATAGCTTGATGGGCCAACTTGTAGGCCTTGCTGTAGAGGGTGCTGGTGATTTCTTCAAGGTAAGTGGGCAACAGAGTTTCACTCATGCCCAAGGCATCTTTCAGTTTGATAATCAAACTCATGGCATCGAGTGGCTTGTCTTGGCCCGCGCTGCTGACTCGAATCGACCCTGCTTCTATCTCAAGGTGGTCGAGCTGATAATGGCGCGCGCTGAAGTAATAGGTGCAGTCCTTGAGCCTCAGTTCATAGTGATTGATGCCTGCCGCTTGGCGGTATATCTGTGGGCTGATGATCTTCTCATGGGTAAATTCGCAGAGGATTTTCTTCACTAAATGGCGATTGGCCGCCTGCCAATATTCCGGCATTAAGTGGGCGGGGACGTGCGGGTGGGCTGCGGCCTCCAGCGTGGGGAATTCGGCTTGAGTGAATGGCTTGAGTAATGCGCGGTTAGTGGCTAAGTTCATCGGTTTACCTGTAAAATGATAGGGTTAACAGCGGTTGCGTGGGTCGCATGAGTTGTTTGAGTTGCATGAGTTGCTAGGGATGCAGTGCGCTGCATAAAAGGTGTGCTGGTCTTTTGCGCTAATTGGCGACTCTCTGCGCTACAAATGCCGAGGAATGCGGCTTTACTGCGCAGTTGAATGGCTTTTTGGTAGCGGATCCCAATTTGGCTATTTAAGCGGTGGATCTTGTGATTCTGCTGATCTGGCTCGACCACCATTCGTTTAAAGGCGAGCGTGTCGAGAATAAGCTCGGCAATAGCCTGCATCACTTGGCCAGACAAGCCATGAACGGGTTTGCCCTCAAGTGGCGCGAGGATGAGGTGCATGCCGCAATCGAGCCGCTCCACGGCGTAATGTTCACCCACTTCATCGTGGGCGGGATCGTATAACTCCACCATAAACAGCGGTTTGGCTTGCCATTCACCGATCAGCGCGAGCTTGTGCTCGCTTGGCGCCATCGCTCGAGCAAGTGCATCGAGACTCATCCCCTGCATCCCCCAAAAGCGGGCATAGTCTTGGTTAAACCAGCGCTGCAGCATAGACAGGTGTTGCGGGAGATTGAGTGGTTTAAACACAAACTCATCAATCACAATGGGCTTTGAGAGTGAGGCCGCACAGTGGCGACTCCATTGGCTGGCCATTACTGCGCCTCCTTGTTCGGCGCCATCAAGACCGACACACTGCCGCCCGAAGGACTTATCCGCAGTGCTGCCTGTGGCTCACAATTACTATTTTGTGTAGGTTGCGCCGCCGAAGATAGTGGCTTGCTTGGTATGGCTTTTGTTGCCGAATAGGTGCTGCTGGTGGGCTGGCTTTGCCGCGCGTGGATCTTAGTTGGATCAAAGGTTTGGAAGGCGATACTGTCTTCAATCGAATAGGGCGCGTAACCTAAAACCGCTTGCAGAATCGTCGCATTGCGATAGCAGCCCATGCCCAGATCCGGTGAGCTGATGCCATGGGTATGCAGGCCCGCATTTTGGATAAAAATATCGCCTCTGACATCGATGCCATAATCCCGTTGAATGGCGAGTTGGCCGCGATCATCAAATTCAATTTGTGATTTAATGCCTTGAATAAATTCGGGTAAACGATATTGATAGCCAGTGCCTAAGACGACGGCGCCCGTCTGTTGCTCGAGGGCATATTCCTGTTCGAGGTGGTTGAATTTGAGTGTCAGCGTGTCCCCCGAGGTCTCTATCTTATCGAGCGCCACGTTGGTCAGCAGTTGGCATTGGATATCGCTGACTAAACGTTTTTGGTAAAGCAGGTCATAAATATCGTTGATTAACTCGGCATTGATCCCCTTGTAGAGAGATTTTTGATTCGCAATCAGGCGACTGCGTTTTTCTGGCGACAGTTCGTGGAAGTAATCCACATAATCTGGCGAAGTCATTTCTAGGGTGAGTTTGGTGTATTCCAGCGGATAAAAGCGTGGCGAACGGGTCATCCAATTTAATTGATAACCATAGGTATCAATATCTTGCAGAAGATCGTAAAAGATTTCCGCGGCGCTTTGACCACTGCCGATCACGGTAATGGCGCTTTGGCTCTGCAGGTAGGTTTTTTGCTGCATATAGCTGGCGCTATGCATCACACGGGGATCGTGTAGCGGGCAATTGTCTGGCACATAGGGCGTGGTGCCCGTGCCGAGCACCAGTTTGCGGCACAAATAGGTTTGGGGCTGGCCGCTGCGTCTATCCACACCCGTAACATGGTAGATACCTTCTCCGGCGTTGTAATCGAGTTGGGTGACCTTAAAACCGAATCTCAGGTTGGAGAGTTGTTTGCTAACCCATTGACAATACTGGTTATACTCATTCCGTGGCAGGAAAAAGTTTTCACGGATATAAAAGGGATACAACCTGCCAGTTTGCTTGGCAAAATTGAGGTAACTATAGCGGCTGGTGGGATCGGCCATGGTCACTAAGTCGGACATAAACGGTGTTTGTAGCCGAGAGGCGCTGAGCAGCATACCTGGATGCCAATCAAACTCGGTTTTGGCATCTAAAAACAAACAGCTAAAGTCATCGATAGGTTCACTCAGGGCGGCCAATCCGAGATTGAATGGACCTATGCCGATACCGAGTAGATCGAAAATCCTGCGATCATTTTCCTTTTTTGGGGTAGTCACTTACGCCTCCTTAAGTTCCAGTTGCCAACCGAAACTGTGGTTGTCATCATCGGCTGATGGGCAAGTTGGAGTGTTCTCTCTGCCTCAGCCGAGTGAGTCATTCCCTTATCTTGCGGATCAGGATCGGTTCCATGTGTTGCGCATAAGCTGAGGATGAGTGCATCAGCGCAACGGCGAATAAATTAGCATTCGAAAAATTACAAATGCAAACCATTCTCATTTGATGATTGTCGGAGGTGTCGTACTTTTGACTGGGAAATAAAGGGCTGAAATATGGTTTGCTAGTAAGGGAGCTGCCGTAGCATAAAATGAGTAAAACATGTTCTTAAGAATGTTTTTTAAAAATATTCAAAGCAAAAACAGTGAATTACATTTAAGTTAACGTCGGATTTATTTCGGGCTGCCAGCATTGCAGGACGCAGGTTTAAGCAACGAAAGTGTGAGTCAATCTTGAGTGTAAATCGACTGTAAATCCGAGTCATTGACTGGGTTATTAGGCGGAATTTAGGGCAACGCGGAGAGGGAAGGCATAAAAGCCATTTGGGAAAATGGCTTTAAACGCGAAGATGAACCTAAGGTAATTGCACAAAGGCGGCGGTTAACTTTCGAACTAAGGGTAATACCATCAGTAAGGTTGGGAAGGCCACTGCCCATGAAATCCCCCACGCACTCAGCCAAAGCTCAACAAATTGCGCCGATGCACCGACACCGTTGAAGGTACTGATCCCTGATACTATGCAGCTCATTAAAATCGAAAGAAAAAATGGCATCACAACCGTAGCGTATTTAGCGGGCAGCTTAGGCGTACCAAAGAGCGTGCGGGGCTTGGGAGTCGGGACTGAGTTTACGCTAGACATTAAAACCTCAATAGGTGGTGCTTTTGCAAAAGCTGTTAGGTCAGCAGATTAGGTGAAAGCATTTTTTGGCGAAAGACGTTAGGGATTGCGCTGTAGGCATTGAGCTTATCAAACCTTAAGCACAATCGGTTCGCCATTTTAGGGGCAAAATCCCCTAAAAGCCATTTGCACTTAGCCTCGATTGAGTTTCTGGCCATTGCTCTGGAAAGCCTGCGCGAAAACGGGAGCACTGCGTTAATATTGAGTCCAGCCTTAATCTTGCCAGTTAGTCACCCATAATTCCCCGGTGACATTAACCCAATGACCACGGGAAATCGGAGAGGTGCCCAGTTCGTTATCGAAGGGAAGGGGGAGGCTCGATTGCAGTAAATACACAGTATCATCGGGCGTTTGGGTGATCTCAACGATTTGCCCGGATGCCTCAAAGTGACAATTATGTTTAGGGAATTGCAGACTCTGGCGGTGTTCAATGATGTCGGTCTGTAGGTTTGCCTTGGCTAAGCGGCCGAAGAGTTCAACCTTAACCCACTGATTCAACGGAAAACGTTGTTTAGCCTGTTGATCGCTACCCTGATAATAAAACCATACTGGGGCGCCATTATCGCATTGGGCGGCGACTTCACCTTGAAAACCACAGCCCCAAGGCGTGACGTCGAGAATATAGATTTGATACTGCATAAAAAGTCCATTTACCATAACAAAACTGCCGATGTTACCGGCGTTATATTAACATCTCTTTCGCTAAGACATGAGACTCAGCGCCAAATATAAGCCTTGGGTTTGACAGTTTTAAGATGCAGTTGGTTCTCTGCTCGACATGGTTTTTGCCTTGGTACTTAATACCATAAAAAAGGCCAAATCCGCAGATTTGGCCCTGAATGATTGTATCACTCCGATGAGGCGATTAGGTTGCCGCTTTCATTGCGCGGGTAAATTCGCCCAAGGTGGACAGCAGTTTTGCTTCATCCTGTTGATGAGCTTCGATAATTTTAACCACGGCCGAGCCAGAAATTGCACCCGCGGCGCCCGCTTGAATGGCGGCGCTCACTTGAGCCGGCTCGGCAATCCCAAAGCCTAATAGCGGTGGCGGCGCATTAAATGCTTGCAGCTTAGCTAAAATTTCTTCAACGGGCGTTCCTGCCTTAGTGTCTGTGCCTGTTACACCGGCGCGGGACAATAGATAGGTATAGCCTTCGCCACTTTGGCTCACTTTTTCAAGGGTGTCGCTATCGGCATTGGGCGGCGCGATAAAAATCGGCGCGATACCGTGGGCCTTAGCGGCTTGAATAAATGGCGCAGCTTCTTCCACTGGCACATCGGCGATAAGTACTGAGTCCACGCCCGCTTGCTGCGCTTTGGCATAAAAAGCATCGATGCCATTGGCGAATACGAGGTTCGCGTACAGTAATAACCCGATTGGCAGCTCTGGGTATTTCGCGCGAATTTGCGCTAATAAGTTGAAGCACTGTGTGGGCGTCGTACCCGCGGCGAGGGCTCTGAGGTTCGCGCCTTGGATCACAGGGCCGTCTGCCAGCGGATCGGAGAAGGGAAAGCCTAATTCCAGTGCATCGGCACCATTTTGCACTAAGGTGTCGATAATTTTCAGTGACAGCTCAGGGCTTGGATCGCCCAAAGTAACAAAGGGCACAAAGGCGCCGCGGCCTTCGGCTTTTAAACGGCTAAAAGCGGCGTGATAACGTCCAGCTTGATGAGGGATAGTTTGGGTTGCAGTGTTGCTCATCGTTGTTATTCCTCTTTACCGTTTAAAATGTCTGACACAGTGAAAATATCCTTATCGCCTCGGCCCGAGAGGTTAACGACCAAAATGGTTTCTTTGGTACACTCTTTCGCTAGGCGCAGGGCGTAAGCGAGGGCGTGGGCCGATTCGAGCGCGGGGATAATCCCTTCGCTGCGAGCCAATAGTTGGAAAGCTTCTAGGGCTTCATCATCGGTGGCCGATTCGTAGCGCGCACGGCCTATCGCGTTCAAATGGGCGTGTTGTGGGCCGACGGATGGGAAGTCAAGGCCCGCCGAAATTGAATAGGACTCTTCGATTTGGCCTTCACTGTCCTGCATCAAGGGCGCCTTCATACCAAAGAAAATCCCGGTTTTGCCATGTTTGAGTGGCGCGCCGTGCATATGGGTATCAATGCCTTTACCTGCGGGTTCGACCCCAATCAGCTCGACACTGGTTTCATCAATAAAGTCGGCAAACATACCAATGGCATTAGAGCCACCGCCGACACAGGCGATCACCGCATCGGGCAGACGACCTTCGCGCTCTAGCATTTGCTTCTTGGTTTCTTCACCGATCATACGTTGGAACTCACGCACTATGGTCGGGAAGGGATGCGGCCCTGCGGCTGTGCCTAAGAGATAGTGGGCTTTTTCATAGCTGCCTGACCAGTCGCGCATCGCCTCGTTACAGGCATCTTTTAAGGTGGCCGAGCCTGAGGTGACAGGAATGACTTCTGCGCCCATCAAACGCATTCTAAATACGTTAGGTGATTGGCGGGCAACGTCTTTCGCGCCCATATACACTTTGCATTTTAATCCCAGCAGCGCACAGGCAAGGGCGGTGGCAACACCGTGCTGGCCAGCGCCGGTTTCGGCAATAATTTCCTTTTTACCCATACGTTTAGCCAGTAATGCTTGGCCTAATACTTGGTTGGTTTTATGGGCGCCGCCGTGGAGTAAATCTTCCCGCTTGAGGTAGATTTTTACCATAGGGTTAGGGCTTAAATTGCGGGTTAGTGTCAGTGCCGTTGGGCGACCCGCGTAGTTTTTTAGCAGGTCGGTAAACTCGGCTTGAAAGGATTCATCGGCCTGCGCTTCGACAAAGGCGTTTTCGAGTTGCTTGAGGGCGGGGACTAAAATCTGCGGCACATACATACCGCCGTATTCGCCGAAATAAGGGTTAAGCTTTAACTGTGACATACCTTGTTCCTTATCCTATTCATTTGTTTCGATGACGGTTTAGGTTAACGCCATCGAGTTTCAATTCTTGCTAGCCTGTACTTTGCACAGGTTTTTATAAAAGTGGGTCTAGAGTCGTAATTGACTAAATGCCGCTTGGATTTTCTCTGCCGACTTAATGCCGGGTGCGGTTTCGAGGCCAGAGTTAAAATCTAAACCGTAAAATCCTTGGGCATTGGCACGGGCAGCATTGTCAGCATTGAGGCCACCCGCGAGCATGGCCTCGGCTTTATGGGCAATAGGTAGTTGCCAATCAAAGGCTTGCCCAGTACCACCAAAACCTGCGTCATTCTTGCTATCAAAAAGATAACGCTGCACTCCTCTTGGCATAGCAGCAAGTTCGCTGCTTTGAGCATCGACACTGACCGCCTTCCAAATTTGGGTGTTCAGTCCGGCCTGTTGCAGTAATTGGCTTAGCTCGGCAATTTCCAGCTCAGTCTCGCTGCCGTGCAGTTGCAGCGCGGCTAAGCCACATTCTTGGGCGATACTCGCCATGAACTCAGGCGTGCTATTAACAAACACCCCGACAAACTCAATGGCGGGCAAATTAGCGGCGCGGTATTGCTGTACTAATTGTTTGGCGGCATCTTTAGTGAGCGCGCGTGGCGATTTTTCAGCAAAAATCAGCCCAGCATACACGGCGCCCGCAGTGGCCGCCGCTTGAATATCTTCAAGGCGGGTGAGGCCGCAGACTTTATTGTGACCGAAGATCAATTTACGACAGGCTAAATCAATGTTTTCTTCGGCCATAATCGAGCTCCCGACCAAGAAGCCATCGACTAACGGACTTAAGCGGCGTACTTGTTCGTTAGTGTAAATGCCCGATTCGCTGATCACTACGCGATCGCTGCCGATGTGCGGCGCAAGGGCTTCTGTGGTGGCTAAATCGGTACTTAAATCTCGTAAGTTGCGGTTATTAATGCCAATAATAGGTGCATTTAAGACGATGGCGCGTTTCAGTTCTTCTTCATTGCTGACTTCGGTCAGCACATCGAGTTGATACTTGGCCGCCTCGTTGGCAAGTTGCTGATATCGCTCATCATCGAGCACAGAAAGCATCAACAGAATCGCATCGGCGCCCTGATGAGCCGCTAATTTGATTTGATACTCATCAACAAAAAAGTCTTTACACAGAATCGGTTGACTCACTTTGGCCCGCACTTTCGGGATATAGTCCATGTCCCCTTGGAAAAATTGCTCATCGGTTAATACCGAAATCCCCGCAGCATATTGGGTATAAATAGAAGCGATGGCTTCGACATCAAAGTCTTTACGGATTAAGCCTTTGGATGGACTGGCTTTCTTGCACTCTAAAATATAACCCGCCTTCGGGGCTTTTAAGGCGGCAAATAGACTACGGTCCGAAATCTTGGGGGTTAAGCTGTCTTCAGGAAAACGCAACTTAAGGGCGGCGATATGGGCGGCCTTAGTATCGACGATACGGGTTAAAACGTTGGCTTTTGCTGTGCTGGTTTGCATGCTACCCCTTACATCCTGCGATGCTTGATTATCTTCCGAGCGATGCGCGTCGGGTTGTTGAATCTGTGCCATGGTCATTATTCCTGTGCCTCGCTGCTGACTTTAGCGAGTTGATTCAGTAATTCAAAGGCTTTGCCGCTTTTTATGGTGTTGAGCGCAAGGGCGGTGCCGGCTTTGACTGAGTCCGATAGGCCACACAGATATAAGGCACAACCGGCATTGATGGCAACCGCATGGGTGTGGGCATCGCTGCCTTGTCCTTGCAAAATAGATTGCGTGATTTGGGCGTTTTGTGCAGGTTCGCCCCCTTCAAGCTCACTCATTTGGGCCTGCGGCACACCAAAATCCGCAGGCGTTAATTGATATTCAATAATCTCACCATCTTTGAGTTCGGCGACCTGTGTACTGCCATGGAGCGCCACTTCATCTAAACCACTGCCGTGCACCACCATGGCTCTTTGCGTGCCAAGGGCTTGCAGTACGCGGGCGATGGGCGTCACCAGCTCTGGGCTATAGACCCCAAGCAGCATAAATTCTGGGCGTGCAGGGTTAATCAATGGCCCTAACACATTGAATATGGTGCGAGTTTTCAGCGCTTGGCGCACGGGCACCGCATGTTTGACACCGCCATGGTAGTGGGGCGCAAACAGGAAACACAGATTGAGTGATTCGAGGCAGCGGCTCGCCAGCTCGGGTGACATGGTTAAATCAATGCCAAATTGGGCGAGTAAATCCGAAGAGCCCGATTTGCTTGATACGGAGCGATTACCGTGTTTCGCCACTTTTGCACCAGCGGCTGCGGCGACAAAGGCAGCTGTGGTGGAGATATTAATGGTATTAAAACCATCGCCACCCGTGCCGACGATATCGATAATCCCTTCAGTCCGCATAGATGAGGGATAAGGGAAAGGCTTTGCCGCGGCGCGCATCGCATCGGCGGCGCCACTGATTTCGGCAATGGTTTCACCGCGAATTTTAAGGGCCATTAACATGCCTGCCATCACGGCTTCATTCATTTCACCTTGAATAAGGGTGCTAAAGAGACTGGCGGTTTGCTCGCGCGTTAATGCCTTACCCTGAAACAAGATATCGAGCAGGGGCTGAATCGATGTTGCGCTCATTATTGTGCTCCTGCGGTATTGTGGGTGATGTCTTGAGTCAAAAAGCGTAGGGTTTGGGTTAACAAGGTGCTGCCCAAGGTGGTTAAGATGGATTCTGGATGAAACTGAAAACCAACCGCCCTGTGCTCGGCGTGCAAAATCGCCATTGGCATCTCTTCTGTGGTGGCAATGACTTCAAGACAATCGGGGACTTTTGTCGCCACTAAGCTGTGATAACGGGCGACAGGTAAGGGCGAAGACAAGTTAGCAAACACACCTGTACCATTATGGAAGGTGGGGCTGGCTTTACCGTGCACCACAAAAGGCGCGCGCTCCACTTTACCGCCGTAATATTCCACCATGGCTTGATGACCTAGACAGATCCCAAGCATAGGCACTTTGCCCGCGACTTTGTCAATGAGCGCCATCATGGAACCCGCTTCATGGGGCGCACCTGGGCCTGGCGATAAGACTAAGGCGCTAGGCTCGGTTTCCGCTAACAGCTTGTCGGCAATATAGTCGGCGGCAACATCATTACGGTAGATCACCACTTCACAGCCAAGGCTTCTAAATTGGTCGACTAAGTTGTAGGTAAAGGAGTCGAAGTTATCGAGTAAATAGAGTTTCATCTTAGGCTCCTTATCTTGGTTGTTCAGTCGTCGTAGTCGCAGTTGCTTGATGGCTTTTATCTAAGCCAGCGCCCATCTTGATGGCAGAAATCACCGCCTGCGCCTTTTGGCGCGTTTCATCGGCTTCACTCTGGGGATCGGAATCAAACACTACGCCAGCACCCGCTTGGATATGGGCCACGCCGTTTTTCACAAAGGCGGAGCGGATAACAATACAGGTGTCCATATCCCCAAGGGCGTTGAGGTAACCCACTGCGCCACCATAGCTGCCTCGGCGGGTCTTTTCTGCCTGACGTACGAGTTGCGAGGCGCGCACTTTCGGGGCGCCAACTAGCGTGCCCATATTCATGCAGGCTTGGTAGGCGTGGAGTGCATCTAAGTCTTGGCGTAGTTGACCTGTGACGCGGCTGACTAAGTGCATCACGTGGGAATAACGGTCGACTTTAAGTAACTCGGCCACTTTGCGACTGCCGCTTTGGCTGATTCGGGCAATATCGTTACGGGCTAAATCGACCAACATTAAGTGTTCGGAAAGCTCTTTTTTATCCAAACGCAATTCGAGTTCGATACGGCTATCGAGGTCGAAATCAATCTCGCCGCTGGCGGTTTTGCCGCGCTTACGGGTGCCTGCAATCGGGTAGACTTCGACTTGATTGTTGCTGGCTTCATATTTCAGCGCGCTCTCGGGCGAGGCGCCCAAAAGGGTGAAGTCATGGCCCCTGAAATAAAACATATAGGGGCTGGGGTTGGTTAATCGCAGCGCGCGGTAAGCGCCTAAGGTATTGGGGCAGGGCAGGCTAAAGCTGCGTGAAGGCACGACTTGGAAGATGTCGCCGGCAATAATGTGTTCTTTCAAATCGATAACAGTTTGCTTGAAGTCCTCATCACTGACATTCACTTGCTCTGTGGCCGTTATGCCAACGAGGGCGGGTGCAGGTGTTGCACTCTTGGCTAAGGCTTCACATTGGGCGCGGATATTCTCTGCTCGCTCGGCTAAGGCTTGGGTCACAACGGAATGCTTTTCTGTGCCTTCACTGAAGTGGTGGGTGATTAGCTCGGCGTGCTTTTGCTTGTGATCGATAAGAATTAAGGTTTCGGCGAGATAAAATAAATAATCAGGACAATCATTTGCACCATTTGGTGCTTCAGGCAGTGGCTCGACGGTATCAATCAAATCGTAGGCGAGCACGCCACCTAAAAATAAGTCTTCGAATGCTGGCTTGGATTGGCTGTCAGTATGAGCGCCGCAGTCGATATGCTTTACAAACAAGCGCAAACCATCGAGGGGTGAGGTGGATTTTAAGCGCGCATCTTCATCCTTAAGCTCGGTATCCTTTTGCAGCGTGACCACTAAGTTGTGGCCATCGCGTTGGCATAGAGTTTGGCTTGCGCGAGCAGTAAAAAATTGCTCGATGGGGGAGAGTAAACTGATGCCATTGTCACTCAGTGCGCTAAAGCGTAAACGATAACCGTCGCAGCGGATCATCAGCGCCGCATGGGTCATCACCATGCTCTTAAGATTTTCCTTGCTGTCGATTTCCGCCGATTCTAACAACATGGTATGGGGCGCATCTTGAGTGATGTGCTGGTACAGACGCAGTGGGTCGCTATGGTATGCCAGCGCAGCCTTGAGCGTATGTGAACGTGCGAATGTCTGTTGAGACGAGGCAACATTTTCGCCATCAACTTGGTTAACCTGATTAAATGTCTTTAGGGTCATGCTTATCTCGCTTTTTATCCGTTTACCGCGTTGCAGACATTTTTCGCACCAACAAAAAAGCCCGCATTTCTGCGGGCTTTTTTGTTGATTCTGTTACTTTCAAATGAGCACAGAGCTTCACACCACCCGCTAAGTTGGGAAGTGCCACCACCAAATGATGTTGAAAGAAGCGTTAATCTGAGTCATTCAAAAGGGTCTCAATAATTCGTTAGTTGAGCTATAGAAAACATGAGCCTGAGGCGAAAGTCAATTGAATATTTTTCAAAATGATGGATTAACGCCGCTAAATCACTGTACCGAATGCCATTCCTGCTCGATAAAGTGTGAGATAAATGCACATTTCATCTTAAATTCACGTACAATAACGGCATGAATACTCAAAGCATATTGGCTGACTTGCACAGCCACACGACCGCATCCGACGGTCATCTCTCGCCGTCCGAGCTGGTCGCCAGAGCCCTTGAAAAGGGCGTGCAGTTATTTGCAATTACCGATCACGATACGGTTGCAGGCTTAAGTGAAGCCCGCGCCTTTAATCAAGCGCAGGCCGAACCGTTAAAACTGATTTCTGGAGTTGAGATTTCAACCCGCTGGAATAGTTACGATATTCACATAGTGGCGCTCAACTTTGATGAGACCCATGCCGAGTTATTACGCTTTTTAGCACATCAGCGTGAGTTGCGTGAGCAGCGCGCCGAAGAAATCGGCCATCGCTTAGCTAAAGCGGGAATTGAAGGCGCCTATGAGGGCGCTAAAAAACTCGCCGCAGGCGCCGCCTTAAGCCGTGGTCACTATGCACGCTGGCTTGCCGATAATGGCCATGCGGTGGATATGCCAAGTGTGTTCAAACGCTATTTAGCTCGCGGTAAAACTGGCTATGTACCCAACAATTGGGGCGATATGGCCAGCGCGATTGAGGTGATCCACAACGCGGGCGGCCTCGCGGTATTGGCCCATCCGAGCGGTTATAAGCTGTCGGCCAAATGGTTAAAGCGTTTAGTGCGAGAATTTAAAGAAGCCGGCGGGGATGCCATGGAAGTGGTGCTCGGCCAACAAACGGTGGACGATAGGGCCAATTTAGTGGCGCTGAGTGTCCAAAATCAGTTGCTTGCATCGATAGGGAGTGATTTTCACTTTCCAAGCAATTGGATTGAACTAGGTAAAAATCTCTACCAGCCCCAAGGAATTGATTGGGTCTGGCAGTCGGGATCTTGGGTGGAACGACCATGAGTCAGTTTTTTTATGTACACGAAGTAAATCCACAGGTACGCCTGATCAGTCAAGCCGTGGCTGTGCTTAAGTCCGGCGGTGTGATTGTATATCCAACCGATTCGGGCTATGCCCTCGGTTGTATGATTGGCGAGAAAGACGCGATGACGCGCATTACCCGCATTCGTCAAATCGAACACGATCATAATTTCTCCTTGATGTGCCGTGACTTATCTGAGCTTTCGACCTACGCCAAGGTAGATAATCAGGCCTACCGCATCTTAAAAAGCTGCACGCCTGGACCTTACACTTTCATCTTTAAGGCGAGCAAGGAAGTACCCCGTCGTCTGCAAAACGACAAAAAGAAAACCATTGGTATCCGCGTGCCAGACAATGTGATTGCCTTGGCGCTACTCGAGGCGTTAGATGCGCCGCTGATGTCCACCAGTTTGGTGATGCCCAATAGTGATTTTGCAGAGTCAGATCCCGAGCACATTCGTGATCTGCTAGAGCATCAAGTGGATGTGATCCTGCACGGTGGCTACTTAGGTGAAAAACCGACCACAGTCATCGATATGTCGGAAGATGGTTTCGAAGTGCTGCGTGAAGGCGCGGGTGATGTTACCCCATTTCTCTAACACGCGATTTACTGTAAGAGATTGAGGCGATAAAACCATCATTTGACAGTGTTATCGCCGCTCAATTGCGGGTATAATCGCGCGTTTGGCGTAGGGGGGCTTGATTAGCGAGCTTAAGCCTAGCTCAGTACGGGTTCGAGTCAGTCATCTACAGCCGTTTAAAAACGATTGTTTTACATGGGGATAGCGGATGCAGGGCACGCAACAAAGTTTACCCTTAGCCGTTGTTCGCGGTCAGGCGATGACCGAAATGCCACAGGATTTGTTTATTCCACCTGAGGCGTTAGAAGTGTTTTTAGAGTCCTTCGAAGGGCCGCTCGACTTACTTTTGTATCTGATCCGTAAGCAAAAATTAGATGTTGTCGATTTACCCATTTCGCAGATCACCGCGCAATATTTAGAATATATCGCGATGCTCACTCAGGCGCGTATCGAACTGGCCTCGGATTATCTGGTCATGGCGGCAACACTGGCTGAGATTAAATCCCGTCTGCTGCTGCCGCGTATGGTGGCGGAAGATGAAGTGGAGGAAGATCCACGGGCCCAGTTGATCCGTCAATTGAAGGCCTATGAGGTAATCAAAGAAGCCTCGCAAAAAATTGATGATTTACCTCGGCTTGAACGCGATGTGTTCCAAGCAACCGCGGCACCTTCACCGAATATTAAACCTTTGGTGATCCCGCCTGATGTATCGTTATTTGAAATCGCCCGCGCCTTTGGCGAAGTGCTCAAACGTATCGATGCCAACGAAGATCATCATGTTAAGCGTGAACAGTTATCGACCCGCGAGCGCATGAGCCAAATTTTAGCCATGCTTAATAGCGAGACGTTTACGCCCTTTGAGCGTTTATTCAGTGTCGAAGAAGGCCGCGCCGGTGTGGTGGTGACCTTTTTAGCGCTGATGGAATTGGTCAAAGAATTATTAGTGGAATTGTACCAAACAGAGCCGTTTTCAACTATTTACGTAAAGGCCTATTAATTGATGCAGATAAATCCAATTCAATTAAAACAGCTTATTGAAGCGAGTCTGTTTGTATTGGGGAAACCCTTGTCGGTGAAAATGTTGAAAGAAACCGTGTTGGCGGATTTCAGCGTTTCCAGAGACAAAATCAAAGCCGCATTGGAAGAGTTGCAGCAGGATTATCAGGAACGGGGTGTTCAACTTGTGAAAGTGGCTGGGGGTTATCGCTTCCAGACCTTGGAAGTCCTGAGTCCTTTTTTGCAGCCCCTGTGGCAGGAAAAAGCACCTAAGTATTCGCGGGCAACATTAGAGACCTTGGCGGTGATCGCCTATCGTCAACCCGTGACCCGTGGCGATATTGAGCAGGTGCGTGGTGTGGCCATTAGTAGCCATATCATTAAAAGTTTGTCAGATAGACATTGGATTAAAGTCGTTGGCCACAAAGAAGTCCCGGGGAGACCCGCACTCTACGCCACGACCTTAGAATTTTTAGCCTATTTTGGCTTAGATACCCTAGCGGATTTACCTGCGCTTACGGATACTGAGTCATTGCAGGCGGTATTTTCAGGTTTGAAAGTAACGCCTGAACAGTCAGAAGAGCAAGATACTAATGAGTGAAAAATTGCAGAAAGTCTTGGCCCGTGCAGGCCATGGCTCCCGTCGTGAGATGGAGGCATGGATTGCTGCAGGTCGAGTTAGTATTGATGGCGTAATTGCCAATCTTGGCGACCGTATCGAAGCCGATGCCAAAGTACGTATCGACGGTCGAGCCATATCGCTTAAGTCCGCCGATGATGTGATTTGCCGCGTGCTCGCCTATCACAAACCCGAAGGTGAGATTTGTAGCCGTAAAGACCCTGAAGGTCGTCCAACCGTGTTTGACCGTTTGCCGAAGGTGCGTGATTCGCGCTGGGTTGCGGTAGGGCGTCTGGATATTAACACTTCAGGCTTATTGCTGTTTACCTCAGACGGTGAACTCGCTAACCGCTTGATGCACCCTTCTAACGAAGTTGAACGTGAATACGCGGTACGTACCTTTGGTGAAGTACCAGAGGCTGCGGTACAACGTCTGCGTACCGGCGTAATGTTAGAAGACGGTATGGCACAGTTCGATGCCATTAAAGCCGCAGGCGGCGAGGGTATGAACCAATGGTGGCACGTATGTCTACGTGAAGGCCGTAACCGCGAAGTGCGTCGTTTATGGGAATCCCAAGAGGTGCAAGTAAGCCGTCTTATCCGTGTGCGTTACGGTATGGTGGAATTGCCTAAATCGCTGCCTCGTGGTGGCTGGGTTGAATTGCCTATTGAGCAAGTTAACTACCTGCGCCAATTAGCGGGTCTTGAACCTGAAACTCGTACTATGCTGGCCGCCGATAAACACAGCGTGGCCCGTGCTCAGGTGAAGAGTGCAAAAATTCGCCGCGCCGTACGCAAGCATAAAGTGACAGCGACGCCTAAGGCTAAGCCAACACGTCAGCGTAGTTAATACCATTCGAGTGATGTTAAGTCTCTCAGTAAAAAGGCCGCTTGCGGCCTTTTTTGCTTTCTGCGACTGATAAAAATAAAGGGAGCGTAGGGCTCCCTTTATTTTTATCTATTAGTACATTAGAGCAGCATTGCTTATTGAGCGTTAAATTGCTGACCGTTAATTTCGCTAGAATCTTGCCCCATTAAATAGAGGTATGTTGGCATGATTTCTTCGGCCGTTTTTAAAGCTAATGGATTTTCGGCAGGGTATGCTTTAGCACGCATTTCGGTGCGAGTCGCGCCTGGGTTAATGCTATTAACGCGTACAGACGTGCCATCACATTCGTGGGCGAGCACTTGCATCATGCCTTCGGTGGCAAATTTAGAGAAGGCATAGGGCCCCCAGTAGGCGCGGCCCTGACGGCCAACACTGCTTGAGGTAAAGATAATCGAGGCGCTGGGTGCTTGGCGCATAATCGGCAACAGGGCCTTAGTCAGCATGACCTGTGAAGTGACGTTGACTTTAAGTACATCTTCGAGTGATGGAATATCGATGTGTTCAAACGGGCCTAAAGCGCCGAGTAAACTGGCGTTGTGCAGCAAACCATCTAAGTGACCAAACTGCTCGCCAATGGTTTCGGCCATATCGCGGTAGTTTTGCTCGGTCGCACCTTTTAAATCTAACGGCACGATCGCAGGAGTTGGGTAACCCGCCTGTTCGATAACGTCGTATACGGCTTCGAGTTTTTTGACGGTTTTACCGAGTAAAATCACGGTGGCACCGTGTTTGGCAAATTCAATGGCCGCCGCGCGACCGATACCTGCGCCAGCGCCTGTCACCAGTATGGTTTTACCTTTGAGTAAATCTTTTGCTGCTTGATATTCCAACATGAGCCTTTTATTCCTCTTGGCGAAAATGCCCGCCACTTCTAGAGTCGCCGAATTGCTAAACGCATGTTTCAAACAAATGAATGAAACTTTGTTGCAAATAGCTAAAATGTTTGTGACAAACTTGTGGCTAACTCAATATTTTTACGTTAACTTGAAATGAGTTAGGGGCTAACATAAGCCCTATTAGTCATAGCTTTTGCGCTATTGTGACTAATTTCTTGGGGAAAACAAAACTATTACAACAAGATTTGGGGAAAAAAAATGAAAAGACTCATTTTGTGTGTTGCGATTGCATCAGCACTGGGCCTCACAGGATGTGGAGAGGACAGTTATAACGAACTCAAGGATAAGACAGACCCGCTCATCCCTGAATCCCATATGGTGTTTGACCCCGCGAATGCTAAAGTGCCTTTGCCTAATGATTTGTTGTTTAGCGGCACTACAGACGGCACCTTATCAATCCCGGGGGAAAGTTCGGGGAACTATGTCGATCCGCAAATTGCTCTTGGTGCCTTAGATGGATGGTCAACTACATCTCCCATTTCAATCGATCTCGAACTCGCTAAAGATCACGATGGCACACAACTGACCCTGATGGCCGCATCGGTTGCCCAACCGGGCGCAGTGAGAATGTTTGAGGCCACAGTGGGTGGTCCATTGTCATCTGATCCTGAATGTACCACTAAACCGTCAGTATCTGCCTGTAAAGTCGGCGATGAATTGCAATTTGGTGTGGATTTTGTGTCGATGGCATCGGGTAACAAAGTCGTTATCGTGCCACTCAAACCGCTAAAAGCCGGCCAGTCTTATATTTATGCGACAACCAAGTTAATCCAAGATTCAGAGGAACGAGGCATTGCCCCTTCAACGACCTATGGTACGTTGAAGATGGACATCAACACCTTACCCCTAGAAACGCCTGATCAATTGATGCTGCAAACCTTGATCAACAGTTATGAAAAGGGCATGGCTGCGGCACATAATGTTGATACCTCAACCATTACCTATTCAGGCTTGTTTACCACTCAATCGGTAGCAAACGTCTATGAAACCACAAAACTCTTGATGGCGCAGGGCGCGCCTTATGCCCCAAGTTTTGCGCAAATGCCCACCCCTGCGGGTTACACTGTGGCTCAGGCTGCTGGTTTAACTCCAGCAGATGGCGCGGCGTATGTAGTATCGAATCTAGCCGATGTTTATACCGCTAAGATTAAATTGCCGATTTACGGTGACTGTTCTTCGGTCAGTTGCTTGTCATCTGCAGGTCAGCCGCTGATCAATGGCCGCTGGAAAGCCCAAGGTGATAGCCCTGTTTCGGTATTATTAGCGCTGCAAGCGGGTACCTTAAGTCAAACCAACTTTGGTATGCAGGCAGTAGCGAATGGGATTGCAAATCCTGCCGATGCCTTAGCGAATCCTTCTCTGATGGCGGGTAAAACCTGGTTGCTCGATGATGGAACGGCAGCGGATAAAACCAAGCATTTAACCAAATTTAACCCCATCCCTGCGATTAAAGGTTATGAAACGGTACCTGTACTGATTTCTATGCCAAATGCGACTAAACTCGCGGCCTTCTATCAGCAACAAGGGTTAACCTTTACCCCACCGACTTCTGGCTGGCCAACGACGATTGCGCTACATGGTTTAGGCGGCGGTAAGGAAATGTCATTAGCCTATGCGGGCAGTTATGCAGCTATGGGCGTGGCAACGGTAGCCATCGATATGCCTTTACATGGTGCTCGCTCGTTCGATGCCAATGGCGATGGGGTTTACGAAGTATCGGCAACCGATCCTTCCTTCGGTAACGTGATTGGTACGCCTGATGCCTTTAAAAATGGTAATCCACTCGTCTTCGTGAATATCTCAAGCACGCTATCGGTGCGGGATAACTTCCGTCAGGCCACCATGGATCACCTTGGCGTGCGTTTAGCCTTAACGGGGTTAGCGCAGGGGCTTGCACAGGCTAATCAACCACAAGTATTCGATATTTCCAAGATTAGCGCGCAGGGCTTAAGTTTAGGTGCGATTGTCGGTACCGACTTTGCGACTTATGCCAGCACGGGCATGAAAAATCCAAGCACGGGTGAAGCGCTACCTAACCCTTATGCCATCAATGCGGTCTCTCTGGCGGCGCCAGCGGGTGGTTTAGCGGGCGCGTTTGCTGGTTCTGCGACCTTTGGCCCAGTGCTGTTTAGCAATGTGACTGCTTCTGCAACGTTCCAAGCATTAGTGGATAAAGCCAATACTGCGGGATACGAGCCTGGCAGCCCAGAATATGCGGCATTAGTACAAGGGGTTTATGCGCAGTTTATTCCAACCTTTGCCTTTGCGGTGCAAACGGCGGTGGATTCAGCGGATCCGGTTAACCATGCAGGTATGTTAAAAGCAACGGGATTACCCGTGCACTTAATCGAAATCGCGGGTGATGGTAACGGTAACTTAGCTGACCAAGTGTTACCTAATCGCGTCGATAACTTCCCACTCTCAGGCACTGAGCCGTTGATCTCGGCAATCGGTCTGCCTTGTGTGGATGCAACCACCAAAGGTTCTGGTGCGGTGCGTTTTGCTAAGGGGCACCATAGCTCAATTGTTGACCCAAGTGAGAAGAGTTCAACGGATGGTATGGCCGCTGCGGCAACCGTTGAGATGCAGACGCAAGTGGCGACCTATGCTTCTACCGCAGGTAAAGGTGAAGCGACGATTTTCGTCACCGATCCAAGCGTGATTTCGACCTGTTCTAACTAGTCGCGTGTAAAATCCTAAAAACCCAGCCTTTGCTGGGTTTTTTTATGGCGCTTTAGGCTGTTAGAATAGCGCGCACTAAACCGAATCACCTTAGGCCCCAACGGAGAGTACTTTGGAATTTCTATACGAATATGGCATGTTTTTAGCGAAAGCTGTGACAATTGTGGTTGCGCTTGTTGCTGTGATTATTGTGGTGCTCGCGTCCACGGTGAAGCACAAATCGGATAAAGGTGAACTGAGGATCACCAATCTTTCAGAAGAACTGGAAGATCTCAAACACAGCTTGAAGGAAGAACTGCTGTCGAAGAAGCAGTTTAAAGCCTACGAAAAACAGCTGAAAGCGGACGAAAAGGCGAAGGAAAAAGCGGCCGAAGAAGACAGCAAAGGTAAAGTTTTTGTAATTGATTTTAAAGGCAGTATTGATGCCGCCGAAGTGGCTTCTTTGCGGGAAGAAATCAGCGCGATTTTAACCATTGCCGAAAAGGGCGACGAAGTGGTGGTGAATGTCGAAAGTGGCGGTGGCATGGTCCATGGCTACGGTCTGGCCTCTAGCCAGCTTGACCGTCTGCGTCAGGCCGAGATCCCATTAACGATTTGCGTGGATAAAGTTGCCGCCAGCGGTGGTTATATGATGGCCTGTGTGGCAAACAAAGTGTATGCCGCGCCATTCGCCATCGTAGGTTCAATCGGTGTCGTTGCCCAGTTGCCTAACTTCAACCGTTTATTGAAGAAACATGAAATCGACTACGAGCAACACACTGCCGGTGATTTTAAGCGCACCTTAACCGTGTTTGGCGAAAATACGGACGAAGGCAGACAGAAGTTCCAACAGGAGCTGGAAGAAACCCACGTGTTGTTTAAAGCTTTCGTGAGCAAGTATCGTCCTCAACTCGACTTGGCTAAGGTGGCCACAGGCGAACATTGGTACGGTCAACAGGCGATTGAATTAGGCCTTATTGATGCGATTTCAACCAGTGACGATGTGTTAATGCAGTTAGCTGGCGAACGTACTGTGTACAAGTTGCGCTACCAAGTCCGTAAGAAACTGGCAGATAAAATCGCCCATGGTGCGTCTTTATCGGTAAATGCGATTTTTAATCGATTAGTTGAGAAAAATCGTTCCATGTAAGCCGACGAGTTAACTCACTCCTGATGAAAACGCCTGCGAATATGCAGGCGTTTTTGTTTTGTCCGAGCGCGAAATAAAATAATACATTTTTTTAACATTAAGTTTGGTTTAAGACTATTCAAAATAAGCAAGATCTTATACAACTAATCACCTAGGGAATTAAAAGCTGAACAAATCATATTAAGGATTTTCCATGTTACAGCGCGTCGACTACAAGACGAACCTGATGGTGGGTGATCAAACCTATCCCGCATTTGAGCTACGTAATATTCTCGATTTTATTGCCTCGCAGTTAGGCGAAAACGCCTTACAGCAAGTCTGTGAGCATATCGGCGTTGGCCTAGCAGAACTCAATCATTGCCAGTTTGTGTTTGTGTGGCAGGTAGAATATGCGATGGAGTTTTTACGTTTGCAGGGCGGTGACCCCGATATTGGCACTAAATTAGGCCTAAGCTATCGGGTGAGTAGTTTAGATGTGCTCTTGCCCCATCTTGCGCAGTTGACTTCTCTACAGGCCTGCCTGCAGTTTGTGGTCAATCATCCCCAACTAGTTGGCAGTTTTACCGATACCTTAGTGCGCCTCGAAGAAGACTGTGTCTGCATTCGTTGGCTCAATACTGGCCGTATCGACAAAGCACAATATGGATTTCAATTTCTGCACAGCATAGGTTCGCTGTTAGGGCTGGCGAGAGAGCTCACGGGGGAGGCGATAACGCTTAGGCAAATCCATTTGGCGGAACCTGTCCGCGATGAGCGTTTTTTAACCCAGGCAACGGGGGCTAGGGTGCAGTTTAATTGCGAATATTATGAATGGAGCATTTCCCTCAACCAACTCGCGCTTGCCATCCAGTATCCTTTCCCTGCCTACGCCGAAAAGACCGCTTCGGTATCAACCACATCCTTTATCGAAACCGTACTGGCGGCAATCAACGAGCATTTTCCCCAAGTGCTTCATTTAGATGACATGGCGACGCAACTACATATGAGCGATCGCAGCTTTCGGCGTAAGCTGGCACAGCTTGGCTCGAGTTACCAACGTTTAGTCGATCAGGTGCGTTGCCAAAGGGCGGTCGAGTTGATTTTAGCTAACGAGTTGGATATTGAGGCGATTGCCGAGACCTTAGGCTACAGCGATGTTAGCCATTTCCGTCAATCTTTTAAGCATTGGATTGGCCATCCGCCTGGGTATTTTAGCCGGCTAAATGTTGGGTAAAGGGAAGAGTGAAAGCGCTAATTAACAATTAACGCTTTGGTCTGTCGTCAAATATCACTCACACTCACTTTAAAGAACTTGGTTTTTTCGGATAGTTGTTTGAATTTCCAAGGCGGGTTAATTACCGTGATGTTTTTTATACCGAGCTTTGTTAAGTCATCTAATGAATAGTACCAGCCAATGTTCTCTTCAGAATCATTTTGCTTTTGATACAAGGGACTTTGACCTAAATAGGTTATTTTTTGACTGACACCAACCTTAGTGAAAAACTCAGCTTCTCTGGACGTTGTTGTCTTCATATACGCGGTGAAGCTATCTCTGGCTGCTTTTTGTTGGCTCTCGGGTAAAGTTTTTAGGTATTCTTCCGTTGCTTCCTCCATCCCAGTGACACCGCCATGAAAACCAATAACAGCATGATTGGATATACGGCGCTTATGAGCTGAAGAGAATACATAATTAGCACAAGAAGATAGACAGTATTCGGTAACCTCGACGCCAAGATTATTGTTAAAAATAATCTCGCCTAAATCCATTCCTCGATTGACTTCACCTCCCTTGCTTTTAATTGATACCCACTCGATTTGGTGAGGATTGTTATCAATCAATGAGATAAGTTTTTGATTGGCTTCCTTAGAGAGTGCTCCCTCATAGAAAACCGTATTATCTTTTAAGTTAACTTGGGTTTGTTCTTCTGCACTGGCATTAGAAAACGCGACAAAAAACAAGGTGAAAAATATAGTCTTACGCATGCCGCCTCCATTTGGCATTTAACTGAGTATTACCCATCCCTATCAGTAAACTAATCTAGAAAGGATTTATAGTTGGAATGAACATTCCAACTGGACAGTAAGTTAGCATCATTATCTAACCAGGTTCAATCAGTGGCGATTGGTAATAAGCAAGTTTCTTACTGAACATGTCTAAGTACAACTCCCTAAACTCGGTGCCAGTGAATCTATCCATTGGCGAATTAATTCCACGCCTTCTTGGTGCTCAAGGTTGCGACCGATGGGCGGCATGCGATCTTTAGGTTCTGACAGCGTTTGGCGATAGAGCAGAATCGAGTGGTCGGCATTGCCGGGAACGATATCGTAATCGAGTCCTTTAGGGCCGCCATCCCAGCCGGGTGGTTGTTTGCAGATCCCATATTGATAGCTGGTATGGTCGATATAAAAACCAAGGCGTAAGCCGGAGATGCTGGCATAGCCTTTGGCGCTGTGGCAATGGGCGCAGTTAACATCTAAATAGCCCTTAGCGCGGCTGGTTAAATCGGCTTGGAGGTTGTCTATGGCATAGGTTTTAGCGACTTGGTTTAACTCGGGTAACTGCTCCAGCTTGCCTTGCTTAGCCCACAGGCTGAGTTGATTGACGCTTTGCCCTTGGTCGATGATATCGTGATTCAATAGATGGGCTTTAAGGCCAATCGGGATGATTTGACTGCTGTTATCTTGATTGATTTGGTGGCAAATTTTGCACTCGGCGCGGCTCGGAATGTTGTAATCAAAGCTTTGGTTTTGGCCTTGATTAATCAGGGTATGATGCACGCTTGCGCCCGCGGTAAGCAGCTTTGCTTCACCTTGTTGCCATTGATAAACCAGACTTGTCCAGCCTTGGGAGCGTTTTATCAATAGCCTCGTTTCAATAAGGGTTTCGTTGGCTATGCCTGTGATAGCCGTATCCTGTGGCAGAGCAAAGGTTTTGACCAGCACGGCGCCAGTTGGAAACTCGAATGCCTCCTGCGCTTGGTATTGCATGCTGCTGCCTGCGGGTAAATAGATAAAGCGGTATTTACTGGCGTAATTAGAAAATAGCTGCGTAGCGAGCTGATAACCAAATCCCGGCGCTTGCGGCTGCGCGGTGGGGTTTGCGGGGTCGATAAAGAGCCCATATTGACTTAATTCTGGGCAGTCCTCTGCCATTAAGGCGGGCCAGTTAACTTGCCCAGTTGTATTCACACACAAACTAGTGGGCGTTGTCGGTACAGTTGGTGTCGTCGGCGGAGTCGGCGTTTGGCCATTATCGCTGCTTTGGCTGTCACCGCCGCCACAGGCTGTTACTAATATCGTTAGGCTGAAGATTGCGATGAGTGTTAGGCGGTTTTTCATTGGATTATCCGCTCTTTAAGCTGTTGCTTGAAATAAGAAGGCCTAAGTCGGCCTTCTCTGTCAGGGGGTCGCTCAGTCTTGGAGTGGTAAGCAAGTGGGTGATTGCAAGCCTGCTTTCACCCATTGTTACCGTTAACGCTAGTGCGAGCAGCTTGCTGCAGGCAGGCGTTTAATCCATTCGCTGATCAGCGCCACGCCTTCATCATGGGATAGGCTGCGACCGATTTCAGGCATACGATCGCCCGGGGTCGTACTTTGCATTCTAAAGTGCATGATGGACTCAGCGGCATTGCCAGGCACGACGTCGAAACCTAAGTTTCCACCGCCATAGGCGATCGGCGATTTACAGGTACCGTGGGAGAAACCTGCATCATCGCTATAGCCACGCCAGTATTCGAGTTTAAGGCCAGTGTTAGAAGCGTTACCCTCGGGTCTATGGCAATGGGCGCAGTTGATGTCGAGATAACCCTTAGCCGTCTGCATTAATGCGGTATCGCTTAAGCTTGCGACTGTGGCTTCGTCACCATCGTGGTAGGCGGGCACTTGTGGTACTTGGCTCAGGTTCGGTAATCCCTGCAAAATACCTAGGCTTTCCCATTTCAACAGTTGGTTCATAGTGCCATCTTGATAGCTGTAATTGCGGTTTAAATGGCGCGCCTTAGGACCAATAGGCACAAACACGGCGTTGCTGTTGTCATCGGCCTTAAACTGGTGACACTGTTTACATTGGTTCATGCTCGGGACCATGTAATTAAAGGTGAGGCTTTCTCCTTTATGGCTTAAGGTTTGACTGCTAATCGCACCGGCTTTCGCCAGCGTCGCATCTGTCTTGTCGGTCTTCCATACATAGGGCAGGGCGCTCCAACCGGTTGGACGATGGATCAGCAAACGGGTTTCAATCAAACTCTCGTTACTGATCCCACGCTTACTGGTATCGCTTGGCAAGGCAAAGGTTTTGACGATAACGCTACCCACTGGGAAATCAAACGCTTCGTTTTCGGAGTAACTGGCTTTTTGTCCCGAAGGCAAATACACAAAGCGGTATTTACTGGCGTAGTCGGTAAAGAGCTGAGTGTTTAGATCGTAAGGGACACCGCCCGAATTAGGCCCTGCCGTAGGGTTTTTGGCATCGCTGAACAGATTGTAATCCGACAGTTTAGGGCAGTTTGCTTTTAGCAGCGCATCCCAACTGACGTTTGAACCCGTCGCCTGACAAAGACTTTGGTCACCATCACCCACCAAGCCACCTTCGCCTTCACCGATAGTGCCACCGCCGCCAACGAGCACGCCGCCATCACAGCCCGCGGTATTATCGTCAACCCCGCAGCCAAACACTTGGCCCGCGAAGGTGACTGTGTGCACGGGTAGGCTCACCTGGGTACATTTCAGCAGGTTGTTCTGGGTCTTCTCGTATTGCACATCGGCGATGCTGATGTCGGTGTTGCTGTTGGCATAGAGTCTGCCGTAGGACACATCACCGTTATCACTGGCGCAGACGTTATCGCTGCCATCTGCGGCAAAGGGTGCCTCTTTTAAACCTAGGTAAGCGGCGGTGCCGTTATTGGCAAGCATTTCCCCTAAGCCGTCGTAGAGCACGCCGGGCAAGGTGCCGTGACTGATGACATACGCACGGATAATATCTTGAATTAAATAACCTTTAGGCTTGCTGCCATAGTCAGTGATCAGGTTGTCGTGCAAGTAGATATTGCGCGGCACAGGGCGCCAGCCATCTTCAATGGCTTGACCTGGTTGACCATAGTTGCCGACAAAGGAGGTCATATCGGGTTCTGCAATAAAGAAGCTGCTGACAGTCACCCCTAAGGTGTCGTGATGGGTAATTTCGTTATTGAAGATTTCCACATCGGCGGTCGACAGCACTATCACCCCTGTCCCCGGCGGCACTATATGCACACCAGCTGGGTTGGCCGAGGCGTTGGCGAAGTTAGGGGTGTTGTTGTCATACACTTTGTTGTTGAAAATCCGCACACTAGAGCCGTATCTGTGGTTGTTGATCGGCAAGTCGAACACTAAAATCCCGCCAGTGTTGCCCATGGCTTCGTTGTCATACACATCGGCATACTTAGAGTTTTCTACTTCGATCCCCGCAACGTTTTCCTTGGCGATATTGCGGCGCACCACAATATATTGGGATTGGCCCACATAAATCCCCGCATCGGCACTGCCGCGGACATAGCTGTCTTCAATCAAAATGTTTTCACACTCAACGGGATACAGACCATAGGCGCCGTTATCTTTGTCGAGCTCACCTTCCCACACCGCCCCCACGCGGCGCAGTATAATGCCATTGGTATTTTTAAGCTTGATGCCGTTGTTTTTGGCCTCATTGACCGACAGATCTTGAATGGTAATGTTCAGCGCATTTTGCACGAAAATCCCATCCCCCGAGTTAGCTTGGGCGAAATTGAGGATAGTGTCCTTCATCCCGTAGCCCATGATAGTGACGTTTTTGGCATAACTGCCATCCCCATCCACGTCGCCATCGAACAGTAATGTCGAATCGATATTAAAGGTGCCCTTTGGTAGTACAATCACAGCGCCACTTTGCGCGTTGATTAAGGCTTCTTGAATACGGGTGGTGAGATTATCCCCCGGAAGGATTTTGATGGCGCCTTCGGGGAAGGTGGGGCCCGTTTCAGGGGGCTGAACCACGGGTGGCGTGACGACCTCTGGTGCTGGTTCATCGTCAGAAAAACAACCCGTGAGATTAAACGCCATCAGTAGGGCGACCCCAGTTGGCATCAGCCAATTCGCCTTACTTTGAGCTTTATTCCTGTGGGAGTTACTCGGCCAAAGGTGGCGTGGTGTCGCCTTAACGCCCTTCTTCGCCAGTGGATGTGTCGTCTTGTTGAACATAGGTGCTCCTGCTTTTTGTTATTATTTCGTTAACAGAATGCGCTAGGGGCAGCAAAAGGCAATGTGAAATATGGCCAAAATGGTGCAAGTCATCGCTGCGGTAAGGGGAGATGGTGTTACGCGACTCGATTTAAGCTCAACATTCTTATCCCAAAATATGGGTAAGTGGTTGGGGGGGACTGAATACCCTTACGGGTGTTTTTATCTTCAGATAAGGCGGTTGGATATTATTAATGCAAATTAAAACATACTTGTTACAAGATGAATAAAACATCATCTAGTTAACGCTTAATTTGATTGCCACTCAAAAATCACTATGTTAAAAATCTTTCGCTAAAACAGTGCTTAATAATAAATTAAAGTTAATTCAGATTTAATGCTTTATCAATAATAGCCATTAACCTTGATTTGCCCCTTAACAATATGTGGAGATGAAAATGGGGAGACGCATTCGGGTGATTATTAGCTTACTAATATTCACAGTCTCGTTATTGCTTTTGTATAACCTTGAACAGGATTATCAATTAAATGATATTTTGGCTGAGGTTAAATTATTTTCATTTTCACAGCTTGCGCTTGCCGTTGCATTGACTGTGACCAGCTACTTAATCTTGACCTTGTATGATTATCTTGCGATTAAACAACTTGGCTCATCATTAAGTTATCCAAAGGTCGCTCCCGTTTCATTTTTAGCCTTTACCTTTTCCAATACCATAGGGTTTTCATTACTCACAGGCACTTCGATACGCTATAAGTTTTATTCAGAGTTAGGGTTAAGCGGTAATCAGATAACTCAAATAGTGCTCGCCTGCTCGGTGACTTTTTTCCTCGGGTTATTCTTCATTTGTGGTATCGCGCTGATTAACTTCCCGGCGCAGCAACTGGCTGATTTGCCATTGCCAGCTTGGCTGTTTTCCTTGAGCCGTGTGTTTGGCGTTCTGATGCTGCTCTGTGTCGTAGGCTATTTTCTGTTTAGTCTGTGGCGTAAAAAACCGATTTATTTTCGTGGGTTTGAGTTTGCGCCTCCCGAACGGTCTCAGTCGTTGAAACAGATTGTGGTCTCGACACTCGATTGGTTAGTGGTGGGAACATTATTCTATTCCCTGCTGCCTGCGGTGGATGGTTTAAGTTACCTTCAAGTGCTCAGTATTTTCTTTGTGGCAAATGCCATCGGGGTGCTTGCCCATGTGCCTGGAGGGATTGGTGTTTTTGAATCTGTGGTTACAGTGACCTTATCCCAGTATTTACCCGTTGAACAAATATTGGGCTCGGTGATTGTGTATCGGGTCATTTATTATATTGTGCCTTTTATGCTGGCCCTGATTTATTTTGTGGCGGGTTTAGTATTAAGTAATAAGGATAAATTATCTAAGATAAATATTGATTTACATATTGTCAGACAGTTATTACCACCACTATTAAGCATTAGTGTGTTTTCCGTCGGTTTAGTTTTATTGCTGTCAGTGGTTAATCCTTCCATTGTGCACAAATATCATTGGCTAGGGGAGATAGTGCCGCTACCGATTGTCGAATTGTCGAGCTTAATATTGAGTGCCAGTGGTATTTTGTTGCTGTTATTATCCCATGGCTTGTTTAAGCGTTATCAAAAAGCCTTCGTACTCACCCAAAAGCTATTATTAGTAGCCATTGTTTTTATTGTGCTTAAAGGCGCTGAATGGCAGATTTCCCTAGCACTCGGTCTTATCTATTTATTAATGCTGCCCTGTGAACAGGTGTTTTATCGCCAAGGTTCGATTGTGGGCGTTAAATATTCCTTCGGCTGGTTATTATCCCTCGCCGCGGCGTTATTTTTGATGGTGTGGGTGTTGTTTTTTGCCTACCAAGATGTGGATTATGACCATTCGCTCTGGTTAACCTTCTCGCAGGATAGCCATGTGTCCCGCGCGTTACGGGGTGGTGCGATAGCCCTCGTGATTCTGCTCGGCTTTGCCATTCGTTATGTGCTTGCGGTGCGAAAACCCCATACCAGTCGCCTAGATAGCTCGACCTTGAGCTGCACCATGGAGATTGTTGCCAATGCGCCGAGTAGCCACGGTTATCTTGCCTTAGTACAAGATAAATCGCTGTTATTTAATGAAGATAAAGATGCCTTCTTAATGTATGCCCGCGCCGGACATTGCTGGGTGGTGATGGGCGATCCTATCGGTAATCCAGATAAATTTGATGATCTCCTGTGGCAGTTTCGCGAGCTGTGTGACGCCTACGATGGTTGGCCGGTGTTTTATCAAGTGACGCAAAAGTATTTACCCCACTTTTTAGAGCAAGGGTTGAGCCTGTATAAACTCGGCGAAGAGGCCATAGTGTCCTTAGCGGAATTTGAATTGCAGTCGAGTAAGTATCGCAGTTTGCGGCAGAGCCATGCTAAGGCATTAAGGGAAGGCTTGAGCTTTAAGGTTGTCGATGCCAGTGAAGTACAGAGTCTATTGCCAACATTAGAGGCTATTTCAACCAGTTGGCTTAAGGCCAAACAGGGGCGAGAAAAAGGGTTTTCGGTTGGTTATTTCTCCTCAGCTTACCTGTGCACCACGCCTATGGCCTTAGTGTATTTGAATGGCGAGCTGGTGGCCTTTTCCAATGTGTGGGCCAGTGGCGCCAAAATGGAGTTCTCCGTTGATTTGATGCGTTATCTGCCGAATTTATCGGGCAGCAACATAATGGACTTTTTGTTTACAGAGCTATTGCTTTGGGGCAAACAGCAAGGATATCAGCAGTTTAATCTTGGCATGGCGCCCATGTCTGGATTAACCGATAGAGCCTTGGTACCGTTTTGGACCAAGCTTGCCAAAACGGTTTATAAGAAGGGGAATAAATTTTACAACTTTCAGGGGCTTAGAAGGTATAAGGATAAGTTTAATCCAAGATGGGAAGCTAAGTATTTGATTTGTTATGGAGGGCTATCTTTACCCGTAGTGGTGGGTAGTTTGGTGACCTTAACGAGTCGTGGTGCAACTGGCGTATTTAAAAAGTAGGTGCGAGATGACGAAATCCTTAATCAAGATACTGAGCGTTTTACTTTTATGTTCAACTGCTAACGCCTTTGCCGATGAGTTTGCCGATAATCTGGGGCTAAGCTTGTTGCCTGTCGAACCATCAACTCAGGTAAACGTTTCCTCATACCACACCAAACCACCGCTGGTGATTTTTTTGAGTGGCGATGGCGGTTGGGCGACCCTTGATAAAGCCGTTGGGGGCATTTTACAGCAGCAGGGCTGGCCTGTGGTCGGCTGGAGCTCGCTGAAATACTATTGGAAACAAAAAGATCCCAAAGATGTCACCCAAGATACCTTAGCCATAATCGACAAGTACCAAGCGGAATTTGGCACGCAAAAAGTGATTTTGATTGGTTATTCCTTCGGGGCCGAAGTCATCCCCTTTGTGCTAAATCAGATGCCCGCGCGGTATCGAAACAACGTCTTGGGTGCTGTGCTGCTCTCTCCTTCACAATCTTCGGATTTTGAAATCCATGTGAGCGAGATGGTCACCTCGGATAATCAATCGGCCCGTTACTTAACCTTGCCCGAAGTGAACAAACAAACCACTGTGCCTATGCTTTGCCTCTACGGTAAAGAGGACGATGCGCCGCTGCATTTATGCCCTGCGGTCAAGCAGCCCAATGTCACTGTGATCGCGTTAAGCGGTGGCCACAGTTTTGATGATGACTACGATAAAGTGGTCAAGCTGATAAAAGGTTGGCTAAAGCCAAGTTAGTGCGATTTAGTGCATATGGCATCCTACGAGCCTAATGCTTTGGAATAAAACAAAGGGCGCAGATGCGCCCTTTGTTTTAGGTTGTACTACAGCGAATGACTAGAGCTGGTAGCTAATGTGCTGGTGGAAGCGCACCACGAGATCTTCCCGCTCTGGATCTAGCCCAATCTCGGCGGCAAAAGTTTTCAGTGCGGCTTCGACGTTATTCATAAAACGGCCATAGCCGGAGTCATCACAGTCCTTGGCGCCCGCGACGATAGTAAAATGCGCGGCTTCGACTAGGTTGTCGGCATCCCAGCGGCGGATCACTTGTTGCTCGGTTGCGTTCGGGTCAAAACCGATCATTTGCACTTCGGCCTTACTGTCGAGCTTCTCAAACTTACTGTTACGCACTAAGGGGGTTAAGCCGTTGGCGATCATAGCTAAACGGGTTAATTGCTTATTAGTCGCCGCCTTGAGGAAGTTATCTTCAAGATGTTGATATAACGGGCTAAAGTCCGTTGCGGAGTCGGGTAGTAAACCTTGTTTGAGCTTGCGACTCAGCGGCAGGCTGACGGTGACATAGGTGAGTGAGCTAACATTTTCCGGCAGGTCACATTTTCTGGCCTTGTATCTTGGTGCAATGGCTCGGAGTTTATAGCCGTAGGTTTCTTTATTACCTTTTGATTTAGCAAATAAATCATAGGATAAATGCTGGTGGTCGCGGATCTTCACTTTGAGATCTTTAATCGGCAGCTTAGGCATTAATTCGTTTAGGAGTTCTCGTACTCGGGTATGGAAATTGGCCGAGTTGCTACGGATCTCATCGCCTGTCGCTAAGAACACAATACGCAGTTTGCGGGCGCGGTAGTTGTCTTCGGTAAACAGGTTTTGTGCCTCGTGATAGGCAGGATTATAAAAAAACAGAATTTGTTCAGCGGTTTGGAAACAATAGGCTTCGGTGTGGTAACGCACGACTGGCAGTTTATCGTTAGTGATCACATGAACGTTACGGAGATCGTGTTGTTCTGCCAAGTTAAAAATAATGCGGCTTAAGGTTTGATAACAGCTATGGAAATCGGGGTATTGCGCCAGTAATTCATCCGTGACTTTAATTTCGGCGGTGATGTACTGGTTGGTACGAGCTTCCTTGGGTATGTACACTTTTTGCTGATGGCTAAGGGACATATTGACTCCTTGTTGGGTTAACCATTTGCTAACACGAATTTTACTGTTTCTCTAAGGCGTTAATGTTGCGTTGGAGCATGTTTTTATCGCTTAAATGCAACTTTACATCAGCAAGCTGTTTATTAGCTTAAAATTGCAGCGATTTTATTGAGTTAAGGCTTTTTCAATCCAAGGTTGCATCCAAGTGGCGATCTTCTCTTGGGCCTTTTCATTGGGATGAATTCCGTCCCTTTGCATCAACTCAGGGTGGGGAGCAATGTCCTGCATAAAGAAGGGGATTAATGCAATCTCCTCGTCTTTAGCAATCTCTTGATACACTTGGGTGAACTTTTGGGTATAGCGAGGGCCATAGTTAGGCGGTACCATGATTTCGGTCAGTAGCACTTTAGCACCGCTATTTTTCGCTAGGGTAATGATTTGGATTAGGTTATTTTTGAGTTGCGTCGGGGGGAATCCACGTAAACCATCGTTACCACCGAGTTCGACCACCACCAAATCGGGGGTTACGGAATCGAGCAGTGCAGGCAAACGACGCAAACCGCCCGCTGTGGTTTCACCGCTTACCGAACCATTGGTAAATTCATGCTCGGGTAAATTTTTTTGCAGCAGCGCCACCCAGCCTAATTGTTCCGACATGCCATAGCTGGCACCTAAGCTATCGCCGAGGATCAACACTTTCGCCGCCTGAACTGGCGTGGTTATAAACAGACTTAACAGGATGCAGGCGCTCACGGCCTTTGCCATCTGCTTGCATCTAAGCGATTGACGCAAGAACGATTTGTATAAGAAGGATCCTATGTCTAACGTCGTTTCAAAAAACAGTGCCATCAATGTTGTTAACCTCGAAAAATCGGTGACTACTCAGGAAGGTTCGCTCACTATCCTCAAGGGCATTAACTTAGATGTCAAGCAGGGGGAAAGTGTGGCGATATTAGGCCCCTCAGGTTCGGGCAAATCGACACTGCTTGGCTTACTCGCCGCGCTCGATACCCCCACTTCGGGGGAGATTTGGCTCGATGGCCAAGCCCTATCACCGCTCAATGAAGAACAGAAAGCCGCGCTGCGTAAGCAGAAGGTGAGCTTTATTTTTCAATCTTTTATGTTAGTTGATACCTTAACTGCCCTCGAAAATGTGATGCTACCTGCCGAGCTTGCTGGGGTTAAAAATGCCAAGGAGAAGGCCGAGGCCATGCTGGGGCGCGTGGGGTTATCCCACCGTTTGACCCATTTACCTAAACAGCTATCCGGCGGCGAGCAGCAAAGGGTGGCCATTGCTCGCGCCTTTATCTGTGAACCTAAGGTGCTATTTGCCGACGAGCCAACCGGCAATTTGGACAGTGTTAACGGCCATAAAATTGCCGATATGTTGTTTGAGCTGAACCAAGAGAGCCACACCACGCTCATCCTAGTCACCCACGACTTGCAATTGGCGAAGCGCTGCCAAAGGCAACTGGTTATGGACAACGGCCACTTACAGGAAGAGTTAGATTCGGCCTCATCGCACAGCGTGAATGACAACCTTGAATTAAGCGCCAAGGAGGCCTAACCCATGGAGCTTAATTTGGCATGGCGCCTGTTTAAGCGCGAGCTGCAACAGGGGCAGTTGTTATTGATAATCCTCGCCATTACCTTGGCGGTGCTGTCGGTCAGTGGTCTTGCGCGGGTCAGTGAGCGTTTGCAGGTCGCGATAAACGGGCAAGCGACTCAGTTTATCGCCGCCGATCGCATCATCGACTCTCCCGTTCAAATTGATGCCAGCATTCTGGCTAAGGCCGACGAGCTTGGTCTTAAGCATGTGACCAATATGCAATTTAACTCTATGGTGTATGCGGGGGATAAGTTTCAGTTAGTCACAGTGCGGGCGGTCGAGTCTGGTTATCCACTTAAGGGCGACATAGAACTTAAAGCGGCCAATGGCCAAGATGAAAAAGCCCAAGGCTTGCCCCACGCCGATGAGGTGTGGTTTGAGAGTCGCTTAGGGGGACTCTTGGGATACCCGCAAACACTGGAGTTAGGCAACAGTGAGTTTCGTTTAAGTCAAGAAATCAGCCGCTTACCCGATGCGGGTTTTAATCCATTCGCTTCTTCCCCCGTGGTGTTAATGCGGATTGAAGATGTCGCCAAGACTGGGGTTATTCAACCCGGCAGCCGAGTGACCTATCTGTATCAATTTGTGGGTGAAGAAAGCGCCTTCAGCGCCTTTGAAAATAGCGTTAAACCGCTGCTGAATAATTCCCAGCGCTGGGTCGATGTGCAGTCTGGCGACTCACCGATAGCGGGCGCGGTGAAGCGGGCGGAGCGTTTTTTACTGCTGGCAAGTTTGCTCGGTATTGCGCTGGCCTGCGCCGCGATTGGGATTGCTGCCCAGCGTTACTGCCAACGTCATTATGATGTGGTCGCCATGCTCAAAACCTTTGGCGCCTCATCAACTCAAATCCGTCGACTATTCGGCATCCATTTACTGCTGGTGACGCTGTTTGGCATTGTGCTGGGGTTAATCGGCGGGGCACTGCTGGATTTAGGCATTAATCAACTATTACCCCCTGAAATCGCTGCTTATTCGCCGCCGTTGACTCGGCCGCTACTGCTTGGGATCAGCACAGGGCTTATCAGCGCCTTTATGTTTTCGGCCTATCCTTTAATGCGTCTGCTGGCCATTCCGCCACTGCGCGTTTTACAAAGGCAACTCGAGGGCTTGCAGCTCGGCATGTGGCTGCATTTACTCCTCAGTTTAGGGGCGATGGCACTTTTGGGATATTTGTATTCCCAAAGCTGGGCACTGACACTGACGGTGGTCGCGGCTGTGCTGCTACTGGGCGTATTGCTCAGTATTTTAGGCTTTGTGATGATCCGCCTTGGTCACAGTGTCGGCATGAAAACCACCAATCCCTTGCAACTGGCTCTCGCGGGGTTACGCCGCCGCGCGCGGCAAAATGCGGTGCAATTGGTGGGCTTTAGTGCGGCCTTGGTATTGCTATTGACCATTTTGGCCCTGAGGCAAGATTTACTGAACGAGTGGCAAAAACAGCTGCCCGAGAATGCGCCCAACTATTTCTTGGTCAATATCGCCCCCGATGATGCTAAGCCATTAAATGACTTTATGGCGCAAAAGGGCATAGCTGCAACGGATATCTATCCCGTGATTCGCGGCCGCTTGACTCAAATCAATGGTGAAACCTTGATTTCCGACGAGCAGGCCGAAGCGGGAGAGAAGGGGCGAGTAGGGATTTCCCGCGAGCTTAATCTCACCTGGCGCAATAGCTTACCCGCCAACAATGAGTTAGTTGAAGGGCATTTTAATCAGGCGGCGGATGAGGTTTCTGTCGAGTCAGGTGTTGCCGATCGTTTAGGACTAAAGCTAGGCGATACGCTGACTTACATGATTGATAACCAAGAGCTTAGGGTCAAGGTCGCTAGTATCCGTGCCGTGCACTGGGAAACCATGCAACCAAACTTCTTTATGATCTTCACTCAAGAAGCGCTGGCGCCCTTTGCCTATACCTCGATGGCAAGCTTCTACCTCGACGATAAAAAAACGGATGTACAAGGGAGTGATGCTCCGAAGAGCACAGTGATCCTCGAACTTATCCAGCAGTTCCCAACGGTGTCGATTATCGATGTCGGCGCCATGGTGGGGCAATTGCGGCAGATTATTGAGCAGGTGTCCCTGTCGCTGACGTTGGTCTTGGTTCTCGTTTTACTGGCCAGTTCTTTAGTGCTTATTGCGCAAACCGAGGCGGGAATGGCGACACGCCAGCGTGAACTCGCAGTGCTGCGCACCTTTGGCGCCTCAGGCTGGTTACTGCGTAGCGCCACTGGGCTTGAATTTGCGTTACTGGGGGGCATAGCTGGGGTACTTGCAGTGATAGTGGCCGAATTTGCGCTGTATCTGTTAAAGACCCAAGTGTTTGAACTCAATGTGTATATGCACTGGCCCTGGTGGGGGATTGCCCCTGTCTGCGGTGCCTTGTTAGTTGCATTACTGGGTGTTTGGCGCTGCCGTCAATTGCTCAATCAATCCTGCGCCGAATTATTAAAAGCGGGCGCTTAAGTTAAGGTGAGTTGGAGGTTAAGGCAAATGCCTTAACACCATCATTTGTAACCATGATTTGTAAAATAAAAAGCACTGGCCTAAACCAGTGCTTTTTTAATGGCGATTATTTGAGTGTTTTAGGTTGAGGCAAAGTTTGTGGCAAAGTTTGTGGCTAAGTTTGAGCATTTGTCACATTGGCTTACAAATGGAAAAAGCCAAGATGTTATCCCCAAAGAACTTAGTCGATTCTTATGAGTCTATTTAACGAGCAAGCGTTGCTTACGTCAGGCAATTGATAGCTTCGCATTGTCATCAAACGAGAAGATTGCTGGATTTTGGCCTCAGGGAGATAAACAGAATGTTTAAAAAACATAGAACATTACTTAGAGATAATCGCTCCATTTTATTGTTTATCAGCCTAATGCTGGTATTCAGGAGCGCGGTAGCTGATTGGAATACAGTGCCGACAGGTTCTATGTTGCCGACGATTGTCGAGGGCGACCGCATTCTGGTGAATAAGATGGCTTACGATATCAGAGTGCCATTTACCCATATCCCACTCGTTAAACTTGCGGACCCTACACGTGGGGATATTATCGTGTTCGACTCTAAAAAAGCCGATAAAAAGCTGATTAAACGGGTGATCGCCGTACCCGGTGATACTGTGATGATGCGGGATAATCGCTTGTATTTAAATGACAAACCACTCGCATATACACAGCAAACATTAAGTGCCTATGCGCCGGCGAATGTCACCGAGTGGCAGGAGGATCTACTCGGCATAGCGCACAGTATTCGCCTCAATCCGCAGCCTTCGCAGCTGGCTAATTTTGGCCCAGTTACGGTTCCTGATAACCAGTATTTGGCGCTAGGGGACAATCGAGATAACAGTGCCGATTCAAGAGTCATAGGTTTTGTGCCAAGAGAGGAGATTGTTGGCCGCTCAAGCTCCGTAGTCTTCTCATTGGATTACAACGATTATTACATGCCGCGGCCTGAGCGCATGATGCGCGCGTTCTAACTTGTCCTTAGATTTCACTCTTCACGAGATATAAAAATGGCGCCCTTATCGGCGCCATTTTTGTTTGATGATAAAGCGTTGCACTCTTACATCAAAAAGCTGAGGTAGCCCTGCAATACAATTAAATTAACTATATCGATAAAGAAGGCGCCGACAATCGGTACCACCATAAAGGCCTGCGGAGAAGGGCCTGTGCGTGATACTAGTGCGCCCATATTCATCACCGCAGTAGGAGTGGCACCCATACCAAAGCCACAGTGACCGCCGGTGATCACCGCCGCGTCGTAGTTACTGCCCATAATTTTAAAGGTTACAAAATAGGCGAATACCGCCAGCACTGCGGTTTGCACCAGCAGGATAATCAGTAATGGGATAGCCAGATCCAAAATTTCCCACAACTTGAGGTTCATCAAAGCCATAGAAAGAAATAACGACAGCGCCACAGTACCTATCACATCGATACTCTCAGTATGGGGTTTATAACCGCGGGTCACTTCGGTGATGTTGGCGATGATCACCCCAAGAAACAGGGCATAGACAAAGTCCGGCATCTTGAGCCAATTCAGCTGATATTCGCTGACAAACACTGTAAACCATTTGGCCCCAGCAACGCAGATGAGCAGCACAAACAGGGTTTCAATGATTGTCTTAGCGGTGACTTGGTCCTCTTCGAGCTGATCATAGGTCACCAGTTGTGGATGCGTGGTGTGGTGCTTACGGCCCATGCCATAACTTGACACCAGATTATGTTTGCCAATCAATCGCTGCGCGATGGGGCCGCCGATGATACCGCCCATGACTAAGCCAAAGGTGGCTGCCGCCATAGCAAGCTCTAAGGTATTGATGCCGTAGTTTTCGGCAAAGGTTTGTGACCAGGCAACGCCAGTGCCATGGCCGCCGGAGAGGGTAATCGAGCCTGCGATAAGGCCTAAGATGGGGTCTAAACCGAGGAGGCTTGCAAGGCTCACCCCGACAGCATTTTGAATGACGATATAGACAGAAGCTACGCCGAGAAAGATAAACACTTTTTTGCCACCACTGAGCAGTAGCTTATAGTTTGCCGATAAACCTATCGTACTGAAAAACATCAGCATTAAGGTGTTTTGCATGGGTAAACTAAAGGCGAGTGTGATGTCTTGAAAATGTAAAAAGGCAACCACTGCGGCGACGACTAGCCCGCCAACGATAGGTTCGGGAATATTGTATTGTCTAAAAACACGCACATGGCGATTGATGGAATGGCCAATAAACAGCACGAAGATAGCAATTAAGAACGACTCGAGTTCGCCAATTGTATAAGTGGTGTGCATGATAGTTCCTTACAAATGGTTTGTGTGGGAATACCGCTGTACTCAAGCTGGCTGTATTCAAGCTGAGTGAGGGCGACCCATCTCGTTATTTAGCATTATCTAATGCTAAGTGTTAAACGCGCGATCTAAGGACAGATTCTTATCAATCCCCAAGGCTGGAGAAGGAGTATTTAGCGCGAATATGAACCGTATTGGTGTAGTTGATCAGCATCGCGACAGAGGGTGCGGATACTGAAGATAATGAACTTGCTCGGAGTGTTAACTGTGCTTCAGTGCGGGCGCTAACACGTCAATAGCGATAAGCAAGAGGTGGGGAGTGTAACAGAAAAATGCGCTGATGTCGTTAAATTGCCTTTAAAATCATTGTGTTGCATTTATGTTTTTCGGCTGTTGCCAGATGCGAGCGCTGCATTTAAAAAAATCACATCGATAAATAAATCGCCACAGGGGATTTTTATCTCTGATTTTCAAGCCATTATTCAGCATGGCGTTAACCCTCGACTCTGCGCTTGGTAACATTTTATTCTCAAGCCAGTTACCGATATTGGCGGAGTCGAAAAAGCTGTTAACTCGCGAGTACGTCCCTTAGCGCAGGTTCGAGTCGCTCAAAACGGAAGCTAAACCCTGCATCTAGCGCATGTTTGGGGAGCACAAATTGCCCTTCGATAAGTAACTCCGCCATTTCGCCCATCGCGAGTCGCAGCATAGTGGCTGGGGTCGTGATAAAGGTTGGGCGATTTAAGACTCGACCTAGGGTGGTGGCAAACTCGGCGTTACTGACAGGATTAGGCGCGGTGGCATTAAAAATGCCCTCGCATTCGTCATGATTGAGTAAAAAGTCTATCAGCGCCACCATGTCCTGAATGTGTATCCAACTCATGCCCTGGCATCCGTGGCCTATAGGTCCACCTAGCCCCAATTTAAACGGTGGCAACATCTTCGCGAGTGCGCCGCCATGGCCAAGCACTATACCCGTGCGTAGGATGCAGACGCGAGTTTTGGTGGCGGCTTGCTGCGCGAGTCTCTCCCATTCCTGACAAATATCATGGCTAAATTCGGGGTGTGGGGCTGCGGTTTCATCGATGGGGATGGCGCCTTGGCGGCCATAAAAACCGATGGCAGAGCCACTTATCATCACTTTGGGTGGGGTGCAGCTGTGTAAAATCAGTTGGCTTAGTCGCGCCGTGGTATTCCAGCGGCTATCGCAGATGCGCTGTTTTTGCTGCGCGCTCCAACGTTTAGCAACAATGGGCTCGCCGGCGAGATTTATCACCGCATCGATATGATTTAAATCATCAACTTCATCTAAGGTGCTGAGATATTGGTGCTGCGGGCCTAATAGTTGCCGACTGGTGCCGGGGTGGCGGGTGAGCAAGACCAATTCATGCTGATTGGCTAAATGGGCGACTAACTGTTGACCAATAAACCCACTAGCTCCCGTTATCAATATCTTCATCGTCGAGTCCTTGGTTGATGGTTTTCTTTGATTATAAGCAATATACGATAACGGGCGTGCGGGGATCACTTTATTGCTGTTTTTGGTAACACAACTCCATCGACACCGAATCGGCAAAGCGCAGAGCGTGGGGCTTGTCGATTTCGACACTGGCAAATTCGACCCAAGGATGCTCACTGGCGATGGCTAGTGTTTGGCTGGTGAGGTTTTCGAGCAGTGAGAAGCGATTGTTTTCAATCAACTCAATGATTTTTTTTGTGATGGTACGATAATTCAGCGCATCGTCGACATTATCACTGTTGCGAGCCTTGTCGGCACAGTAGTGAATGACGACATTGACGATCACATCCTGCCGATTTTGGATTTCATCTTCTTTTATACCGATAAAAGTGCGCAGTCTTAAGTTTTTAATGCGTATAATCGCGGTTTCTGGTTTCATAATGACAATCTAGTTTTCTGGCTTAGGTGATTGAGTTTGAGACTTTTCTCGGGCTAGCCTAACAAACTTTATCTAAGATCAAGAAGGATTTTTACGTCATGACACGTTCCAATACGCCGTCTGCCGCCTATAAAGGTTTTGCCGTCATGGCCTTTGTGGTGATTATTTTGGCAGGGATAAAGGCCGCCAGCCCGATTGTTGTTCCCTTTGTGTTATCCAGTTTTATTGCGGTGATCTGTAATCCGGCGATAGGCTTGATGACCAAATATCGCGTACCTAAATGGCTCGCCGTGATCCTGCTGATGGGTTTTATCGTGTTGATGGGCTTGTGGCTCGCCTCTCTGGTAGGCAGCTCCATTAATGAGTTTTCTAAGCAGTTGCCGCAGTATCGCGATCAGCTGGTGGAGCAGTTTTCTTGGGTGCTGCATAAGTTGCAGGCGCTGAATATCCAAATCTCCAAGGAACAAGTGTTGGCCTATTTCGATCCCGGCATGGCGTTGTCTATGACCACCAATATGCTCTCGGGTGTTGGCAATGTGATGGCGAATTTGTTCCTGATCATTCTGACCATCGTCTTTATGCTGTTTGAGGCGCAATCTTTGCCGAAGAAACTGCACTTGGCACTGGACGATCCGGACATGCGTTTGCAGCAGATTGACCGTTTTCTGCAATCGGTGAATCAATATATGGTGATTAAGACCTTAGTCAGTTTAGCGACGGGCTTGATTGTCGGCGTGGGGCTTGCGGTGATTGGGGTGGATTACGCGCTGCTTTGGGCGGTTATCGCCTTTTTATTCAACTATATCCCGAATATCGGCTCGATTATCGCGGCCATTCCCGCCGTGTTGCTGGCCTTTATCCAATTAGGCCCTGCGGCGGCTGGCGGTACGGCGATGTTATACGTCGGCGCAAATATGGTGATGGGCAATGTGGTTGAGCCTAAGTTTATGGGCCGCGGTCTCGGGCTTTCCACCCTAGTGGTGTTCTTATCGTTAATTTTTTGGGGGTGGTTACTGGGCTCGGTCGGCATGTTGCTGTCGGTTCCCTTAACCATGGTCGTCAAGATCGCCCTCGAATCCAGTAAGAGTGGTGGCTGGTTAGCCATTTTATTATCCGACGATGTGGATGATAAACTAGTAAGCCAATCGACAAGCACCGCTCCGATTTCTGAACCTGTCGATACCCATTCAACAGATAATAAGTAGTAGATAATGCAACGTTTTATAGATGCACTGGCGACGATAGAAGTCGGTGAAGATGCCACGCGATTATTCCATGGCCGTGGCGGTTATTACCCTGGCTGCGAACATCTTTGTTTAGATTGGTTCGCGCCCGTGTTGTTATTGACCAGTTTTATTCCCCTCGAAGCGGCCGAGTTGGCCCTGTGCCAACAGGCGATTACGGCGCGTTGGCAAGCGATACAGCCCAATCGGCCGTTAAACTTGGTGTATCAATATCGTAGTGGTGGCGAAACCTTTAGCCAAGTACTGGCGGGTGAGGTGCCCGATCCCCATGTGGTCACTGAAAATGGTGCCCAGTTTCAGGTACATTTATTGCGGGGACAAAACCACGGTTTGTTCCTCGATATGGCCAATGGCCGTGAATGGGTAAGAGCCCATGCTCGCCATAAGAAAGTGCTGAATTTGTTTGCTTATACCTGTGGTTTCTCGGTGGCAGCACTGCAGGGCGGTGCCGATGAAGTGGTGAACATGGACATGAGTAAAGGCGCGTTAGCCATAGGCAAGCAGAATCATCTTCTCAATGGCTTTAGCGCGGGCGCACGCTTCTTAGGGCACGATATTTTTAAGTCATGGGGTAAGTTACGCAAGTTAGGCCCCTATGACATTGTGGTTGCCGATCCGCCGAGTAATCAAAAGGGCAGTTTCGTTGCGACTAAGGATTATGTGCGTTTGATCAGGCATTTACCCGAGTTGTTAGCCGAGAATGCCGAAGTGCTACTCTGCTTAAATGCACCGGAACTCGATACCCAGTTTTTACGTCAGCAAGTCGAAGACGCCGCGCTTGCACTCGAATACCTTGAGCGCTTACCCAATCCCGCTGCCTTTGTTGATGTCTCTGAGGAGAAATCATTAAAGGTGCTACGTTATCGCTTAAAGGCGTAAGCCCTCGGGTCTCATTAAACGCCGTCATGAAATGCCATCATAAGACCTTAAGAGGCTTTATGATGGCGTCGAATGATGTCGCTTCGCGCCTTATCCTATCTTTACTTAACTAGCCTGTTAATAGCTTAACCGCTCTGAGAGTTGCGATTGCCCATGATGTTCAATGGCGAGACTGACATTGTGCGGGTCTAAGTGCTTAAGCGCCGAAATTTCAGCATAGAGCTTATCCTGTACATCGAGCGGGATATTCATTTGATCCATAAACATATGGATCCCCAAGATATCGCCGTGGCTGAATAAGGTAGTGAGTTTTGCTGCTTCAAACTCAATGATGGCATTCATATCGACCTCCTACTCGCATCATTATTTAATTGATAGCAGTTTGTGCCCGTCTTCCTAGATTCTTTGTTTGTAAGCACGCGCCCTTTAGTGCATTAGGCTATATCAGCTGAAAGGCTTTCATTTCGAGATACGTTTTTGCGGCTTTTTTAATCGTTAAAAACCGTTTTTATCTTTTAAATCGAAACAAAACTGAAAGTTTTCTGTAATTATTAATCTGACTTTGGTATACTCAGCGCCACGGAAATTCCCTTTCCTCATGGGCAAAATGTCAGCATAGAACGGCATGCCTTTGCGACCTTACAAAATCGAGCAGGAGTTGTTATGGAAGTTCATGAATACGAAAACGCTTACTACCAAGTTAAAGACGACGTGATGACGTCTTTACCTGCACAGAGCGAAGAAGAAGCGGTCTAAGTCTTGTAAACCTAAGGTTTACAGTGCGAATTCTGAGTCTGAAGTAACAAATACAAGCACATGAAAATAGCAACCCTAGGGTTGCTATTTTTTTATCCGTTGTGGGATTGAAGTAGAGTGGGGAAGATCGTTTAGCCATTCACCTTACGTTTTTCTGGCATGAACTCAACGATAATCCATTTGCCGCCAATTTTATGCAGGCGAATGGTTCTGTCATCAATCCAAGGCTGTCCACCCTTTAAGCCCTTCATCTTAACGACGACCATGACGTCTTTGGTGAACTTACGGAAAAAGTCGATATCGATATCATCAATTTCCATTTCGACATTGGTCATAGACAGGCCGAGCATATTACGCTGTACCGCTGCGGCGATGTAATAGTGGGTTAAGACTTCTTTGAGTGGAGCATCGACATATAACTTGGCTTTCTCCACATCTCGGTCAACATAAATGGCGCTAAAAAAGCCGAGACTCACCTCTTCGGGAGTGAGCACGTGCTGCTCTTTGTCTCCAGCATCGCCACAACCAAACAAAAACAATAATGAAAGGAAAAATAAGGTTCTCATGGCTTTTCGTTATAGGAATTTGTCATGAGTATCGCGATTTTAGCGGCTATGTTCAAGTTTTGTAATAATGGCGGTCACTGCCGAAAATGACTTGACTCAGATCGGCCGCCTGTGGCATATCTGAAAGGATGACTTCATTAGGTTATCCACAGAATCTGTGGACAACTATGTTGAAGACTAGAGGGATAATTTTTAAGTGGCTGATTGTATATCGATTTATTTGCTGGTTAAAAAGTGACGCTTTTCTGTGACGCCGTTATCCAGGCATTTCCTTGTGGATATTTTCTTAGTTTTTCCCAGTCTATTCACAGCGTGTGAATTTCCCAAAACAGCATTTTTATGACATTTTGAGGATATTTTAAGCGTTTAATGCTGCCCGCTTTGTGAGCTTTTTCTTTCGGAAATAAAAAAGCACTGAGGAGTTCAGTGCTTTTTTGATGATGCTTTAGCTAAGTATATTAGGCTTTGCTGGCATCGTTTTGTGACGCTTGAATCGCCGTCAGTGCGATAGTGTAGACGATATCGTCCACTAAGGCGCCGCGGGATAAGTCGTTCACAGGCTTACGCATGCCTTGCAGCATGGGGCCAATGCTGATGAGGTCAGCACTACGCTGTACAGCTTTATAAGTGGTGTTACCCGTGTTGAGATCAGGGAACACGAATACAGTCGCTTGGCCTGCAACAGGGCTGTTAGGCGCCTTAGAGCGAGCCACGTTTGGCATGACGGCCGCATCGTATTGCAGTGGACCGTCGATCACCAAGTCAGGACGTTTTTCTTTCGCGATACGGGTCGCTTCACGCACTTTATCCACATCCGAACCCGTACCTGAGTTACCGGTTGAGTAGCTGATCATCGCCACTCTTGGTTCGATGCCGAAGGCCTTGGCAGATTCTGCCGATTGGATAGCGATATCGGCCAGTTGTTCAGCGTTTGGATCGGGGTTAATCGCGCAGTCACCGTAAACTAACACTTGATCCGGCATCAACATAAAGAAGATAGAAGAGACAAGGCTTGAACCCGGTGCCGTTTTGATCAGTTGTAGCGGCGGACGAATCGTATTTGCCGTAGTGTTTACCGCGCCAGAGACGATACCATCGACTTCGTTTTGCGCCAGCATCATTGTACCGAGCACCATGTTGTCTTCTAGCTGCTCTTTGGCAACGACTTCAGTTAAACCTTTGTTGCGACGCAGATCGAGCATTGGCTCTACATAGCGATCCCGTACTTCGTCGGGGTCGACAATCACAACGCCATCACCCAGTACCACGTCTTGCTGGGCAGCAATACGCAGAATTTCATCTTTTTTACCTAATAGCACGCAACGGGCAATACCACGCTCGGCACAAATGGCTGCGGCTTTGATGGTACGAGGCTCATCACCTTCAGGCAGCACCACGGTTTTGTGGGCGGCGCGCGCCAGTTCGGTGAGCTTATAACGGAATGCGGGTGGTGACAGACGGTGCTCCCTTGGGGAGTTTTTGGTCACGCTTTCAACCCAGGTTTGGTCGATATGGCCGGCGACATATTCCTGTACTAAGTCGATACGTACCGCATCATCCACTGGCACTTCGTGGTCGAAGCGTTGGATGTTTAGTGACGTCTGCCAAGTGTTGGTATCGATAAGGAATACTGGTAAACCTGTCTCGAAGGCCTGTTCGCACAGTTTTAAAATTTCAGGCTCTGGCTCGTAGCTACCAGTCAGTAGCAGGGCGCCAATCTTCACGCCGTTCATGGCGGCAAGGCACGCTGATACAATCACGTCGGAGCGATCGCCAGAGGTCACCAGCAGTGAATCTGTCTTAATATGGTTGACCATATTCGGTAAGCTGCGGGCGCAGAAGGTCACTTTACGTAGGCGGCGGGTGTTCATCTCGCCAGCGTTAAGAATGCGAGCACGTAAATGTTTAGCCAGATCCGATGCGCGTGGCGCAACTAGATCGAGGTTGTAAGGCACGCTACCTAAGATGCGCAGTGGGCTTTTACCCGGCAATTGGAACATGATTGAAGAATCTGAACGTTGTACGCCTTGATGATCGAACACTTCCGATAAATCTGGGCGTGCACGGCCTTCATCGTCTACCGGCGCACCAATCTTGTTGATTACTGCACCAATGAGACGTTTGTTGTTTTTGCCGCCCCACGAGTTGTAGGCAATTTCGAGACGGTTCATCAGGCCTGTTGGCGTGTCGCTGCCAGGGGTGGCAATGAAAATCACGTCCGCGTCCATGGCCTTGGCGATGGCGTAGTTCACATCATCGGCAAAGGGATGGTTGCGGGTTGGCACTAGGCCTTCAACAATCAGGGTTTCGGTATTGCTGGCGCATTCTGCTGCGCGGGCAATGATTTGTTCCATCAGTACGTCGGTTTGATCGGCGCGGATCAGTGCTTCGGCATGGGCCATATCGAAGGGCTCTAACGGATTGACCGTGGGCGATTTGCTTAAAATCGTGGTAGAGCGCTCTGGGCCATTATCATTAGGACGTAGCTGGGAAATGGGTTTAAAGAATTGGACTTTTACCCCGTGACGCTCTAACGCGCGCACCATACCTAGGCTTAAGGAGGTCAGGCCAACTCCTGTGCCTATGGGGATTAACATAATATTTCGAGACATAAAAACCTCTAAGTTCGATGGTTTTTGGCAGAGTGAGTCGTCTCTGCTTTGCTTGTGTTTATTTAGCTGTAGGTCGCTAATAATAAAGCCGTTTGGCTAAGCAAACGGCTTGAATCATCTTATTATTTTGTAATGAGTTTAATCGAATCTTCGGCGATAACCCACTCTTCGTTGGTGGGGATGACCATGGCAACGGTGCTGTTATCTGTGGTGATGATGCCTTTCTTACCGAAGCGGGCCGCTTTGTTACGCTCGCTATCTACATGGAAATTGAAGATTTGCAGCATGTTGAGCACTTTCTCGCGGATGATGTCGGAGTTTTCGCCGATACCACCGGTAAAGACCACGGCATCTAAACGACCGAGTGGCACAGTGTAAGACGCGATATATTTCGCCAGACGGTAGCAGAAGATTTCCAGTGCTAAGGTTGCGCCTTTGTGACCATCGGCATAACCTTCTTCGATGCCACGGCAATCGTTGGTTAGCTCAGAAATCCCTAGCAGACCACTTTGCTTGTTCATCAGGTTGTTGACTTCTTCCAGAGTGTAACCGAGTTGGTGCACTAAGTGGTAGATGATAGATGGGTCGAGATCGCCACAGCGAGTGCCCATGACTAAACCTTCAAGCGGCGTCAGTCCCATTGAGGTATCAACACTCTTACCGCCTTTAACCGCCGTTACAGAGGCACCGTTACCTAAGTGCGCGCAGATCACATTGGTCTCTTCTAAAGGTTTGTTCAACACTTTAGCGGCTTCACGGCTGACAAACAGGTGGCTAGTGCCGTGCATACCATAGCGGCGGATACCATGCTCACGGTACAGCTTGTATGGCAGAGCGTAGATAAAAGCGCGCTCAGGCATGCTTTGGTGGAATGCCGTATCGAACACCGCCACTTGTGGCAGTTTAGGGAAAGATGCAATGGCCGCGCGAATACCGATAAGGTGTGCTGGGTTATGCAGTGGCGCCAGTGAAGAACATTCTTCAATACCTTTGATCACATGCTCGTCGATGATCACAGAGCGAGTGAATTTCTCACCGCCGTGTACGATACGGTGACCCACGGCTTGAATTTGCGCGGCTAATTCAGGTTGACCAGCAAGGATTTTATTGACGATAAATTCAACGGCTTCGCGGTGAGCAGTAAATGCACCTAAAGAGGACTCATGCTTTTCACCGTTGATTTTCCATTTAATGCGCGAGTCTTCTAAGCCAAAACACTCGGCTAGGCCAGAGATCTGATCGTCACCTGTTTGTGCGTCAATGACGGCAAATTTGAGTGAAGAGCTACCGCAATTGAGTACTAAAACCAGTTTATTAGACATGTGTAAACCTTTTGCCATTGTGTTTAAATTAACGATTCAAAATCTTGGAAACACTTGCGTAATTTGCCATCACAGTCTTGGGGCGCAGTGCCAGATTGTGCTATGGTAAAAGCAATGTTCCTCGGTTGTAGGTGTCTAAAATTGAGCATCAATATTCTCAAAACCTTAGGTGACGGTCGTCGCTATATGAAGACGTGGCCTATGGTTAGACAACTAGGTTTGTATTTTCCTGAGTATCGGGTGGTACGCGCCACTCAGCTTGCCATTCTGGTGATGCCAGTGCTGGCGATTTTGGCGAGTGTGAGTCAGATTTATACTTATGGTTGGGCGTTTTTACCCCAAGCCCTCACTATCGCGTTGTTCTTTATTAGCCTGCCGTTGCAGGGCTTATTGTGGTTAGGCTGGCGTGCGCGCCATCCATTACCTTTATCGCTGTTCGACTGGAGTAACCAGTTGAGTGCGAAATTGTCCGCCATGGGCATTCATTGCCAATCCTTGGGCGCTAAAGCGTGTTACCTTGATATGGCGCTCATCTTAAAAATAGCCTTTGAGCGCTTAGATGCCAGTTATTGGGAGGAGCTTTAAGCCTCCCTTGGCGTCTTAATACACAGCGTTAATCCCCTGTGAGCTAAACACGGCTTTAATTTTTTCCATGGTGTCGCGACTCGGTGGTGCAACGCCATCGAGTTGATAGCTTTCTCCCATAGCTTCCCACTTATGTTTGCCAAGCTCGTGGTAGGGCAGGAGTTCAACTTTTTCAATATTCTTCATGGGCTTGATAAATTCGGCCAGCTGTAATGCCGAGGCTTCATCATCGGTAAATCCACCCACGACCACATAACGTATCCACGTCGGCTGATTACGTTTGGCGAGATACTCGGCAAATTGCAGCGTTCTGTGGTTACTGACCTTAGTCAGTTCAATGTGTTTATCGTCATTCATCTGTTTGATATCGAGCAACACCAGATCGGTATTATCGAGTAGCTCATCAATCACTGGCGTGTACTTACGCACAAAGCCGTTGGTATCTAAACAGGTATGAATGCCTTCTTTCTTACAGGCTTTAAAAAGCTCGGCGACAAACTCCGCCTGTAATATGGCTTCGCCACCGCTGGCGGTCACTCCGCCGTTGCTGGCATCGAGGAAGGGGCGGTAGCTAATGATTTGGCTCATTAACTCGTCGACCTGTACTTCCTTACCACCATCAAGATCCCAAGTGTCACGGTTATGACAATACTGACAGCGCATTAAACAGCCCTGCATAAAGGTGATAAACCGTATGCCTGGACCATCCACTGTGCCAAAGGATTCCACTGAGTGGACCCGACCGGTAACTGCCATTGTGACTCCTGTTGAAATAAGTGAGGCTGTAGCACATTGTACTACAGCCTTACCTAATTTAGCTTACAGACCTTTTGTGAAAGTACGTGTGATCACGTCTTGCTGCTGCTCTGGGGTCAATGAGTTAAAGCGCACTGCGTAACCCGATACACGAATGGTTAGCTGCGGATACTTGTCAGGATTGACAACCGCATCCTCGAGCATCTCACGGTTCATCACGTTAACGTTCAAGTGTTGACCGCCTTCGTGTCCTTCGTTGTGGGCGAAATATCCGTCCATCAACGCCGCTAAGTTGGTACGGCGACCGTCTTCATCTTTACCTAAGGCATTAGGCACGATGGAGAAGGTGTAAGAGATACCGTCCTGTGCGTGGGCAAAAGGCAGTTTCGCCACTGAGGTTAACGAGGCAATCGCGCCTTTTTCATCACGGCCATGCATTGGGTTTGCACCCGGTGCAAATGGCGCACCTGAACGACGACCGTCTGGCGTGTTACCGGTTTTCTTACCATAAACCACGTTCGAGGTGATGGTCAGAATTGACTGAGTTGGGATCGCGTTGCGGTACATTTTACGGTCGCGGATCTTCGACATAAAACGTTCAACTAAGTCACAGGCGATATCGTCGACACGTGGGTCATTGTTACCAAATTTTGGATAATCACCGCTGATCTCAAAGTCGACGGCAATGCCGTTTTCATCACGTACAGGTTTTACTTGAGCGTACTTGATGGCAGACAGTGAGTCGGCCGCGATTGAAAGCCCTGCGATACCACAGGCCATGGTGCGACGTACATCTCTGTCGTGCAGCGCCATTAACGCGGCTTCGTAGGAGTACTTGTCGTGCATGTAGTGGATTGAGTTCAGTGCTGTGACATATTGGGTCGCTAACCAATCCATCAGGCCGTCTAAGCGATTCATCACGTCATCGAAGCTTAATACTTCGTCGGTGATTGGGTCGGCTTTTGGCGCGATTTGGATTTTCAGTTTTTCGTCAACGCCGCCGTTGATCGCATACAACATGGTTTTTGCCAAGTTGGCACGGGCGCCGAAGAACTGCATGTGTTTACCCACAACCATAGGACTCACGCAGCAGGCGATAGCGTAATCGTCAGATTGGAAATCTGGACGCATTAAGTCATCGTTTTCGTACTGGATAGAGCTGGTGTCGATAGACACTTTCGCACAGTACTTTTTAAAGCCTACAGGCAGTTTGTCCGACCAGAGCACAGTGATGTTTGGCTCAGGGCTTGGGCCCATAGTGTATAAAGTGTTTAAGAAACGGAAGCTAGATTTGGTTACCAGTGTACGGCCATCTAAGCCCATACCGCCGATAGATTCAGTTGCCCAAATTGGGTCGCCTGAGAACAACTCATCGTATTCTGGAGTACGTAGGAAACGCACCATACGCAGTTTCATCACGAAATGGTCAATCATTTCTTGAGCTTGTTGCTCAGTGATGGTGCCGTTTTTCAGATCGCGTTCAATGTAGATATCAAGGAAGGTTGAAGTACGGCCTAAAGACATCGCCGCGCCGTTTTGGCTCTTCACTGCGGCTAAATAACCGAAGTAAGTCCACTGGATCGCTTCTTGTGCGTTAGTGGCTGGGCGAGAAATATCGAAACCGTATTTCGCGGCCATTTGTTTCATTTGACCTAGAGCGCGGTGCTGCTCGGCAATTTCTTCACGCAGTTGGATAACGTTAGATAAATCTTCACCGGCTTCGAACTGCGCTTGCAGTGAGCTGAACTGGGCGAATTTATCCTTCATTAAGAAGTCGATACCATACAGAGCCACGCGGCGATAGTCACCGATAATACGACCACGACCATAGGCATCGGGTAAACCGGTTAATACGCCGGATTTACGACACGCCATGATTTCAGGCGTGTAGACGTCGAATACGCCTTGGTTGTGGGTCTTACGCAGTTCTGAGTAGATGTATTTTACATCGGCATCGAGTTCGCGGTTGTAGGCGGCACATGAGCCTTCAACCATGCGAATACCACCGTTAGGTAACATAGCGCGTTTAAGCGGCGCATCGGTTTGTAAACCAACGATAGTTTCTAAATCTTTATTGATATAACCCGCGTCATGGGAAGTGATGGTAGAAACCATCTTAGTATCGAAATCAACTGGCGCGTGGGTACGGTTTTCTTGCTTGATGCCTTCCATCACTTTGTCCCACAACTGGGTTGTGGCTTCGGTGGCACCGGCTAGGAATGACTCGTCACCTTCATAGGGGGCATAGTTTTGTTGAATAAAGTCACGTACATTGACTTCAGATTTCCAATCGCCAGGTGTAAAACCTTCCCATGCGTTGGCAAACAGTTCAGTTTTGTCGGTCATCGTACTAATACCTTTTGGTTGAGATAAAGGTCATTGGCGCTCATGGGCAAACCATGTTGAGTATAGGCCAATCGCTGTTTCCTGATTAAAGCTCCCTTCAAGATGACGCCCTATGATGGGAACTGGAACTTGGGGATGTTTATCGCACCAAGTGTCTGTCTATTGATACCCGATAAGATGACAAATATTCGTTTAACTTGGATTATCGGTTATCGATAACGCTTTTATAAATTGGTAAGACCAATTATCCATAAGCATATTAACATAGCTCTGATGCTCTCGCATCTTAAACGGGCGAGTTTGTGTCCGGTTAATCGCAAATTTGCTAGCGAGGTAGCATTTTTTTAGCACAATAAGGTTTAAAGCACGCTTTTGTTGGTTGAACTCTGGTCTAGATAACGGCTTATTCGACTGACTGTCGCGCTTTTAACCGACGAAAGCTATCACCGTATCGAATGATTTTGATTGTTTATGATTTAGTCAACGTTCACACCCTTAAAGCCGCGGCGTTAAAAGGGCTGGTTACACTGAGATGCTTAGGTGATAGTGAGACACGTTAAGGAAACTAAGCTTGCGAATAATCGTTTTGTCTGCGGAGAAGAAGCGTACAATTTTTGTCTAGCTGCAGATCAATCGCAAAGTGTGGCACAGTCAACAAGCAGTCATCTTGATTAAGGATACTTAAGTCTAACCCGCCTTTTTAAGGTTAAAATTGCTTCATGTTGCCGATAAATAATGTTTGAAAGGGGAGTGGTAAACAGGTCAGATTTAACTAAAATTGGTATGACCAATTAACCCTTTGTGTTTGTGGCTTCAAAAATTTTACATTTTACCTGTGAATAGCATCACGCTTTGGCAAACTCTGCTTCACGGCGAATGAGATTTATATGTTACAAAGCGTGACTTTAGTGAGTCATCATTTAAGCAAGTCTTAATGTAAGTTTTGATTCGTTTGATCTGCGCTTGGGCGCAGTAGGAGAGACCTAATGTTGCAAGTTCGCCTTTGTTTATCTGGTTTGGGAGTTCAGTTATGAAAGACTCACACGCTAACGCTCCACAAACATCATCGAATAGCCATGAGCCATTGCAGGTTTCTTCACACTTTAGCTGTTATCACCAGGCCGAAATTTACGGCAAAAGCAAAGTGGTTAAAGCGCCTTGGCAATCCTTCGGTTTAGCGGTATTTGCTGGCGCTTTTATTGCCTTAGCCTTTGTGTTTTATCTGACTGTCACTACGGGGGCGGGTGATAGCGCCTGGGGTTTAGTGCGCCTGGTGGGTGGGATTGCCTTCAGCTTAGGCTTAATTTTAGTGGTGATTTGTGGTGGTGAGCTGTTTACCAGTTCAGTGCTGAGCAGTGTTGCATGGGCCCAAAAACAGGTGACCACCGGTGAATTGCTCAAATGCTGGAGCCGCGTGTATATCGGCAACTTCGTCGGCGCCATATTAATGGTTGGCTTGATCATGGCGGCGGGCTTATATGAGCTCGATGGCGGTAACTGGGGCTTAAACGCGCTAAAAGTGTCACAACATAAGCTGCATCATACTTGGGTGCAGGCATTCAGCTTAGGTATCTTATGTAACATGTTGGTGTGTCTGGGCATTTGGATGACTTTCGCCAGCCGCGAATCCCTAACCAAAGCGATTCTACTGATCCTCCCAGTAGCCATGTTTGTCAGCAGTGGCTTTGAGCACAGTATTGCAAACCTGTTTATGGTGCCGCTTGGGATCACGATTCAGTCGGTCGCCAGCCCTGAGTTTTTTGCATCCCTAGGCGTGACCCAAGAGCAATTTGCCGATTTAACCGTGGCAAACTTTGTATTCAATAACTTAATTCCCGTGACCCTAGGAAACATTGTCGGTGGCGGTGTGATCGTTGGCCTCGGTTATTGGTGGATTGAGCAAGGCCAAATTGCCTTACCCGATCCGCAAAAATCCCATCAGGCACACTTTTTTGCATCGCCTCTGCATACTGAAAAAGCGAAAAATAGCCAAGAAAGTAAGTAAGAGAATTAGTCACTAAGCGAGTCAGTAACTAAGCGAGTCAGTCACATAAAAAATGCCCAGTGTTACTGGGCTTTTTTTGCTGTATTCGTCGTAGCAGACATTTTTATGTGGATTGCTTGGGTGTGATAGATGTAAGTATTTTGCGTATTCATGCAAGCGAATGAAGATTTTATGTACTGATTTACAGCGCTTTAGTTTATAGTGCGGCCTTTTCGTTTGACATAAAATGGCGCATCTATGACGACTCCACCCTCGACGACTCAGCCAACAGAAGCAGCTCAGACTGCTATGGCACCATCCGCTTCACACGCTCCTTCATCCTTTCAAATGCCCGATACCTTAGTGATCATCTTTTTTGTGGCATTACTTGCGGGATTAATGACTTACTTTATTCCGATTGGGTCGTTTCAAACCCAAGAGGTGCATTATCTGGCCGAAGGTGTCGATAAAGCGCGGACAGTAGTCGACCCTAATTCATTTGCCTATCAATTGGATGATGCGGGCGAGCCTAAGTTACAACCTGTGGCACTGTTTAAAGGCGAGGGCGGGGTAGGCTTTTTTAACTTCGCCTTTGAGGGCTTAACCTCGGGGTATAAATGGGGCAGCGCGATTGGCGTGATCATGTTTATGCTAGTGATTGGCGGCTCCTTTGGGGTGGTGATGGCAACTGGCACCATAGATAACGGCATCTTAAAGTTAATCGATAAAACCCGTGGCAATGAAAAGTTATTCATTCCGGTGATATTTACGCTGTTTTCCCTCGGCGGCGCCGTGTTTGGCATGGGGGAAGAGGCCATTGCCTTCGCGATTATCATCTGTCCACTCATGATCCGTTTAGGGTACGACGGTATCACCACTGTGATGGTGACCTATGTGGCGACCCAAATAGGTTTTGCCAGTTCTTGGATGAATCCCTTCAGTGTGGCAATTGCGCAGGGTATTGCGGGGATCCCGGTTCTTTCAGGCAGTGAGTTTCGCTTCCCTATGTGGCTTGGGTTCACATTGCTTGGCATCGTTTTTACCATGCGTTACGCCCATCGCATTCAGCAGCAACCCATTCTTTCCCATAGCTATCAGTCCGATGCTTATTTCCGTGAGCACCATGCTAATACAAAGCTCGAGAGCCGCTTTAATCTTGGGGATGTGTTGGTACTGTTGTTGTTAGTGTTAACTATGGTGTGGGTGATTTGGGGCGTTGTGGCAAAGGCGTGGTTTATCCCCGAGATCGCTAGCCAGTTTTTTACCATGGGTATGGTGGCCGGCGTTATTGGCTGCGTGTTTAAGCTCAATGGCTTAACGCTTAACAAGGTTGCGCAGAGTTTTAAGGATGGCGCTAAAACCATGTTAGAGCCAGCCCTTTTAGTGGGATGCGCCTCGGGGATTTTACTGCTCCTTGGCGGCGGTACACCGACTGAACCGAGTGTGCTTAATTCGATTCTGAACAGCGCTGGTGGGGTGATTGGCCATCTGCCGGATGCGCTTTCGGCATGGTTTATGTTGTTGTTTCAATCTGTATTCAACTTTTTCGTGACCTCAGGATCAGGGCAGGCCGCACTGACTATGCCACTGATGGCCCCTCTCTCTGATATCGTCGGTGTGACCCGCCAAGTGGCGGTATTGGCCTTTCAGCTAGGCGATGGCCTCACCAATATCATAGTGCCCACCTCAGCGTCTTTAATGGCGACCCTTGGCGTATGCCGCGTCGATTGGGGCAACTGGCTGAAATTTGTGTGGCGTTTTATGTTGCTGCTGATGTTGGTCTCAAGCGTACTGGTGATTGGCGCGCACTATCTTGGATTTAACTAGGAACGAGGATTTAACTAGGAACGAGGATTTAACTGAAGCTGCGGGTAAATAGGCGCTAAGGGTTAACTCAGTTAATTGGTTAAGCTGAGATAAAAAAAAACGGCATCCGAGGATGCCGTTTTTGTTGTGGTTTTCTATCTTCCTAAAACGAGATTAGAATTTCACTTTGTATCCTGCAAACACTACACGGCCCACGATGTTATGGGTGTCAGTATCGTATCCAGGGTAGCCTAAGCTGTAGTTAACTGTTGGCATTGCATCGAACAAGTTACGAGCACCTACTGTGACTTTGCCATAGCTGTCGAAGTCGTAGTTCAATGTCAGATCCCACGTTGTGAACGATGAGAAGTCTTGTTTATTTGTGCCAACTTCTTGTTGTTGTGGAGTTTCACCATCATAAGAATCAATGTACTTAGCAATCAAAGATGCTGAGAAGTCATCAATGGCGTAGCTAAATGTTGTGTTGAAACGTAGTGGTGGATAACCCTTAGTACCTAATACGTCATAACGTTTAGCTATCGGGCTTGCTTGCTCTGTGTATTCAAGAGCATAGGTTCCTTCAACCGCAAACTTAAATGCACCAAATTCAGCAAAATCGAAGTTTGATGTGAATGACACGTCAAGACCTGATGTTTGCACGCCATCCATGTTGATGTTGCCAGCGCCAATTTCATCGATGGTGCCGTCATCTTTACGTTTGACGTAGATGTAGTTAGGGTCATAAGCACCTAAGCCACCAATCGCTTCTAAGTCAACGATTGTTTGTGCATCGATGTAGCTGACTTGGTCTGTGATTTCGATGTTGTAGTAATCAACAACTAAGTCGATGTTTTCAGTGATATTCCATACGGCACCGAAAGAGTACTGAGCAGATTTCTCTGGATCTAGCTCTTTGTTACCTGAACTCTTACGTAGGTATTGGTTATCTTCACAAGCTGGGTTGCCGTCTTTTTGGTCATCTGGCAGACTTTGACACAGGGTTGTGTCAGTGATTCTGTCATAACTGGTTGCTGGCTTGCCTAACAGGTCATCCAGTGAAGGTGCTCTAAAGCCTTGGCCGTAAGATGCACGTAACACTAAGTTGTCCAATGCTTCGTAACGTACGTTTACAGAGCTTGAAAGCTGGCCAACATCGGGCAAGCTATATTGGTCGTAACGGCTCGCTAGTTTCACGTTTAAGTGATCTAATACTGGCAGTTCCAACTCAACGAATGCCGCTTTATAGCTTCTGTCACCAGCAGAATCACCACCATAAGTTCCTAATACGTTACCTGCGGCTTGTTGAGCATCACGGGTATCTTTGTATTCGATTTTTTGGTATTCCATACCTACTGCGTAACCTAAGTCACCACCAGGCAATGAAATTGGAGCAAGGGCTGCCCAAGATAATCCAGTACCAGTCGTATTTGAGGTTGCTTTACGAGTGGCTGTGTGTAGGAAAGTATCTAAAGTCTCTTGGGTCGCATTACCACCCTCAACGAATGGGTTGTACAAGCCTTTATCTACCGCTTCTTGTAACTTATCTTCGAATACATAAGAGTCAGTTTCAATGTTTACGATTTGATCTGAGTATTGTACGTACCAGCTCAAAGAGCCTGCATCTAATTCAAGGTTTAGACCCGTTACGATATCAACTACGTTTGAGTCGAATTCTGTTTTACGGTCTGCTACACCTTTCAAACGGTGATAGGCTTGCACTTCTGATGCATTAGCGGTACCGAATGTTGGGTTTAATGGATTATCTGCCGCCATGTATAAGTTAGGAGTCCATAGCGCAGTTGAAGAAGTACTGGATTTGTCTCGCATAACGATAGCTTGACCAAACCACTCTAATTCATCGGTAATACGGTAAGTCATATTAGAGAATACAGAGTCTTTTGTCTGATCGGGTAAATAGTCTGTGCCATCAAACTGGTTAAAACCACAAGCTGAACCGTCTTTGCTGGTAACAATACGATCTGCAGGGCAGTCCTTACCTGGAACTTGCAAACCTGTATAAACAGGAGTGCCGAAAGTACCATCAGCACCTTTAACAGGGCGAGATTCAACTGGACGATATGTACCTTCTGGCGCATACAAGCCGCTACGACCGTATTTCTTATCCCAGTTAGCCGTTAAGTGAGGACGTTGGCCACCTTGTAGTGGATCAAATTGCTTGTGCTCGATGATCACTAAGCTGTTGCTTTTATCGCTAGTATTACCGAAAGTGACAGAAGCTGATTTCTCATCTCTACCACCTTGAGTTGGACTACCAAATTTTGCGTCGAATGCTAAACCATCGAACGTTTTCTTTAGGATGATGTTAATTACACCACCGATAGCATCCGAACCGTAAATTGCCGATGCACCGTCACGTAAAATTTCAATACGCTCGATTGCATCCATAGGGATTAAGTTGAGGTTCGTTGAATCGCCACCAAAGGTTGCAGATGGCGCAATACGGCGACCGTTGATCAAGGTTAACGTGCGGTTTGAACCTAAACCACGCATACCAGAACTGGCGTGGTTACTTGCAGAGCTACCTGCATCACTAATAAAACTACCAGCAGTGTTAAATGGCATTTGTGCTAAAACAGCAGAAACATCACTTAAACCTGTTTTGGCAATATCTTCTGCTGATAAAACAGTAACAGGTAAAGCAGATTCCATATCCGTTCTTTGAATACGAGATCCCGTTACTTCAATACGTTCTACCTTAGCATTCTCCTCTGCCGCATAAACAGCAGTGCTAGATAAAGCCGCTGTTGTGGCACCACCAATTAACGCAAAGCGAACCGCTTTGGCTAATGTCGAATTAGCGCGCATATCATTCTCCCTTAACACTTGTTATTTGTTTAATTGTTATTTTAATTAAATACGGAACGTTGTCAGAAATAAGTCCCTATTTAATTAGGCTCAAGATATAACCACAAGAAAATAACAAGTGCAACAGTGGAAATTTATGTAAGTTGCAATGCTTAAATGCCTGCTGTTGCTAAAATGTTTTTATTTGGTTTCTTTGTTGTTTATTTTGACTGGGCTTTGATGGCCGGAATGGCTTTTGGCAATAAATTGAACTCAAATATTAACTTATTGTTTTTTGGTTGTTTTGCATTTGTTAAAAATGAAAGTTTTTGTAAAAATAAAATAATCATACTTTTTTTGTATATTTTCATTTTAATTTGAGATCGTATGTTTATACGGTTTTGAGTACTGTATTGGCGTAAAATTTTTTATTAAAAATATCTTAAAATAGAACAGCTGTACGGTAAGGTAGAATTTTTGAGTGTATTTTGTTCAATGGTATTTAGATGTTCAGTGTTTTCATTTTTAGTTAACTCTTTTATAGGGGAACCGTTTGTGAAATGCTTCGAAGAGAATAAATTAGTTTAATTAAATAATAGGAGTGAATTTAAATTCACTCCTATTATTATGAGAATATTTTTTGAACACGATATTTGTGTGTTTTATAGTCAAATGGTTTTAGTTGTTTATAATGGTTTTTGCTAAATTAAGCCGTAGTAGTGCTATGGACCCTATGAGCAGGGTTGGGTAAGTAATGGGCTAAATACCGTATCGCGACATAACTAACGACTAAGCTGGCGATGCCGAGTTCGAAGTCGGCTAGTAATTTTACCCATTGGGTGAGTTCGCTCATTTGACTAAATTGCTGAAGCCAGTTGACGGTTTTAAACAGTGCCGTCGCGCCGATCACCATGGGAAAGGTGAACGCAGCATAGCCTGGGCTGAAAGGCAGTTTAAGCAGATGGAAAAAGGCAAGGTAGATAACCGCTGTCATCAATACTGCAATACTGGCCAATATGGCGACCAAGGCAATCGAAGGTTGATCGCACACAGTTAAGTAGCCCGCTAAGGATAAACTGGCTGGCGCGGCGAGGATGGCAATCGTTGGTTTAGCGGCATCGGGCACGGCCTGACAGAAGATTAATCGATAGAGCATCAATGGCAACATGACTAAATATGCGAGCATGCCGAAGGCCAAGATTAAGTTCACTAACCAAGGCGCGCCATTACTTGGGAAGGATACTGCCGCCACTATGATGCCAATGGGTGGCACAAACCAGCTGGGCACCATATGTTCGAGTTTGAAGTCGATAGCGCGGTAGTAAATAAAGGCGCCTAAAAAGATGACATGGATAACAATGGCGGTTAGCCAAAGAGTTAAGCCGGCATGGGGGAAATAATGGCCGAGTAGGTTCGACACTACCATCAAGGCCATGGCGAATGTGGGGAGCACACTACCGACGACCGGATGGCTGAGTTCGTTTTTCAGCACTGGGGGATGCAGTACAAATTTTGCCGCAAGCAGCATGAGTAATACTGAGGCGATGGCGGCCCCTGTCAGTTGGCCCCAACCATTGAGTGAGGGCATCACGCTTTCCCAAGTCCAACCTAAGCTTGCAATCGCGAGGGCGAGTCCGCCCATGGGGCTGGGTAATTTAGCTGCCTGTGCTGTCCAACGTTTACGTTTTGAAGTCATGTTTGTTACCTCTCAACACTGACATTAATTCGATGTGTCTATCTGTTAATGTCAGTGTATGGTCGAGGGGTAAGTAAATAAAATTGATTAATTTTATTCAAAGATTCAAATTTTATAACGCTTAAGGTTTTAGTTTACAACGCAGCAAAGTATGCCCCAGACCAAGGTTGTCAGTGTCTTCATCGACGTATAAGCCCGCTTGATGTAGTAACGTTATCAAGTCCTTAGAGTGGTACATACGGCTATTGCCATTGGCCATCGCAGTAAAATACAAGCTTGTCGCATTGACGCAATAGGCTGAGGCGGCAGAGGGTTGTCTGTCCCAGAAGGTTTCGACAATGAACAACTGACTGTTTGGCGTCATCGCCTGAGCGGTGCGTTGTAAAATGCTGAGGATTTGCTCCGAAGAGAAGCAGTCGAGGAACTGGCTCATCCAATAGGTATCGGCGCCTTCGACAAAGGGACGTGATTCATCGAGCAAATCGGTGGCAAAGGTATGGATCCGCTCGGCAAAGCCATGCTTGGCAGCATTGTCTTTAGCAACGGCTAATTGACCGGGGAAGTCCATCAGAGTGACTTCAACCTCTGGATCAAACTCGCAGCAGCTTAGCGCCCATTTTCCCGTATTTCCGCCAATATCGACTAAATGCTTGGGAGAATGGGCAAACACTAAGGGTAAAATCTGCGGAAAAGCGTGGTCAGAATAATAGTGATCGAAGGCAAACCAGCTGGCCTTTGCCTGAGCAGGTAAATCCTTAAGGGCGGGGTAAATCGTCTGCCAATCGCCAAATACCGCTAAGCCTGCGGGTTTACCCGCGACTAGTGCCTTATCCAGTTGAAACAGTCCCTGATAACACACGTCCTGCACAAAATTGAGGTTAATAGCTGCCATATCATCGTGCAGTAAAAAATAGCCTGTTTTATCGAGCACATAGGCATCGCCATTGAGCCATACCAGTCCCATACTCAATCCCATATCGAGTAAGACGCCAAGGGCATACTCGTTTAACACATTGGTTTGCGCGAGTTGGGCAATGCTTACCCCTTGTTCGCCTGCTTGGTCAATGGTGGCTAATACTTCAAATTTCAGCAGGCAATGTGCAACCTGAAAACTGATGGGGCCAAAGGCGATTTTTTGCGCCTCAAATTTGGCATCAAAGGCACTTAAGGCTTTCGGGGTGTGATAGAAGGACATAAATTGGCTGAGTTTACAAATAAATACAGCCTTTATAGCGAAGTTAACGGCAAAAGTCAGAGCGGCGATGGAAAACTATGAACTAGCTCCAACTTAGCTTATAAATGCGGATCTGAGGGGCGGTGAAGCGATGCTAATCGTGATTACCGATAAATTTCGGCCATAAAAATACCCAGACGAGGCTGGGTATTTTTAGCAGGCCGAATCGCCTGATTACTGAATGTTTTCTTCGTCGCCAAACTGGCCTTGGAACAGTACCGAAGATAAGTAACGTTCGGCAGCTGAAGGCAGGATAACCACAATGTTTTTATCCGCAAATTCAGGTAGAGCAGCGATGCGGTTTGCGGCAACCACAGCAGCACCAGAAGAAATACCGACTAAAATGCCTTCTTCTTGCATTAAGCGGCGGGCCATGTCGATGGCTTCATCGTTGGTGACGGTTTCAACGCGATCGATTAACTCAAGATCTAAGTTACCAGGGATAAAACCTGCGCCAATACCTTGGATTTTGTGCGGACCTGGTTGCACTGGTAATCCCGCTAGGGTTTGGGTGATAACCGGTGAATCTGCGGGTTCTACCGCAACAGAAGTAATGGCTTTGCCAGCCACTTTTTTCAGGTAACGGCTCACACCTGTGATAGTACCGCCAGTACCTACACCCGCAACAAACACATCTACAGCACCATCGGTATCATTCCAAATCTCTGGACCTGTGGTTTTTTCGTGGATTTCAGGGTTAGCAGGGTTATTAAACTGCTGCAGCATAATGTATTTTTCAGGCGCCGATTGACGGATTTCTTCCGCTTTATCGATAGCACCTTTCATGCCTTTTGCGCCTTCGGTCAGCACTAGGTTTGCACCTAAGGCTTTAAGCAGTTTACGACGTTCTAAGCTCATAGTATTTGGCATAGTTAACGTCAGCTTATAACCACGGGCGGCCGCCACATAGGCTAAGGCAATCCCGGTATTACCTGAGGTAGGCTCAATCAGTTCGTGATCTTTGGTGAGCAGGCCTTTTTTCTCGGCATCCCAAATCATATTGGCACCGATACGGCATTTGACACTGAAACTTGGATTACGTGCTTCGACCTTTGCCAGCACTTTACCTTGGCTTACGCGGTTTAAACGCACTAACGGGGTGTTGCCAATAGTATATGAATTGTCTTCGAAAATTTTGCTCATGGATTGCTTGCTCCTATGTTTGCACTATTGAATCATAATCGCCTGTGGCGCATTTAGAAGTGATTGTTTGTTCTTCTTTATTCGATTTGGTTATTAAAGATAATCCTGTTATTCGCAAAGCCCAATTGGCTGTAGGTTTAACTGTGTTAACCTCTTGCTAACATCAATAAAAAATTACGCGTATAAAAGAATAACCACTTGATGTTTCACTTATAAAACCGCTATCGGAACCGGATTGCCACACTATGAAGCAACAACAAACGGACTTGGGCAAAGATCCAAGAACTATGGTCACCCCTAAGGCATTCACTATTGCCGAATCTGTGCTTTACACCCCGCTAGCGACGCCATTAAGGCGGGCGCTGGCGATGTTAATCGACGGTTTATTCATCACTATTTTAGCCGAACAAATGGATTGGCTGTTTGTTCTGCTGGTGGTGGGGATTATTTATATCGAGAAACGCAGTCGCCAGTTTGGTCGCTTACTCAAATGGGGCCTCTACGCCGCCATGCTGGGATTAATGCTCTTTAGCTCGGCGGGAAATTTGTGGAATTTCCATCAATCGAATCGATCCACCCGCGAGAAGGTCTCCGCGCCCCAGGATATTAACGCTGTTGTTAAGGCGATTCCTGGTCTTGTCTCCCTCGGACTCTGTGACAATACCGATTGTGCCCGTGAACAGATCCGTGCTTTGCAGCAGACACTCGAAAATGGGCCCATGGAGGGAATGTCGGCAGCTGAGCGCCGCGATATGGTATTAGATACTTTAGCGAGCACGGAGTTATCCGAGGCCGATAAAGCGCAGTTACGTGATGAAATGATGGCGGGCAGACTCTGGCCCGAGGTGAAGGTGTTTGAAGTCACCCTAGACTCCACTAAGGGCTCAGCTAAAAACTCAACCAAGGAGCCAAACACATTATCACCGCCGCCACAGCCAAGTCCGTCGCTCGCAAATCTGTCGTCCGCTGGCAAGCTTGATGCCGTTCCCGTATCAGAACCGCGAACCGATGGATTAGCCAACGCTCAAACCGATAATCGAGCGGCCATCGAAAACGCTCCCTTAGTTCTTGACACCAACCTCAATCCTTCGCATCAAACCGAAAGCCGCAACAGTGAAACCAATGATGAGGAAGAGAGTGACACCCGCAGTGTGCTGGCGTGGATCAAAGGCTTTATGAGCGATATGGGTTTAGGTTTTGGCTGGGCCGCATTTTACTTCACTGTGTTTACCGCCAAATTTGATGGTCAGACCTTAGGTAAGAAACTCTTAGGCATCCGCGTTATCCAACTCGATGGCGCTAAAATCAGCCTTTGGGGGGCATTTGGCCGTTATGGTGGTTATGCGGCGGGCTTCACGACGGGCTTACTGGGCTTTATGCAGATATTTTGGGATGCCAATCGGCAGGGGATCCAAGATAAAATATCTTCCACAGTCGTGATAGACTTAGCGCAAATGCATAAAAAGCAACAATTAGAGCAGCAACAGGCGCAGGCTGAACATGCATTGGCCGACGTGCCAACACAGAATAATGCGACGTCTGCTCACCTTACAACAAGCACCCGTTCGGAGCACCTATGAAACAGGTCGTTATTTCTGGCAGCGGTTTATTTACGCCGCCACACAGTATTTCAAATGAAGCTTTGGTGGAGAGCTTCAACGCCTATGTAGATATGTTTAACCTTGAAAATGCAGGATTAATTGAGCAGGGCCATGTCGAGCCGCTGTCTTATTCCTCCAGTGAGTTTATCCAGAAGGCCTCGGGCATCAAGCACAGATATGTGATGGTTAAAGACGGTATTCTCGATCCTGAAATCATGATGCCGCTTATTCCTGAGCGCAGCAGTGACGAGTTATCTATGCAGGCCGAAATTGGGGTTGAGGCGGCAGTGATGGCGCTTAAACAAGCGGATGTGAAGGCCGAGAAAATCGATTTAGTGATCGTTTCCTGTGCTTATACACAGCGCGCGTATCCTGCGATGGCGATTGAAATCCAGCGGGCACTGGGGACTCGTGGCTATGGTTACGATATGCAGGTTGCCTGTTCTTCAGCCACCTTTGCCATTGTGGCCGCCGCCAATGCGATTGCAACGGGCTCGGCTTCACGGGTGTTAGTGATTAACCCCGAAATTTGTTCGGCGCAGGTGAACTACCGTGACCGTGACAGTCACTTTATCTTCGGGGATGTGGCGACCGCTATGGTGCTTGAAGAGCAAAGCCTAGTGGCCGCCAATAAAGGCTTCAACATTGTTTCAAGTCGTTGTTTTACAGACTACTCGAACAATATTCGCAGTAATTTCGGTTTTTTAAATCGCTGCGATCCAAGCTCGGCGCATCAGGCGGATAAGTTATTCCACCAACAGGGTCGCAAAGTCTTTAAAGAACTGTTGCCGATGATCTACCAACATTTAGACGAGCATTTGGCCGAGCAATCCCTTACGCCACAGTCCTTTAAACGTTTGTGGTTGCATCAAGCCAACATCAACATGAACCAATTTGTGGTGAAAAAACTGCTAGGGGATGAGGTAACGCCTGAGCAAGCCCCCGTGGTGCTCGACGAGTATGCCAATACCGCCTCCGCTGGCTCAGTGATTGCCTTCCATAAATATTCCGCTGACTTTAATGCGGGCGATTTAGGGCTATTAAGCTCCTTTGGCGCGGGTTACTCCATCGGTAGCGTGATCCTGCAAAAACGCTAAATTGACTAAAGCCCCATTATCACTAATGGGGCTTTAGCTTTTAAATCAGCATATTGATAAAACGGCTTGATGCGGTACCTTAGCCGAAAATACCTTTACTCAGGCAAGACAGTTAGCTGCCTAAAAACGCTTTTTCTTTAAAGCCTCAGTAGCAATACGAGAACCTGTCACCATGACGCTTCTTCATCCTGATTCGGATATTCCGTTTCATCCCAACCCTGGCTGGTTTCTTGGCGCTTTTAATTGTTATGACCGCGAGGAAACGCTCGGGGAAACACTCAATCGCTACGATCCTTTAGATCCCGCGCAGCTGCAAGCACTGTACGATGCTTATGTATTTGATGAGTTTGGTGAACAGTTGGGATTTACTTCTGCCCACAGGGCTGCAATGGCGACAAATTTAATCGCTGCGCTGAGTGAGACAAACCATGATTTTACCGTCTATTTAGCGATTGATGAGAGCGAGGAGGAATGGTGTTTTCCTTCAGCGTGGGCATTCCCTAAGCCACGCTATCCCTTTGAGCAGGCGTATCTTGCGCTGCTGCGACATTGGGGAGTGGAGCTCACTGCAATAGGCATTGCGCTTCCCAGCCCAAGCTTATTGGGTATCCATGAGTCTTAGTTAGCATTCCGATTTAAGCCCACAAGCCTTGCTGTGGGCTTTATGTAAACCTTTCAGCCTAGAGCAACCAGGCGTAGCTTAGCTTCATAAAATAGGTTTTCTCATCCCGAGTGAGCCGCGTGAGCTCATCATTCGAGGTTAAACTGTCGGAATAGCCCAAATAGAACACGCTCTGGGGATTGAGTTTGTAGCCGTAGAGGATTTCATTCCCTAAGTGCGCCTCTTCGCTATCGGGTGTCGAATACAAATACTGCGCAAGATTACGCTCGATTTGGGTGTATATGCTCGATAGGCGAATAAAGCTGTGCAGACTCAATTGCCAGTGCAGGCGCACATCCGAGAGATTTGCGGTAAAGAGTTTATCCTGCTCGACTTCCATATGTTGATATTGATGGGAAACATCCACCGACAGGCCGTTGGCAATTTTCCATTTGAATATCGGATTGATTAAGGTTTTTGTGCCTAATCGATCGTTAAGGAAGTCAATCTCATCGCCGTAATGGATCTCCAGCTCAAGACTCAGGGCTGATGTGGGCGTAATCGCGCCGTAAAGCCAGCCTTGGGTTTCTTGGTATTGATTGCTATTACCTAATACTGCCAGTTGCGCGCTGTCATGGCGTGGGCCGACGCGTTCCCGAGTTTCTATCCCAAAGGATAACTCACTCTGCAGCGCGCCATACATTTCCCAAAAGATCTCAAACTCTTGCTCTAGCTGCTCCCCTGCTTGATTGTGGGTGATGTCCCAATCGCCACCAAATTTAATCTTGTTAAATACGGTTTCGGGATACCAAATTAAGCCACCACCGGCCATCAAGGTGCGGTAATCAATTTTTTCCACAAAGCCTAAATCGGCGCGAAAATCGGGAGACACGTCGTGGTACTCGCCGTAGGCAAACCAATCGCGGGCGTTGTGTTCATAGGTCAGTTGATACAGGGCGCCACTGAAATCCCGATCCGATTGGCTACGTAACACTTGCTCATTCACTTGGCATTGGCCGAGCTCACAGCTTAACGGCGTTTGGCCGCAGAGTAGCCCTTCTGTCAGTTCTCCCTCCACATTGCCGCAAAACTGTTGATACAGGGCAGTAGGGTAACGTGTTTGGGAATTGGCAACTTGAGCGGTAAAAATATCTTGGGCTGTCGGTTGGTATTTCGCATCTAAGCTCATGACATAATTGTGATAATCATTTTGCTCGGCAAATGCTGTTAGTTGGTTGTCGGCACTGCTCTTGGCCGTGATAAGCCCCCCAAAGGAGAAGGTTTTATCCATGTCGAAGCGGTAACGCGCCGCCAGATTGAGGCTTTCCTCCGCTAAGGAGGTGACCTCAGAGCTTAAATTCCCTGGCATCAAAAAGGTGGTTTGGCTGTCATTAGCGGCCAGCAATGCCCAAGTGTGTTGCTCGGTTTGACTGGTGAGTTTAAGCCCATAGTCCGGCGATACAATATTGCGGGTATGCAGCAGATTCACTTGGGTATCGAAGTAGTCTTTATTGTCGAGGAAGAAGGGGCGTTTCTCATCAAAAAATAGCGCAAAAGTGCTGTTGATATCGAGCTGGCCAGCATCGGACTCCACCTGGGAGAAATCGGGATTTATGGTGGCATTTAGCAAGGTGCGTGAGTTGATACCCCAGCGTAAATCGAGCCCGGGTTCATAATTGCTTTGCGCTTCCCAGCCATTTTCGCTTTTTTGCTCATTGCGATTGGCGACAAAGGACGGGGTAATTTGCAGATCTTGCCCTTGCTTGGCGGAGGCTAAACCCGTGGCGACGCCGAGTTGACAGAGCTGGCAACTGATGTTGCGATCGATTTTGTGGGTAGAGATGCGATGATTTTCATTGCGTGGATAGTAGCGGATCAGCTCAAATCCCCATTCTTGAACAGGCTTTTTATCGTCAAAGTTAAATAGCCGTAATGGCAGCTCGACTTCAACTTGGTAACCCTCGGCGGTGATTTTACCGGCGGTTTTCCAAATGCCATCCCAAGCTTCGCTCTCTTCGCCCGTGAGCTCATTTTCTATCGAGTCTAGTTGCACGCCCAGTGGGTTGATAAAAAACTGATAGGCCAAACGCGCATTGTTAAAGGTATCGAGTTTGATCCCCACCAGATCGTCGCCCCAAAGATTATCCCTGTCCTTGAGGGTGGCGCGGATATGTTGTGGCAGACTGTCTTTGGCGGTAAAGGCTACAAATAGGCTGGTTTGGGTCGCGTAGATTCTGGCCTCGGTGTAAACGGGCGCCGCCGTGTTTTCACCGGGCTGAGTTTCATAACGTAGCTCGGCCTGCGCCGCGTGCTGCCAAACCGCCTCATCAAATTCGCCATCAATATTGGCGGCATCTTCTAAGGTCGGAATCGTTAATTGAAATTGGCTGGCAGAGCCCGCCAAGCTTGGCGAACTGAGAAATACCGCAGTCGATAACACTAAGGGGAGAAACGTCTTCAACAACAAGGCCCAAATCATTCTAAAATGGCGCGCAGTGTGCCAGAAATTGCGCGTTAACAAGAGTGGGCAATTGTTACAAGAATTGTATTGAAAATAGCTGAAACCAAGGCGGCACTGGATGGCGGGCATCCAGTGCTTTGGGGAGGATTATTCGGGAGCAACCACAGGATTACGGTAAGCTTCGCGGTACTTATCTACCCACATGGCGGTGGCGCCACAAATTGCGACTGGCATCACGATAAAGTTCACCACAGGGATCATCGAAAACAGGGTCACAGTCGCACCAAAGCTAAAGCTGGTACCGCGGGTCTGATTAAGGGCAAAGCGCATATCCTTGAAACTGACCTTATGGTTATCGAAGGGATAGTCGCAGTATTGAATCGCCATCATCCAAGCGCTGAATAAAAACCACAAAATTGGGGCTAAGGTTTGCCCCACCATGGGGACTAAAAACAGCAGTAAAAACACTAGCGCACGGGGCAAATAGTATTTGAGTTTGATCCATTCTCGGCCAAGAATGCGCGGTAAGTCTTTGACAACGTCTATGCCCGAGCCCGTATTCATCGGTTTGCCGGTCAATAACTGCTCGACCTTTTCGGCCAGCAAGCCATTAAAGGGCGCGGCCAGCCAGTTCATTACCGAACTAAAAACAAACGCCAGCATCACCAACATAGTGGTTACCGCTAACGGCCAGAGCAAAAAGTTGAGCCAACTTAAGTACTCGGGGAGCTGGGCATTCATCCAAGTGAAGAGCACATCGAGCTGCCCAATCGCCACATAGATAACAGCCGCAAACAGCACCAAGTTGATCATTAAGGGAATAAATACAAAGGTGCGCAGGCCTTTACGTTTGATTAAACCAAAGCCATCGAGAAAATAATTCACACCACTTTTACCCTGCGAAGGGGAGGAGGATTTCTGTGTCATATCGTCATTCCAAAAAAGTTGAGATACAGCGTGAGATACAGATAAGTGCGATTGTGATCAACTCGTCGCGAGATGACAAGCTAAAAGCCATATGAATTCAATAAAAAGCGTTACAAAATACTGCCTGCTTTGCTAAAGTTGGCCTCAGAATTCTATGACATGACTCGGGCTAATATTGGCCTGCATCCCTATTGGTCATCGCCCTGATGGCTTTTTATACTGAGACGCGCTAACTGGCACCATGAGATTAAAACAAATAAAACTTGCCGGCTTTAAGTCGTTTGTCGATCCCACCAAGATTCCGTTTTTACAGGCATTAAGCGCCATTATTGGCCCAAATGGCTGCGGCAAGTCTAACGTGATTGACGCCGTGCGTTGGGTGTTGGGCGAAAGTTCGGCAAAGCATTTGCGCGGCGACTCCATGAGTGACGTGATTTTTAACGGCTCCAGCGCCCGTAAACCCGTGTCTGTGGCGGGCGTTGAACTGGTGTTTGAAAATAAAGAGGGCCGCCTTGCGGGCCAATACGCCAGTTATGAAGAAATCTCGGTTAAACGTCAGGTGAGCCGTGACGGTGAGTCTTGGTATTTCCTCAACGGCCAAAAGTGTCGCCGTAAAGACATCACTGATCTGTTTATGGGCACCGGGCTTGGGCCGCGCAGTTACGCCATTATCGAACAGGGCACGATTTCACGTTTAATCGAATCTAAACCCCAAGATTTACGGACTTTTATTGAAGAAGCGGCGGGGATTTCCCGCTATAAAGAACGGCGGCGTGAAACGGAAAACCGTATCCGCCATACCCGCGAAAACTTGGAGCGTTTAGGGGATATTCGCAGCGAGTTAGCCAAACAACTCGAAAAACTCAGTCAGCAGGCCAAGGCGGCGAAGCAATATCGTGAGCTGAAGCAAGCTGAGCGTAAAACCCACGCCGAGCTGCTGGTGATGCGCTATCAAGAGCTGCAGAGCCAAATGGCGAGTCTATCGGAGCAGATTAGCTCGCTCGAGCTGCAACAAGCGGCGGCCCAGTCCTTAGCGCAAACTGGCGAGTTAGAAAGCACCGAGTTGCAACTCACACTTTCGCACTTAGCCGAACAGGAGCAGCAGGCGGTCGAAGCCTATTACCTGACCGGTACCGAAATCGCCAAGCTTGAACAACAGTTACAGAGCCAAAAGCTGCGCGATGCCCAGTTGCATAATCAGCTTGAGCAGTTGAGTGAGCAAATCATTCAAAACCAAGCTAAATTAGCCGCTTACCAAGCCAGTTTTCAAGCGCTTGAGGCGGAGCTTAGCCAACTTGGGCCGCAACATGAGTTGCAGCAAGAAATGCTCGATGAGCTGCAAGCCCAGTGGGAAATGAGCGTTTCGCGCAGTGAGGCGCAAAGTGAAAGCGCCAGAGTGCTAGCGGCGGCCGTCGCTCAGCATAAGCTGCAATTAGAGTTACACCGCAGCAAACTGGCTCATCAGCAACAATTAAATGCCCATAAAACCCTGCTACACCAAGAGCAACAACAAGAGCTGGCCTCGCTTAATGCGCATGCCCTCGAAGATAGCAGCGCATCACTTAATGATGAGATTGCCCAGTTAGAACAAGCATTAGCTGAACAAGTTGAAATCAATCAAGAGTTTGAATCCACTCTGGCTGCCGATACTCATGCGTTAGATTTGGCCCGCGGTGAGTTTGAGCAATTATCACAGCGTTTAACCTCGATGCGGGCACGTTTCGAACTGGTTGAACAATGGCTTGCGAAACAAGAAGAGTTAAGTGATAAGCCGCAGCTGTGGCAAAGCATTCAAGTGGAAAACGGCTGGGAAGCCGCCGCCGAACTGGCGCTGCAGGGATTGATGACGCTGCCTGTGGGCGTTAACGCCAATGAAATAGGCTTTTATGCCGATGCGGCCTTGGCGGCGGACGCGCATCTCGATGGCTCTCCCATCTTAGGTGCCAAATTGAACCTTGCCCCTTGGCTTAAGGGACTCAAATGGGCCGATAATTTGGCCAGCGCACAAGCACTGCTGCCGAGCTTGGCGGCCGATGAGCGAATCGTGACCGCCGACGGTTACTTGCTCGGCAAAGGTTTTTTGATTGCTAAACAAGACAATAGCCAATCCTTAGTGCAATTGAGTAAAGAGCAAACCGAGCTGAGCGAGGCCATCGCTGATTGCGAGCAGGCAAAAGCCATACAGCAGGCAAAGCTCGATGAATTAGCGCAGCAATTAGCCCAAGTGCGTGACAGTTTAAGCCAAGGCACTAAACGCTTACACCAGTTGCAGCTCGATAAGGCCACCAAATCAACCCAGCTTAATAACGCAGAGATCCAGGCCAAGCAGCGCGAAGCGAAACGCGGGCAACTCGCAGAAACCCTTGCCCGAACCCACGCCGAGTTAGCCGAGCTTGCCGAGCAGTTAATATTGCTTGCGGAGCAAGAGGATGAGCTGGCTGAGGCGCTAGAGGTAAGCCTTGAGCAGCAACAGCAACAAAGCCAAGATGCGCAAGGGGATATGGCCCGCCATCAAGCCCTGAAGGCACAAATTGGCGATGCCGAGCGGCGCTTAACGAGCCTCAATGCCAGTCTGCAATCGATCGCTACTCGGATGGCGGTGAGCACAGAACAAATTGAATTACAGCGTGTACGTGTCAGTGAATTAGTCCACTCAAAGGAAACACTGTCAGCCCAACTTGCCAACGTCGCGGCACAAGAGGGCGATCAGCAAACGGCGCAGCTCAGCGAACAACTGGCGCAATTACTCAATCAACAGCAGAGTCAGCAACAGGCACTTAAAAGCCTCAGGTCACAACAAAGTTCGCTCACTGAAACGCTAAACAGTATAGGATTAAAGCAAAAACAAGAGCTTGGTAAGCTTGAGGGCTTGACTCAAAGCCTAAGCACGTTAAAGTTACGTCGTGAGGGATTAAAAGGGCAGGCCGATAGCCAATTAGCGGCACTGTCAGAGCAACAAATTGTGCTCGCCCAGATTGTCGATTCCCTGCCTGCGGATGGGCATCCCGACAAGTGGCAGCGTGATTTGGATCAGATCCGCCAAAAAATTATTCGCTTAGGAGCGATAAACCTCGCGGCGATCGAAGAATATGAACAACAAAGTGAGAGAAAATCCTATTTGGATCATCAAGATGAAGATCTAAATAACGGTCTGGCAACCCTAGAGGAAGCCATTCGGAAAATCGATAAGGAGACCCGCACTCGCTTTAAGACCACATTTGATGCGGTAAACGAAGATCTCGGGCGTTTATTCCCTAAGGTATTCGGTGGCGGACGCGCATATTTAGCGCTGACGGAAGACGATTTATTAGAAACGGGCGTGACCATCATGGCCCAACCCCCAGGTAAGAAGAACAGTACAATCCATCTTCTTTCCGGTGGTGAAAAAGCCCTAACGGCTTTATCATTGGTATTCGCGATTTTCAGGTTGAATCCAGCTCCCTTCTGTATGTTAGACGAAGTGGATGCGCCCTTAGACGATGCCAACGTAGAACGATTCTGTCGATTATTGAAGGAAATGTCGCAGAGCGTACAGTTTATCTATATCAGCCATAACAAAATTACGATGGAGATGGCTGATCAACTTATCGGTGTGACTATGCATGAGCCGGGTGTCTCTCGTATAGTCGCAGTAGATTTAGAGCAAGCGGTGGCGATGGCCGACGCTTGATAACTAGAAGAAAGACAGGGTAACCAATGGAAGATTTGCAACTAGTTTTGTTCGTTTTAGGCGCCATAGCCATAGTTGCTGTGCTGGTGCATGGATTTTGGTCTATCAGAAGACAACAACCTAAGTCATTGAAAGATAGTCCAATGGGCAATTTCTATAAAAAGCAGGCCGAACGTGGCGAAGGTGCACCTAAACGTGTCGATGCCGATGGTTTCGACGCCGACGGTATTGGTGCCGTCAGAGTTCGTAAAGCGAATGAAGCCCATACCCCAGAGGCACCTGCGTTTAATCCTTATTTAAAGCAAGAAGCCAAAACACAACCGCAACCAGTGGAACCCGTGCAAGTTGAACCTAAGCCGCTGTTTGAGCAAGAGCCAAGCATGGCGCAGCCTGATTTTAGTCTGCAATCCCCCACGGCCAAAGAGCAACACCGCGGTCCTAAAGCATCACGCCAAGAGCCCGTATTACAAGGACATTCTGCCAATCTCGCCCAAGCCCATGTAGGGCAATCCCATGCGGCCATGGTGGCGCAAAAGGTTGCAGAAGAACAACGCGCACAGGTGCAAATGCCAACCCAAACAGCCTTGTTTGATGATGAAGAGCCGTATGAAGAAGAGCAATCTCAAGCCGTTGAACAGGCAGATGATGATTTAGGCGAGCCACGTGATGTATTAGTGCTGCACGTTGTGGCAAAAGAAGGCCAGCAGCTTAATGGCGCCGAATTGTTACCTTGCTTCTTAACCCTTAATTTTAAATATGGCGATATGAATATTTTCCACCGCCATGTGGATAATGCTGGTAATGGTAAGGTGTTGTTCTCCATTGCGAATATGGTAAAACCTGGGGTTTTTGACCCAGACAATATGGAACAATTCAGCACCCAAGGTGTGGTGTTCTTTATGACCTTACCTTGCTACGGTGATGCGCTAATGAATTTCTCCATCATGCTTAACTCGGCGCGCCAATTGGCGGATGATATTGATGCGGTCGTGCTCGATGGTCAGCGTCAACCTTGGGGCGAGTTTACTAAGCAAGATTATTTACACCGCATTCGCGCAAACGCTTAATGCAACGCCGCGAGACTGCGGTGATAGACAGATGGGGCCGCTAAATGCGGCCTCATTTTTTGCAACTTTTTGATGCTTAAGAATTCTGGATAATGAATATGCAAGACATTCAACTCGATAAACGCCTATCTGAACTGCTTTCTCAAGCTGTCACGCCACACAATGCTCAGCCATTGATGCAGGCGCTCTGCCAATCTCTGAATGAACACAATATTCGTTACTATGTTGATGATGCGCCAAGCATTACCGACTCCGAATACGACAGATTAATGCAGCGTCTGAAACAGCTTGAGGCCGAGTATCCTCAGTTTGTTGCTGCCGACTCACCCACCCAAAGAGTGGGCGGCATGGCGCTGGCAAAGTTTGAACAAATCACTCATCTTAAGCCTATGTTAAGTCTCGATAATGCCTTCGATGAGGCAGACTTTAGCGCGTTTCATAAACGTGTCAGCGACAGAGTTGGCGAAGTGAGTTTTTGTTGTGAGCCTAAGCTCGATGGTCTAGCTGTGAGTATTTTGTATCGCAATGGTGTGCTTGAGCGCGCCGCGACCCGGGGTGATGGTACCGTGGGTGAGGATATTACTGAAAACGTTAAAACCATTAAGTCGATTCCGCTCAAACTGCGCGGTGACAACTATCCCGAATTGGTCGAAGTGCGCGGCGAAGCCTTTATGCCCAAGGCGGCGTTTGAGGCACTAAATGAGCGTGCACGCTTAAAGGATGAAAAGCTGTTCGTCAATCCGCGTAATGCGGCGGCGGGCAGCTTACGTCAGCTCGACAGTAAAATTACCGCGTCACGGGCGCTGTCTTTTTATGCCTACGCCTTAGGTGTGGTGGAGCCGACTTCCCATGAGCTAGCTAAGACGCATTATGAGCAATTGCAGCAACTTAAATCTTGGGGGCTACCAGTCAGTAGCGAGATCAAAGTCTGTGACGAACTCAGCCAAGTATTTGCCTACTATCAAGATATATTGACTCGCCGCAGCTATTTACCCTTTGAGATCGATGGCGTGGTGATGAAGGTGAACGATATCGCCCAGCAGCAAACCTTAGGGTTTGTGGCTAAATCACCCCGTTGGGCGATTGCCTATAAGTTCCCCGCTCAGGAAGAAATGACCCTGCTCGAAGGCGTAGATTTTCAAGTGGGCCGCACTGGCGCGGTGACTCCAGTCGCGCGCCTAAAACCTGTGTTTGTCGGCGGCGTGACCGTATCGAACGCGACTTTGCACAATGCCGATGAAATCGAGCGTTTAGGTGTGATGGTGGGCGATACTGTGATTATCCGCCGTGCCGGCGATGTGATCCCGCAAATTGTGGCCATAGTGCCTGAGCGTCGCCCAGAAGATGCGAAGGCGATTGCCTTCCCGCAACATTGCCCCGTTTGCGGTAGTTTGGTTGAGCGATTAGAAGGTGAGGCCGTGACCCGTTGTAGCGGCGGCTTATTCTGTGAGGCCCAGCGTAAAGAGGCGATCAAGCATTTTGCCTCCCGCAAGGCATTAGATATCGACGGCATGGGCGATAAAATTGTCGAGCAGTTGATTGATAAGGAGCTGGTGCAAAGCCCGGCTGACTTATTTAAACTCCCCGCCTCTATGATGACCATGCTCGACCGTATGGGAATGAAGTCGGCCACCAATCTCGCGCAGGCGATTGAAGCGGCTAAAACCACGACTTTGCCTCGTTTCCTCTATGCCTTAGGCATTCGTGAGGTGGGGGAGGCCACGGCGTCGAACCTTGCGACTCACTTTGGTAGCCTAGAGGCACTGCGCGTGGCCACCATTGAGCAACTTATTCAAGTTGAAGATATTGGTGAAGTGGTTGCCCAGCACGTGGCGCATTTCTTTGCCCAGCCCCATAACCTAGAGGTGATCGATGCTTTGATTGCGGCGGGCGTCAACTGGCCTACGATTGCAGCGCCAAGCGCCGATGAGCAGCCGTTGAAGGGGCAGACTTGGGTGTTAACAGGGACCTTAAATCAACTCAACCGTAACGATGCTAAGGCGCAGTTACAGGCCTTAGGCGCCAAAGTAGCGGGCAGTGTGTCGAAAAATACCGATTGCTTAGTCGCGGGCGAAGCGGCGGGGTCTAAGCTTGCCAAAGCGCAGGAGCTTGGCGTGAAAGTGATTGGCGAGGATGAATTGTTGGCCTTACTGGCAAATAGCTAAGTCGCTGTCCCTTCGATTATAAAGCCCTGCCTTGCGGGGCTTTTTTATGACTAAGATATGGGGCCGTGGTTTATGTGGTGAACTTGGCATAACACAACTTGAGCCTAGCAAACTTGAGCGTGACACTTAAACGTAACAAGCTTGCACGAATTATTCACACCAGCCATTGAATTTAGCCGTTACGCCACCATCTAGTTTATATTGCTTTAGTTTTTACTAAATGGATTGCGATTGAATTTTAGTCACATCACTTGGCTCGATGATAAAGGCCATATCAAACCACCGATTTTTTTATATGCCATTCTGGCTTTTCTCGCCCGCGGCTGGTGTATTTTTATTGCCTCGCTTACTCAAGCCAGTGATAGATCAGAATTAGTCAGGCTCTTCTATCCCGAAAAGTCAGACTTTTTGCTTGCACTCGCGGCGGGCTTGGGCGCGGTGGCGCTCTATTTTGTGGTTATCGCGGAGCGTCGTCGCTCACCCTTATTACTGCGTCCGCTGTTTGCCCACCTCAAATGGGGATTGTGGTTATTGCTATTAGTCGATGCTGCCTTACTCGCACAGCGGCTAATCCACGGGCAATTTTTATTCCATTGGAGTTTGGCCCTCGACGCCTTAGTGTTGTTCTGGTCATGTTTGTATGTTTACAAGTCAAAGCGCCTTAGCTATTACCTCGCCGACTGGCCGAAAGAGAATGCAACTTCGGCTAAAAAAGACTAGACTCATCTCGTTGTAATTCCAGCTTTTTATCTAACCTCGAACCACAGAGGGATGATTTGTGTGTACTATCCCTCAGTTTGATAAGCATTTTTTCATTTATAGCTTACTGATTTTGTTGAATCATCTATAGTTATATGTACTTAGCTTAAATGTACGACTAAAGAAGCAAAGATTTACGCTTCTTGTGTACATGAAAGGAGTCATATTGCGTGGCAAAAGCAGCACAACGAAAATTATTACTTTCCGAACTTCAACTTGGCATGAGAGTCAAGTTGCCTTTGTCATGGACGAATCACCCTTTTTTATTTAACCGTGTGGATATCAGTAGTCCGGCTCACATTGAAATGATCCGCGGACTCGGTGTGCCCTATGTGTATCTGATTTCAGGTAACAGCGATGAACTCGAATCGATAGATGAAGATGAAGAAGTCGAGGAGATTGAAGAAGCGCCACCGGAGCGTGACTTGAAGGCCGATACCCGTAAGGCGATGCGTTTAAGCCAAAGACGATTTTTAGAGAGCGTCAACCAGTGCCGTAATGTGTATGGCAAAGTCGTGAGCGACCCAGAAGGCGCTTATCGCTTATCCGCCGCACTGGTCGAAGATTTACTCAGCCATCTACAAGAAGTCGAAAAACCTTTCCTCACCTTAGTCGGAATGGATGAAAAAGAGGTCAGTGTGACTCAGCATGGCATCTCGGTAGCAGTATTAGCCATGATGATAGGCCAAGCTCTCGACTTGCCAGCGCGGGATCTGCGTGATATTGCCTTGGGGAGCTTATTTCACGATATAGGTAAACTCAAAGTCCCCGATGTGATCCGCCGTAAACGGGGGGCACTCACTCCCCATGAGGCTAATTACCTACAGATGCACCCCAACTTTGGCTATGACATGCTGAATCGCTCGGGACTCTTTCCAAAGGAAGTGCTGAATATTGTGTTGCATCACCATGAGTTTATCGATGGTTCAGGTTTTCCCGATGGGCTGACTGGAGCCAAAATCCCCATTACCACTCAAATAGTGAGTCTGGCGAACGATTACGATCAGCAGCTTAGTGGTCAGCAGGCGTCCTCACCGCAGGTGGCATTAGGTTATTTATTTAAAAACCGAGCGAGTAAGCATGCCGAATCCTTAATTGCAGTATTGGTTAAGATTTTAGGCATCTATCCGCCCGGCACTATCGTCAAGCTGTCCGACGACACTGTCGCTAAGGTGATCATGACCACTAAAGAGGTGAGTCAACCGCAGGTGTGGGCCTGTAAGGAAGATGGCAGCGAGGCCTCGTTACGCTTTTTAAGTGATGAAGGGGTGACAGTACAAAAGACCATTCGCGCGGAGGAGTTAACCGAGGGCGCGATCCGCACCTTGCAAATGGATAAAGGCATTAGTTTTTATTTTAGCTCGTTCCAAGCTTGAATCCCTGCGCCAGAGTTCCGTATGCTATTGGCCGAAATACCTTGGGGTGACGGTCAAAGGAAATGGAGTTGAGTGTGGTAAATCAAAAAAGTGTTGCGGTTGTCGGTTGTGGTTGGTTTGGCTTTGCCCTTGCTAAACACTTAGTACAAGCGGGTTATCGAGTCACTGGTGCTAAACGCCACACGGAGGAGTTAGCACCGCTCACTGAGGCGGGGATCCGTGGATTCCAACTGCAACTCGGGGATGACGCTGACGTTCTCCCCGACGCGCAAGCTTTAAAGGACTTGTTTCAGACAGACTTTCTTCTCGTCAATATTCCTCCGCGCCTCAAACATGGTAATACCGCTTATCTTCAAGAATTGCAGCAATTAATTGCGCTAACCCAAGGCTGGCATTATCAAGGCATAGTGTTTATCAGTACTACGGGTGTTTATCCCTCCATTGACAAATCCATGACCGAAGCGGACGCACAGGCCGAGTCACCTTCATCACAGGTGTTATTGGACGCCGAAGCCTTATTTGCTCGCCAACCGAATAGCTGCATCGTACGTTTTGCGGGGTTGGTTGGACCCAAACGTCATCCTGGGCGCTTCTTTGCCGGTAAAACCGATGTGGCTGGCGGCAATGTTGCGGTTAATCTGGTGCATTTGCAGGACTGCGTTGCGGCGGTGAGCTTGATTATTGATGCAAAGGCGAAGGGGGAAAAGGTCGCCGCAATTTATAATCTTTGCGCGCCAGAGCATCCCTCGAGAAGCGAATTTTATGTGGCCGCCGCCGAGTCCTTGGGATTAGCGGCGCCACAATTTAATGGGCAGGTACAACCCAGCAAAGTCATTCTCGGTGATGCGATAGTCCGCGAGCTTGGGTTTGAGTATCAGTTTGCTTCCCCTCTTGCGATGTTAGCGGCCTGTTAATGGGTGATTTTGCGCCTATTGTTAACAAATGTTTAAGAACAAAGGCCATATTTTGAGGTATCTTAATGGCCTGCGCGAGTTGCAAACGACTTACTATTCAATGATGCAGTCACTAATAAGAAGAGAATATATGAAAAGCCTAACTAATCTTGTTCGACCTTTGGCAGCTTTGGCATGTGGATTGGTCTTAAGTGCCAGTTTTGCGCTGCAAGCGGCGAGTTTTGAAGAAGGGAAGGACTATGTCACTGTCGCTGGGATCAGCGAAGCGCAAAAGCCTGTACTGCGTGAGTTTTTCTCCTATAACTGTCCACATTGCTATAAGCAGGAACCCTTTGTCGCTTCCACGGTAAAACTCTTGGGCAAGGATGTGGCCTTCGAACGCACGCCTGTGGGCGCGGGACGTCCCGCGTGGGAGCTGAGCCAATTGGCGTATTTTGTCGCACAGAAGCTGAAAATGACCAAGCAAGTGCATGAAGCGATTTTTAAACAAATCCATGAGAAGGGTGAACAATTTACTCGCCCTGAACAGGTGAAGGCCTTCTTTGTGGCTCAAGGCGCGAAAGCTGATGATGTTGATGCAGCAATGAATTCAGTTGATGCGAAGTTTTCCGTGATGAATTACGACTCGCAAGCGCAATTGTCGGGCATCAAAGGTGTGCCGTCGTTATTAGTGAATGGCCGTTACTTAATCACGTCTAAGGTTCACACGCCTGAAGAATTGGCCGAGTTAGTGAAATTCTTAGCCGCCAAATAATGGGATGATCAGTAGCGTCTATGATGGCGCCAATTTACCTGTTTATCTGTTTCCTATAACCCAGCCATGCTGGGTTATTTTTTACCTTTTGTTGACCAATCTAAATGGCTTCGATTGAGCTGATAACTCTCGGATTACACTCGACGTGATACGATATTTTGTTTGTATGACAGGCTGTTACTACTTTCTAGCTGTTCCACTTACCACGCCATTTTGTCTCTTTCTAGTCTTAGGCTGTTCGACATTGGTCTAAGTTGCTCAAAAAATGACTTTTGCAATCAAATGTAAAATCATTGTTAACTTTATGATTTTAAATACTATTCAATTTTTATCCGTGTGAGGTATTTCGCAAATTAGACTAAGGTCTTGATTGTGGTCACTCCAGCTGTTGCTAGATTTAACGAGACTTAAAAATAAAACAGCACAGGGGAGTCGCTATGGCGTTTGAAAATAATGATAAAGCAAAAGGTTACTGGAACGAGAATTTACGTTTGGTTTTGGGCCTATTAGCTATTTGGGCCGCAGTCTCATTTGGATGTGGCATTCTATTGGTTGATGTACTTAATGAAATCCATTTCATGGGCTTCAAGTTAGGTTTCTGGTTTGCTCAACAGGGATCTATGTATGTCTTTGTTGCGCTTATTTTTGTCTATGCGGCAAAAGCCAACGCCTTAGATAAAAAATATAACGTACAAGAAGACTAAGGAGAACGGAAATGGGTGTACAAGGATTAACTTATCTGATTGTGGGGCTGTCGTTCGCGCTCTACATTGGGATCGCGATTTGGTCCCGTGCGGGCTCGACTAAAGAGTTCTATGTAGCGGGTGGCGGTGTTCACCCCGTTGTGAACGGTATGGCAACGGCAGCCGACTGGATGTCAGCGGCATCCTTTATTTCGTTAGCGGGTATTGTTTCTTTCGTCGGTTATGACGGCAGTGTGTACCTGATGGGCTGGACAGGCGGTTACGTTCTATTAGCCCTGTGTATGGCACCATACTTACGTAAATTTGGTAAGTTTACCGTGCCTGATTTCGTGGGTGAACGTTATTACTCCCAAGCGGCGCGTACGGTAGCGGTTATTTGCGCTATCTTCATCTGCTTTACGTATATTGCAGGTCAGATGCGCGGTGTGGGCGTAGTATTCTCTCGCTTCCTCGAAGTTGAGGTGGATACTGGCGTGTACATCGGTATGGCCGTGGTGTTCTTCTATGCGGTACTCGGTGGTATGAAGGGTATTACCTATACTCAGGTGGCCCAGTACTGCGTGCTGATCTTCGCCTTTATGGTGCCTGCAATCTTCCTATCTGTGATGATGACGGGTCATATCATTCCTCAAATTGGTTTCGGTGCTCAGTTAATCGATGCTGCTGGTAATAACTCTGGCGTCTATCTGTTAGAGAAACTCAACAATCTATCGGTAGATTTAGGCTTTGCGCCATACACCGATGGCTCTAAGAGCATGATCGACGTGTTCTGTATTACCGGCGCTCTGATGGTTGGTACCGCAGGTTTACCCCATGTTATTGTGCGTTTCTTCACTGTACCTAAAGTGAAAGATGCGCGTATCTCTGCTGGCTGGGCACTGGTGTTTATCGCCATCATGTACACCACTGTACCTGCATTAGCGGCCTTCTCCCGTGTAAATATGATTGAGACCATTAACGGTCCAGATCAAAAGGGTGTTGCCTATGAAACTGCGCCTGATTGGATCAAAAACTGGGAAAAAACTGGCCTGATCAAATGGGATGACAAGAATGGCGACGGCAAAATCTATTACGCAAAAGGCAAAATGGAAGATGCTGCTAGCCCTAACGAAATGAAGATCGACAACGATATCATCGTATTAGCAACGCCAGAAATCGCTAATCTGCCAGCTTGGGTTATCGCGCTGGTGGCTGCGGGTGGTCTTGCTGCGGCACTATCAACCTCTGCGGGTCTGTTGTTGGTTATCTCTACTTCAGTATCACATGACTTACTGAAGAAGAACCTGATGCCGAATATCTCTGACAAGAAAGAGTTAATGTACGCTCGACTTGCTGCTGGTATCGGTATTGTGATTGCCGGTTACTTCGGGGTTAACCCTCCAGGATTCGTAGCAGCTGTGGTGGCATTCGCCTTCGGTCTGGCAGCGTCATCTCTGTTCCCTGCGATTATCATGGGTATCTTCTCTAAGACCATGAACAAAGAAGGTGCTATTGCAGGTATGGTAATAGGTTTACTGTTCACTGCGGGTTATATCATCTACTTCAAGTTTGTGAACCCAACGGCCAACGTATCGGCGAACTGGTTCCTCGGTATTTCGCCAGAAGGTATCGGTATGGTGGGTATGCTAGTGAACTTTGCGGTTGCGGCTATTGTCTGCAAACTGACCGCAGCGGCACCAGCCCATGTACAGGATATGGTTGAGTCTATCCGTTTCCCTAAAGGGGCGGGTGAGGCCAGCGGCCACTAATATCATTTAGATTAAGAAAAAAGGACGCGTTTGCGTCCTTTTGTTTTTGGTGGTGTCAGCGCTGAGTTCGAGCCTGACTTTAGTCGTATATGGCCCAACAATCGAGCGCGTTATAGTGGGATAAAATTCACCTAAAATAAGGTGTTGCTATGAACGCCAGCGAATTACAACCCGTTGTGCAGTTTTTAACGTCTACGGCTCCCTTCGATACCTTGCCAGACGACACTATTCGCCATTGTGCTAAGTCAGTGATCGTCGGTTATTACAGCAAAGCCTCAGGATTTGTGAAATTTGATGCCGATGCGCCGAAATTGTATTTGGTTCGCAGCGGTGCCTTTGAGGTACGCGATCCCGAAGGGGTCTTAGTAGACAGGGTCGCCGAAGGGGAGTTTTTTGGCTTTTCGACCTTATTGTCAGGGGAGAAGGTCGTGAATCGGGTCGCCATTCTCGAAGACAGTTTGGTATACCACTTACCGCAGGCATTGTTCGATCAACTACGCAGTGAAAGTCGGCATTTTGATAAATTTTTCACCCGCGCCTTTGCCAAGCGGTTGCGCCATGAGGCGCGTTTTAAGGCCAAAGATCTGACGACCACCAGTCGTATCAGTACCTTGATGTCATCTTCACCCATTATGATCGATGCCCATGCTAGCGTAACGCAAGCGGCGCTCTTGATGCGTAACTCGCGGGTGTCGTCTTTACTCGTCACAGATAATCATAAGCTAGTGGGGATTTTAACCGACAAGGATCTGCGTAATCGGGTGCTTGCTGCCGGACTCGATGGCCGAATCGCTGTGCATCAAGCCATGACCACATCGCCGATTTCGATTTCATCGAATGCCTTGATTTTCGAGGCGATGTTATTAATGAGTGAGCATAACATTCATCACTTGCCGATCATTGATGATCAAAATACCGATGAAGTGAAAGCCATTGGTATGGTGACCAGCACCGACATCTTACGCGGCCAAGGTTCGCAGCCCTTGCTGCTGATTGGTGAAATCGAGCGACAGCGGGATCTCGCCAGCTTAATTAGCGTCAGTAAACAAATTCCCTTGTTGTTACAAAATTTAATCAGTGCCGATGCAAGGGCTGAGGAGATTGGTCGCGTGCTGACCTCGGTCACCGATGCCTTAACCCGGCGATTGATTGTATTAAATCAGCAAATTCTCGGTGAGGCGCCGATGGCGTTTTGCTGGTTAGCCTTTGGCTCGCAGGGGCGGCAAGACCAAGCCGCTTGTTCGGATCAAGATAACGGACTGCTGGTGGCCGAAGAAATGGATGATTATGCCAAAGGGTATTTCGATGCCTTGACCCATGCGGTCTGTGCTGGGCTTGACCAATGTGGCTATGCCTTTTGCCCCGGCAATATCATGGCGCAAAATCCTAAGTGGCGTATGTCACTCAAAGCATGGCAACAGGTCTTTGAAAAGTGGGTGGTTACGCCAGAGCCAAAGGCATTGATGCATGCGAGTATTTTCTTCGATATGCGTTCGGTGTTTGGCCCGCAATCCTTATTCAATGCTCTGCAGGATAAAGTGCTGGCACAAACCAAAGACAATGATATTTTCCTCGCGGGTTTAACTGGCAATTCCTTAATCGAGTCTCCGCCCTTAGGATTTTTTAGAAAATTTGTGTTAGAACGCGATGGCAGTGAAGTCAAAGGCATTGATTTAAAGCATAAAGGTAATGCCTTGATCAACGATATCGCCCGCGTATATGCCCTGTCGGCCGGCATAAAGGAAGTCAATACTGCCAAACGCATTCGGGCACTGATGGACGCGAATATTCTCAATCGTAAGGATGCGCTTAACTTAGCCGATGCTCACGAGTTTATCGCCCATATGCGGTTATCAAATCAAGGTTACCAACATACGCAGGGGCTTAAGATTAGTAACTATCTGTTACCTGGACATTTATCTTCTTTGGTACGGCATCAACTACGGGATGCCTTTAAGGTGGTCCATGATGCCCAGTCGGGCATGAAGATGAAATTTATGCGGAGCTTTTAATGGGACCATGGTGGGTTAACGCTAAGCTGAGGTGGCGAGCACTGCGCTGTCAGCATGAGTTATTTAAGGATTACTATCAATCCTTATTGCCACTCTTAGATTTGCCCATCAGTCGCGCGCCCTTGATGGCGATGGATTTGGAGATGACGGGCTTAGATCCTCTAAATGACCAAATTTTAAGTATTGGGCTGGTCCCGATTGAAAATGGCACTATTCCACTTGGGAGCGCGCAGCAAAAATTAGTGCAAATCCAGGGCAGTGTCGGACAGAGTGCGACGATACATGGCATTCTCGATAATCATTTAACTGAGGCTGTGAGTATTGAGGAGGCGATGGCATGGTTTGTGAGCCAAACCCGTGGGCACATCTTGGTTGCGCACCACTCTCCACTCGATTGCCGTTTTTTACAACAAGATATTTTGTCTATTTATCATCAAGCTATCGTTATACCTGCAATTGATACCCTATTGCTTGAGAAACATCGGTTGTTACGCGAACACTCAGTGCTTAAAGAGGGGAGTCTAAGATTGGGAGCCTGTCGTGAGCGATATGGTTTGCCTATCTATGGCGCCCATAGCGCACTGACAGATGCCTTAGCCTGTGGCGAACTGTTATTAGCGCAGGTGGCTAGCATGGGCGGCGCCGAGGAGTTAAAAGTGGGGGAATTATTGGCTTACTCGAGCTAAGACGGGTATTAAAGACATCAAAGGGTTCGCCAAAATCGATAGCGAGATTTGAGTGACGTACGCCACTTTGCTGCAATAGTGACTTCTTCATTCAACAGACTTGGCTAAGTCCATGGTTCACTTAGCCAAGCCTCTGATTAGAAAAAATATCAGTTCTGTTGTCAGTCTTTGTCGTGGTTAGGCTGTCTTGTGCTTGAAAGGCAATTTATTTAAGAGAGTCTCAGATAACGCTTTTCCACTCGCTCGGTTAGTCTTTGGATAACTCCGCCTCTAATTCTAGGCATAAGAGTCGTAATTCCTCGATACGCTCTGCACTCATGCTAGAGCGAGCCACCAATTTCTCTGTGAGTTGAGTCGCTTCATCCTGCAATTGTCGCCCCTTAAGGGTAAGTGATATCACTTTTTTCCGTTCATCCAGTTCTGATAAATTTCGAGTGAGTAATCCTTTTGATTCCAAACGCTTCACGATTGGCGTTAAGGTGCTTGGATCTAAGCGAGTGTCGTTAGACAACTCTTTCAGGCTGACGTCATTCACGTACCAGAGTGAATGCATCACAATGTACTGGGGATAAGTGAGATCATATTCGTCAAGGATGGGGCGAAACGCTCTCACTAATGAGTTCGTGGCCGAATACAGTGCAAAGCACACATTGTCAGATAATTTTTGAGCCATACACTTTACCCATGATTAGCAAGAAGTAGTGATGTTAACAAATTACGCGGTCTAAAAATAGTTTGCGCACAAAATATTTTTAGACTTAGTAGTTGCTTTCTGCATCACATCTGGTTACCTTATTGACATAAAGTTTGCGCACAAACTATTTGCAAGCGAATAGAGTCGTGCATTGTCTACGAAAAACACATATTCCAGTTTGATGTGTGTTGGATTTAATAGAGGTTAACACCATGATAAGCAATCAAATTCATTTAGCATCACGTCCTACAGGTATGCCAACACAAACTAACTTTAAGTTGGTCGAGGTCACATTACCCGCCTTGAAAACCGGAGAAGTGTTAGTCAAAAACACTTGGATGTCGGTCGATCCCTATATGCGCGGTCGGATGATCGACAAGGATTCCTATATTCCGCCATACCAAATTAATGAAGTGATGGATGGTGGCGCCATTGGTGAAGTCATTGAATCCTTAAATCCACAATTTCCCGTTGGTGCCAAGGTGAGCCATATCAGTGGCTGGCGTAGTGCCTTTATCAGTGACGGTAGCGATCTCACTTTATTACCTGCAGTGAATATTCCTGAGCAGTACTTTTTAGGTATTATCGGTATGCCTGGCTTGACAGCTTGGGTCGGTCTAATGAAAGTGGCTAAGTTAAAACCAACGGATACAGTATTTGTTTCAGCTGCATCCGGTGCGGTCGGTATGGTTGTCTGTCAAATCGCCAAGCTTAATGGCTGTAAAGTGATTGCTTCAGTTGGCTCAGATGAAAAAGCCGAGCTCGTCAAAAGTCTCGGTGTGGATGCGGTGATTAACTATAAAAATGTGACCGATTTAACCCAAGCACTGCGTGACGCGGCTCCAGAAGGCATTGATGTGTATTTTGAGAACGTCGGTGGCGCCCATCTTGAAGCTGCTTTAGATGTGATGAATGATTACGGCCGCATTTCGGTATGTGGCATGATTGCCTATTATAATGCGCAGACGCCAGTTCCTGGTCCAAGCAATCTCTTAGCGATTAACACCAAAAAGCTCACCATGCAGGGCTTTATTGTGATGGATTATTGGGACCAGTACAGCGAGTTTGTGGGACAGATGGCGCAGTGGTTACAAGAAGGCAAAATGAAGTCGGAAGAGACAGTATATCAAGGTTTAGAACAAGCTCCTGATGCATTTATCGGCTTATTCGAAGGCAAAAATAAAGGAAAGATGCTGGTTAAACTCTAATATTGCCTTGTCTTATGGCGCTCACTGATGAGGCCAATGACACCTTGGTGTAACCAATAGGTTAACCATATAACGGAAGCCTTTGACTGCAAAGACTTCCGTTTTTTCTGCTTATCTTCTTTTCGTATTTCAGATTCTTCACCGCTAACAAGCAGATAGATTCATGCTGTTGACATATTTCATCTTCAATTAACTCTTATCCCATTACACTGCATAAATTTCTGGTTTAAAGCTTCAAAAGACCTGTTAAATGAGTGAGCAACAAGTTTCATTTACGGGCGCTTAAGCAGAAAATTTGGCAATTATTTGCAACTGTACTTCACTCATACTAGTGATAATTCAAAGGGTAAGATTCACTGGTTTTAAAGGTGCCGTCTTTGAGGTAAACGGTCTAAAGACGAGTTTTATTAAAGGTGATTGTTGCCATAAGGGGATGATATGCCATTACCGTTACTTTGGCTTGGCAGTGCAGCAATGGGCGCGTTATTGCTCGCCGATGAGCGTGAAAAGCGTCAACAGCTTGAGCGTGACCGCCTATTAGGCAGAGCGCCACGGCAAGCGAGTGCCAACCAAGCCATGGTTGCAGCACCCAGCCAGTGGCAGAAGGGCTTTAAACAAGTCTCGCCGCAGCCTGGAAGCATTGTTTGCTGCTATGTGTTTGGGGTCATTGAACATACTGGCATTTGGTTGGCGGATGATTGCCTTATCGAGCTACATGGCTCAGGGCTGATAAGGGCGGTATCGGTAAAACGGTTTCTAGCGGGGCGTACTGGTAGCCAAATCTATATTGCCTGCAATCATCAACATCAACCACTGATTGCCAGTGATATGGTGAGCCGTGCCGAGCGGGCCATTTATCAATACCGTGAATATGATTTGTTCGACAACAACTGCCATCGATTCGTCTGGTCATGTTTGTGTGGTGAAGAGGTTGCCATAAAAAGCTTTAATGAATTAAATCAAAAACTCGCGGGCTATTTTAAGCAGGGGATTTACTGGGATGAAATGCGTCGAGTCCCTGAAGAGATAAAAATGTAAAAGGCCATCCGAAGATGGCCTTTGAGCCCTGTTAGCGGGATAAATTACTTACAGAAATAATCCACAGCACGTTTAACCAGCTCAATACCACTTAGCTCACAGGGTGGCAGCTGAGCATCACTCACCTGCACAGGGGTCACGCGCTCGCCCCACTGCAGTAGCAGCGCTGCTGAGGTTAACCCAGCACCGAAAGCGCAGGACAGAATGGTTTGGTTCGGCTTAATTAACCCTTTTTCCAACGCATCGCAGATGGCGATGGGGATAGTGGCCGCCGAGGTGTTGCCATAGTTAGCGATGTTCACGAAGGCTTTTTCTTTAGGGATCTTCATGCGGCTAACTAGGGTATCGATAATGCGCTCGTTCGCTTGGTGTGGGATCACTAGGTCGACTTCATCCTTATCGACGCCACATTTTTCAAGCACTTGAGTGCTTAACTTATTCATACCATTAATGGCACGTTTAAAGATTTCTTGGCCATCGAATTGAATATAAAAGTCTAATGATTCGGCGGAGAATCTGTCCATCGCAGTACCAAAACCGGCTTTTAGGATATCGCGACCTTCTGGGTCGTTATTCAGCTCATAGCCTAATACACCGCCTGGAACGTCCGTCGCTTCAACCACGACGGCACCCGCACCATCACCAAACAGCACTGCGGTTTCACGGCGTGACCAATCTAGATAGAATGATAAACGTTCAGCACCAATCACCAATACTTTCTTGCTCTGGCCACTCTTGATCTGTGAGCTGGCTAAACCTAAGCCGTATAAGAAGCCACTGCATGCCGCATTGATATCGAAGGCTGCACAGCTTGCGCCAATATTAGCCTGGACTGTAGAGGCAATATTGGGGATCAAGGTATCTGGGCTGGCGCTGGCTAAAATGATCATATCAATTTCGCTGCCGTCAATGCCTGCCGCGGCAAGGGCGCGTTTAGCGGCAACCGATGCTAATTCTGAGGTATTCACATGGCTGATATGACGCTGGCTGATCCCGGTACGGCTTTTAATCCATTCATCGGAAGTTTCGATAAAAGTAGCAAGATCATCGTTAGTCAAAGTGGCGGGAGGAACGCATTTTCCCCAGCCAGTGATAGTGGCGTACTGCATGGTGTTTTCTCTCAAATAAAAAAGGCAGAACTTAGCGTGCTGCCTCAAATCGACAACAAAGCTTATCGGTATAACGAATGACAGTCCGTGATCTAGACCACCTGTTTGGCGACGAGATCCCGAATTGTCATTGCGGCATGCAAAATATGATGTCGCAGCAACGCCGTGGCTTTCTCTGTTTCTCTTTGTTTGCAATAGTTGAGCAGTTCACGGTGCTCGTGCTCTGCTGCGGGAATACCTCCTGCGAGCAGCAATTGCAAACGGATATATCTATCGCAGTTAGTATTGAGGCCGTGGACAACCTCTAGCGTATGTGGACGATTGGCGGCTTGATATAAACAGGTATGAAACTGTGTATTTAGCTCGCTCCAACTGGCGACGGCATCTTCATGTTTAAAGGCCGATTCCAATTGCTCCAATACGCGTTCTGCTTTTATTAAATCTTCTTCTTGAAGTCGTGGTATGGCTTTGGCGAGTAGATCGGTCTCGATCATGGCGCGTAATTCAAAAAGCTCAGTCACTTGTTCAACGGATAATTCGGTCGCGGTCGCCCCTTTGTGGGGTTCGAACTTCACAAGCCCCTCCGCCTCCAGCTGTAGTAAGGCTTCTCTCACGGGAATACGGCTTACATGTAAGGCCTCGGCTAAGGCGCTTTGTCTGAGTGGTTCCCCTGCGGCTATATCACCCGAAAGAATTTTCTCTCTCAGCACTTCTACAACTAATTGGGTGCGGGTTTTATGGACTATAGGCGTAGTTCGACTCATTATGACCGTCTGTTTTTAGGTGTTTTATTGTTATCCGTGCAAGGTTACCGTTAAAAAGAGTACAAATAAAGGGAAAAGCTCGATTGAATACCGCATTCCTTATGCCTGAAAAACATTTATCGGCTGATTTATTGGGCTAAATACGCTGTGATAAGTCGTCTTTTATTCTTGTCTTAAACTCGCTTAGGTTGAGATAAGCCGGATCTGGGGCAAACAGTGTCATGTCTCTAACAACTTCGCGGTGCAATTTCTTGCAATGGATGGAATAATAGGGAAATTACGCATTAAGCGCCGTTTTTAGTGAGTGGAGTAGTACTGTGGGTACAGTCAATCGAGCCGTATTTTTAGACCGTGATGGTGTGATCAACAAAGATCATGGTTATGTGCATCAGGTGGATG